>DATGVJ010000088.1:0-14000 GCA_035300505.1 Xanthobacteraceae bacterium
CGGCAACCGGTCGGTACGGCAGAGAAGTCCGGTCGCAGGATCGACATAGAGTTCTTGCCACCACAGACCGCCGCGAAAGGACGCATGCCAAGTTCTGATGTTCCGGCGTGGCGTCACCGCCACGAAATCACGGAGATGATCGCGGACATGCTGCTGCACGGCACTATCGACGCGAAGATGTGCGGCGATTTCCGAATAGACCTTGCTCCACGGGCGACCGACCTGGCGCGCCAGATAGCGACGCAGCGGCGCGAGATTCTCGTTGAGTCCTTTTTCGTCGCCACGCAGCGCCCATGGCCGCCGCATGCCTTCATGCGCGGGCAGGTCTCCGTATTCCTGGCGGCGGCCTGGCCGGTTGTTGTGGCCTCCGTTGCGCGGACGCTCGACAATCACGCGCGCCATATCTTCACGCATGACGCTCCTCCTTCGATTGTAAATGACGAACGCCTAAAGCCCGCGTGATCATCGGGATCAGCGGGGCAAAATCGCCAGTGATAAGGGTGGGCAGCGCGTTCGTCAGGACGTGGTGTTATTTGGGCATTGCGGCCGAAATGTCAAGCATCCTTTCGTCACGTTGCGAACTCTGGCAGCGCCCGCACTACTCGGCCGCCTGCATGTCGCCGGCGTCGATGAAGCCGCCCGACTGTCGGCGCCACAGCGCAGCGTAGTGCCCGTTGAGCTTGAGCAGAGCGTCGTGCGTGCCCTGTTCTGCGATATGGCCGCGGTCGAGCACGACGAGGCGATCCATGCGTGCAATGGTTGAGAGCCGGTGTGCGATAGCGATCACGGTCTTGCCGGCCATGAGGGTATCGAGGCTCTGCTGGATGGCGGCCTCGATTTCGCTGTCGAGCGCGGAGGTGGCTTCGTCGAGCACGAGTATGGGGGCGTTCTTGAGAATGACGCGTGCGATCGCAATGCGCTGGCGCTGGCCGCCGGAGAGTTTCACGCCACGCTCGCCCACCTGGGCATCGTAGCCACGCCGTCCGCGCCAGTCTTCCAGTTGATGGATGAATTCCTCCGCGTGGGCGAGCTGTGCGGCCTTGACGATCTCGGCGTCGATGGCTTCCGGGCGGCCGTAACGGATGTTTTCGCGGATCGAACGATGCAGCAGGGACGTATCCTGCGTCACCATGGAAATCTGCGCGCGCAGAGTCTCCTGCGTCGTCTGCGAGATATCCTGGCCGTCGATGACGATGCGTCCGCCTTCCAGATCGAAAAAGCGCAACAGCAGATTGACGACCGTCGATTTGCCGGCACCAGACCGTCCGACCAGGCCGATCTTTTCGCCGGGCTTTACGTTGAGCGAGAATCCTTCCAAAACGCCGATCTCGCGACCATAGCCAAAGCGCACGTTCTCGAAAGCCACTTCGCCGCGTGACACGATGAGCGGCTTGGCGTCCGGCTTGTCGACAAGCTGCAGCGGCCGCGCGATGGTCATCATGCCTTCCTGCACGATGCCGAGCTCTTCGAACAGGTCGGCAATCTGTACTGCGATCTGGCGCGACATGTTGGTGAGCTGGAGCGTCAGCGGCAGCACCATGGCGATGGCGCCGACCTCGACCGCGCCGCGCAGCCAGAGCCAAATCGCGATGGAGCCGGTGCCGGCGATCAGCAGCGCATTGAGCAAATTGAGCAGCGTGCCGAACATCGTCAGCAGCCGCTGGCCCAGAAGAAACTTGTCGGTGTGGAGTTCGATCGCCTCGCGGACGTAGTTGTCTTCGTCGCGCGGTCGCGCAAACAGTTTGACGGTCAGGATGTTAGTGTAGCTGTCGACAATGCGGCCGACCAGCGCCGAGCGCGCCTCGGAACTGATCTTGGAACGGTCGCGCATGCGCGGCACGAAATACAACAGCAGTGCGATGTAGCCCGCAAACCAGGCGAAGATCGGCAGTGTCAGCCAAGCGTCGGCCGCTGCCGTCATGACGATCGCCGTGACGCCGTAGACCAGGATGTACCAGAGCGCCGTGACGGTGGCGACCAGCGTCTGGCGCACGCTGGGGCCGGTCTGCATCACGCGATTTGAGATGCGTCCGGCAAAATCGTTCTGGAAGAACGTCCAGCTCTGGCGCACGACGTGATAGTGCCCCTGCCAGCGGATAAGGCTGCCGAAGGGGCCCGCGATCGCCTGGTTGTTGACCAGATAGCGCAACAGGATGATGCAGGGGCGCGCGACCACGATGACGAGCGCCATGCCGACGAGCCAGGGCCAAGTTTCCGCAAGGAACCGTTCGGGCGGGATTGTGGTCACCATCGTGACGACACGGCCCATGAACCACGGCACCGCACTGTCGGTGAGCGCGACGAAGAACTCGATGATGAACAGTGCCACGAACAGCGCCTTGGCCTGCCTGGCAAAGTGCCACAAAAAAGCGACAAGCCCCGCCGGCGGCTCGGGATTTTCCGGCACGGCTGTGGGATTTATGTAGCGCTCGAAGCGAGTGAACATGGGGTTGGTTACAGGGGAGGGTCCCGCCGCGTCAACCCGGCTCGTGGCGTTTTCTGGCCATGGCCCGTGCTCGACTTGATCGCACCCGGACCTTTGGTTTGCCGAAGAAACGCGTTTCGGATCCAGCGCACCGCCCATTGGGCTAAATGAGGCACGGGCGGACAACTCCGCCTTTACGTACAACACGCATCCCATCAATTTGAATGAGGCGGGCCGCCGGGCGTGGCGATGTCTTCAGGCCCTCATTTTTCGGTGGACGGCGAATTGACAGTAATCTTGCAAACCGTCTTCCTCCAATATATATTCCGATGCATCGGATGATTTAATGGATGCAGCTATGATTGCGAGTTCGTATATGTTGAAAGCCACGGAAGCCGCCGTCGTGTCGCGCGTGACTCTTCGCGACGTGAATCGCGCTATCGATGAAGGTATTCTTCCAGATGAGTTCTTCACGCTCGACAATGGCCGGCAGGTGTCGGCTGTCGCCTGTGCGCTGATTTCGTTTTATTTCGAGAGCGCCAATCGACTGACGTCCGAGGAACGCCTGTTTGCCATCAAGGAGGCAGGACCTCGCCTTCGCAAATCTGGGGCTCTTGCGTCAGCTGCGCTTCTCAAGGAGGATTGGATAGTCAAACATGAATTCCTGACGATCGATCTTGCTCCCTTCCTGAAGCGTACGAACGAACAACTCGATAGACTTGAAGCGGCGCGAGCCATGGTGACGTCGTCTCCTGACGTTCTCAGTGGCACTCCTGTGATCCGAGGAACCCGGATCCCGGTGTACGATGTCGCGGCTTCTGCGGCGGCAAGAATGCCGTTAGAAAGAATTCTTGCTGCCTATCCAAATCTCGATGCACGGAAGGTCGAACTTGCCACGATCTTTGCCGAAGCCAATCCATCGCGTGGGCGACCGCGTTCCGGTCGCGCGCTCCCGATTGGGACGGCGATCATATCCGATCGCCGTGTTTCTCGCCGTAGGATTGGCGGGAATGGTGGTTGAAATTCCTGATTGATGAATGTCTTAGCCCCGAATTGGCCAAGCTCGCTCACGCGAGGGGGTATGGTGAGTCATCGCACGTTGTTTGGAGGAAGCTCGGCGGCAGGAAGGATTGGGAACTGAAACCCTTCATCGTTGATGGTGATTGGACATTCGTGACGAAGAACTCCGTGGATTTTCGTGGACCAACGTCGAATCCCGGGTCCAAGGGACAATATGCGGATGTTGCGATCCACGCGGGGCTTATCTGCCTCAATGGGCCGGAAGGGATGAATATTGACATGCAGCTTGAACTTTTTGAGCAAGCATTGCACGAACTCAGCACAGATGCCGATTGTGTAAATCAGGTTCTCGAGATTGTGCTCGATGAGGACGATGAAGTGCACATCCTGCGATACCGATTGCCTCCAAATGATTGAGGCCGACGATTAGAGCATTTCCCGAAAAGGCTGAATCGGGAGATTCACATTCAATGCGCCGCGTATCCCGCCAACTCAGGACATGGTCAACCTAATCGGGAAATGTTCTAGTCACACTGAAGCGTAGCTTGCACCTTCGAGAAATCACTCCTACTGTCCCGGCCATACTATCACGACCGGATGCCATCGTCACTTCGCCGGTGTAACCCGCAATATCCGGCCGGCCGTGTCGTCGGTTGCGAGCCAGAGCGCGCCGTCCGGGCCCGCGCGCACGTCGCGGATGCGCTCGCCAAGTTCTTGTAGGAGCCGTTCCTCGGTTCCAACCGTCTCGCCGTCAATGACCAGGCGGACCAGGGCCTGTCCCGCCATGGCGCCGACGAACAGATTGCCGCGCCAGGCCGGAAACAGGTCCCCGTCGTAGAAAGCCATGCCGGCAGGGGCGATCGAGGGGACCCAATATTTGACCGGCTGTTCCATGCCGGCCTTGTGGGTGTCCTCGTGAATCTTCTCACCGCTGTAGTCGATGCCGTAACCGATCACCGGCCAGCCGTAGTTGCGGCCGGCCTCCGGAATATTGATCTCGTCGCCGCCGCGCGGCCCGTGCTCGTGCATCCAAAGCTTGCCGGTTTGCGGATGGATGGCCGCTCCTTGCGCATTGCGATGGCCATAGCTCCAGGTTTCCGGCTTTGCTCCCGCACGGCCGACGAAGGGGTTGTCCCGCGGTACGCTGCCATCCGGGCGGATGCGAATGATCTTGCCCAAATGATTGGAGAGGTTTTGCGCTTCTGTGGGGTAAAGGCCGTGGTCGCCCATGGTCAGGAACAGATTGCGATCGGGGCTTTGCGCGATGCGGCAGCCGAAGTGATTGCCGGCAGACAAGGGCCCCTCCTGCCGGAAGATCACTTTGACATTGGCGAGCCGTGGTGTGCCTGTCGTGACGAGTTGAGCGCGCGCCAGTGAGGTGCGCGCGCCTTTTGCAAGTGGCTCGGCGAAGCAGAAATAGATCGTGTTGTTTTCCGCAAAGCTTCGGTCGAGCACGACGTCGTGCAGACCGCCCTGGCCTACCGCAAAGACCTTTGGTAGGCCGGCAAGGCGGCTCGAAAGCTTGCCGTCGCGCGTGGCGATCCGCATCCGGCCGGGTCGTTCCGTGAGGAGAATGCGGCCGTCCGGCAGGAAGGTGAGCGCCCAGGGATAGCTGATCCCGCTTACGACTGTCTCGACGTTAAGATTGCCCGCCGAGGATGCAAAAATCCGTTGGGATTGGGCAGGCATTTTCACGGACAGGATTGTCAGGATTGTGCCGACCAGGATTGCGCCAACGACGATCAATCTCATAGTTGCGTCCCGTGATCGACGAGAGATGGTGGCAAGAACCGTAGCTTCGCGCGGTTACCAATATGATATCAGGAAATCAGTCGCGCGAGCCGAAATAGATTGCGGCCTCAATTTGCGGCGCGGGTCACAATTGACAGGTCGGCGCGTGCGATTCCGATGGAAACCGTAGTGACCGCGACGAGTGTCGAGAGGGCGAGCAGGACGATTGCGATGAGTTCAAAAGCGGCGGTCGGGCGCGCCGATACCTTGCCAGACGTTGCAGCGACCTGAATTTTGGCGACGCACATGAATTTTAGTTCCGCCGTTCGGTTTGTGGACATCTTGCTCTCTGGTTGCTTGTCGCTGTGTCGCTCGTCAATGTCCCCCACCTTCAGATTGCATCCTGATACCGGCCGGGTTGGGTCCAGACTGGGGCAAAGCCATCGACGAATGAGGGCGATTTTGTGAATGCGGTTAACGACGAGTTAACGCGGTCGTTAGGTTCTTGGGTCTTGCTGTCAGGGCTTCGGACCATTAGGAACGCGGTAATGAAGACAATGCCGCTTGATTCCAAAGAAATGGATAGAAGCGGCGATATTTAGCGGAGACCACTATGGCGTTTCTCGCCGACTCGATGATGCGCATCAAGCCATCGCCAACCATCGCGGTGACCGACTTGGCACGCGCCCTCAAGGCCGCCGGCCGTGACGTGATCGGTCTTGGGGTTGGCGAGCCCGACTTCGACACGCCCGATAATATCAAGCAGGCGGCGATCAATGCGATCAACGCCGGCAAGGCTTCCAAATATACGGCCGTCGACGGCATTCCGGAGCTCAAGGCTGCGATCGCGGGCAAATTCAAGCGCGAGAATGGCCTCGACTATAAGCCAAGCCAGATCATCGTCGGCACCGGCGGCAAACAAGTATTGTTCAATGCCCTGATGGCGACGCTCAATCCAGGCGACGAGGTCATCATCCCGGCGCCCTATTGGGTGAGCTATCCCGACATCGTGCTGCTCGCCGGAGCGACGCCTGTGCCGGTCGAGGCCCGGATGAAAGACGGTTTCAAGTTGAAGCCGGAAGCGCTCGAAAAGGCGATCACCCGGAATACCAAATGGCTCATCTTCAATTCGCCGTCGAACCCGACCGGCGCGGCCTACAGCCGTGACGAACTCAAGGCCATTACGGACGTGCTGATGCGCCATCCGCATGTATGGACGCTCAGCGACGACATGTACGAGCATCTCGTCTATGACGACTTCAAGTTCTTCAGCCCGGCGCAGATCGAGCCCGGGCTCTACGAGCGCACGCTCACGCTCAATGGCGTGTCGAAGGCCTACTGCATGACCGGTTGGCGCATCGGTTACGCGGGCGGCCCGGAGCACCTCATCAAGGCGATGGCGACGCTGCAATCGCAATCGACCACCAATGCAAACGCTGCTGCCCAATGGGCGTCGGTCGAAGCATTGAATGGGCCGCAGGATTTCATCCCCAAGCACAACAAAGTGTTCAAGGAACGCCGCGATCTCTGCGTCTCCATGATCAACCAGGCCAAGGGCCTGCGCACGCCGACGCCGGAAGGTGCGTTTTACGTCTATCCGTCCTGCGAAGGTGCGATCGGACGTACCGCGCGCTCGGGCAAGAAGATCGAAACCGACCAGGACTTCGTAACTGCGCTCCTTGACGAGGAGGGTGTTGCGGTCGTGCATGGGAGCGCGTTCGGGCTTGGTCCGGCGTTTCGCATTTCGTACGCCGTCGCGACCCCGGTCCTGGAAGAGGCCTGCAGTCGCATCCAGCGCTTCTGCGGGAACTTGAAATAGGCACGCCGCAACGTCTGGGTTGAACAAGGAACCCCTGTGGAAGTTGTACACAGGGGGAGAACATCATTGCGGGGCGCGACTCCCAGCGGGTTTTTGGTTAATATGGATGGGTTCAGTCGCTGTATTGCAGTGCCTGTGTGGGGAAGGTTGCGTTTGAGGAGGGGTTTAATGAAGCGAATTCTAATTGGCGCAGCTGCGCTCGTGCTTTCGGTCGCAATAACCGGTCCAGCCAGCGCCCAGCGGGTGAAGGCCGGCACGCTCGACTGCGATGTATCGGGGGGCTGGGGCTGGATCATCGGGTCCGTGAAGAGGGTCTCGTGCGTCTTCACGCCTGACCGACCGGGCCCGGTTGAATACTACGGCGGATCAATCCGCAAATTTGGGCTCGATATCGGTGCCACGGGCCGCCAATCGATGGTGTGGGCGGTATTTGCCGACACTTACGGGGGGCGCGGTGCGCTGGCCGGCGACTACGCCGGTGCGAGCGGCCAGGCAACTGTTGTCCTTGGGCTCGGCGCCAATGTGCTCCTCGGCGGTTCCAATCGAACCGTCGCGTTGCAGCCGCTCTCCTTGACCGGCCAATCCGGGCTCAACTTGGCTCTCGGCGTCGCCGACTTGCAGCTTTATCCGGGGCGGTAGGGCGGGCTCTGCGCGACTGAAAAAGCCTGTCAGGCGTTCCAGGGTCGACGACCGTCACATTGAGATCGTCGAAATGCCGGACATTACGGGTCACGAGCGTGGCTCGCGCGACGAGCGCGATGCCGCCGATCATTGTGTCGCGCAATTCGCCGGGCTTGCCGGCTCGATGGCGAGCCCCCATCAGCAATCCCGTTTCGATTGCGGCCGCATGATCGAAGGCGAGCACGCGGCCTTCGAGCGCGTCCGCGATCAGCCGGGCAAACGCCGCCTCCCGCGCAGCTCTGCGCTTTCCGGCCGGCATTATTGAGAGGCCGTAACGAACTTCAAGGACCGTGATTGACGTCGTCCAGAGGGACGTCCGAGCTTGCCGATCGAGCCAAGCGACCACTCCTGGGTTCGGCTCGGCGACCATCAGTTCCGACACGACATTCGTATCGAGGATCATCATCAGTCGAACTTGGCAGGCTTTAGTTGAAAGCCACGAAGTTCAGGAATAGGCTTTTCCAGCCCGATGCCTTTGAATAGCTTCGTGGCTTCAGTGCCAAATCCGCCTCGATGGCGCGGCTCGTCCTTGACCGCATCGCGCAGGATGTCACGAACTTCCTCTTCCATGGAGCGGCCGTGAAGGCGAGCGCGTCTCTGCAGCTGGCGCTTGATGCCGTCATCCAGGTCGCGAACGATCAACTGAGCCATGCCACCTCCCATGCTATCATGATAGCATTTGAAAATACCAAAGTCATCATGTCCCTTTTACAATACAGCGGTGGCAACTACTCACGTCGCTACCTGCCAGGGGTCGGGGAAGTCGGTGAACCATGCGCGCCTACCACGTCGAGCGCAAAGGCCTGGATGAGCGCCACTTCGTCGAGTTCCGTGAAGCGGCCGGAGGCGCCGAAGTGACCCGCCGACATGCGGGTGACGAGCATGATGCGGGAATCATTCGTCTTCATTTCCCGCAATTTGGCCACCCATTTTGCCGGCTCCCAATATTGCACACGGGGGTCGCTGATCCCGGCCGTCACCAGCATGGGCGGGTACGCTTGCGGTTTGATGTTGTCATAGGGTGAATAGCTCGCGATGGTGCGGTAGGCCATCAGGTCTTTTTTCGGATTTCCCCACTCGGGAAAATCGCTCACCGTGAGCGGCAATGTTTCGTCGAGCATGGTGTTGATGGCATCGACGAAGGGGACGCGCGCGATGATGCCGGCGAACAGATCGGGGCGCATGTTGGCGACCGCACCCATGAGCAGGCCGCCAGCGGAATCGCCGCGCGCCACGATGCGCCCCTTCGTCGTATAACCCTGCTTGATGAGATGCTCGGCGGCCGCGATGAAGTCGTTGAACGAATTCATCTTGTTGTAGCGGCGACCGGCGTTGCGCCAGCGCTCGCCTTTTTCCAGGCCGCCACGTATGTGGGCGATTGCATAAACGAAGCCACGGTCGACCAGTGAAAGAATGTGCGAGTCGAAGGATGTCGGGAACACAAACGCATAGGCGCCGTAGCCTTCCAGAAATAACGGCGCTGAACCGTCTTGAACGAGGTCTTTGCGATGCAGCAATGTGATCGGCACCTCTTCGTTATCAGCGGTGGTCACCGAGAGCCGTCGCACCACGTAGTTTGACGGCTCGTGACCGCTCGGAATTTTCTGCTCCTTGCGTAGGACGCTCTGCCGGCTTTCCATGTCATAGTCGATGATGCGGTCGGGTGTTGCCGGTGTAGAATAGGAAAATCGCAACGTGCTCGTGTCGAATTCATATGAACCTGCAAAATCGAGGTCATAGGCTTCTTCATTGAACGTAATCGGGTGCGAAGCACCGTCCGATTTGCGGCGAATGACAAGGCGTTCGATTCCGTTGTCACGTTCCAACGTTGCGAGGTGGCGCGCGAACGGCATGGCCCCGAGAATCTGACGGCCTTGCCGATGCGGCACAAGGTCAAGCCAGTTGCGCGGTCCCGGCGCGGACAACGGCGCGGTGACGATCTTGAAGTCTTCGGCCCCGTTGGCATTGGTGCGGATGACAAGACGGTCGCTCCAGTCGTCGACATAGTAGCGCAGGTTCGGTTTTCGCCTGGCAACAAGAACCGGTTTGCTATTTGGTCGCAGCGCATCGATCAGGTAGGCTTCGGACGTATCGGAACTCCCGGTCGCGATCGTCACGAACCGCCCGCTGCGTGTGAGACCGACCGATGCTTCGAAGCCCAAATCTTTCTCTGTGTAGACCAGCGAATCCTTGGCGGGGTCGGTCCCCAGGCGATGTCGATAGACGAAACGCGCCCGATGATCGTCGTCGTGCCGCACATAGAACAGCGTCATGTTGTCGCCGGCCCAGGTGAAGTCGGTGACCTTCGAAATAACTTCCGGCAGATTGCGTTTTGCTCCGATGTCGAGGATGCGCAGTTGGAAGCTTTCCGAACCGGTCTCGTCCACCATGTAGGCGTAGAGACGGTGGTCGGGACTGTGATGGAAGCTTCCGAAGGAGAAGTAGGACTTTCCGGCGGCGAGCGCGGCGCCGTCGACCAATACCTCCTCGGACGTGCCGTCTGCCCGCGATCGCATCAACTGCGGGTGGTCGGCGCCGGGTATGAATTTCCGCCAATAGGCATGAGGGCCGTCGCGTTGCGGGACACCGGAATCGTCTTGCACGATACGCCCCTTCATCTCAGCAATGAGTTCGGCGCGCAGAGGAGCAAGGGGTGCCAGCATGGCATCCGCATAGCCATTCTCAGCCGCAATATGCTCGTTGATCTCGCGTGAAAGGCGTGTCGGTTCTTCCATGACCTGGCGCCAATTTGTGTCACGCAGCCAGCCATAGTTGTCGGTACGTTCAATACCATGTGACTTCAATGTTACCGGCCGGCGGGCGGCGACCGGCGGTTTGATGTCACTCACCTGTGCGGCCGCGGTGCCGACGATTGTTTCGACGTCGAGCACTGACAGCGACACCAAAAAAATCCTAAGGGAAATCAGGGCTGACCATAATCGCATGTCGATCTTTCTGGTTTAGATTGGATTTGCTTTCATCTACCAATGGCGCGAGAGGCTGTTGGCTTGGTGTCTTGCCATCCGGGCGTATGGAAAACTAGCCTCTTGCCAACCGCCCCTTATATTGAAACGATAGCAGGTCCGGCCCTTATTGTTCCAAGAAGGCCGCATCCAACCAGGGAGGCGGAGATGGCACAGAACGGCAACAACGGCAAGAACGGCACAAGAGCGGCGGGTCCACGGTGTATAGCGCTGGTGGGCCCGTTCCAAAGCGGAAAAACGACGCTTCTCGAAGCGATCCTCGCGCGCACCGGCGCGATCCAACGGCAAGGTACGGTGGAGGCTGGCACCACGGTCGGTGACTCCAGCAAAGAGGCACGTCATCATACGATGAGTGTCGAACTATCGGTCGCCACCACGACATTCATGGGCGACACTTATACCTTCGTCGATTGTCCGGGCTCCGTGGAATTTGCCCATGACATGCGGGCCGCCCTACCGGCAGTCGATGCGGCGGTCGTGGTCTGCGAAATGGATGAGAAGAAGATTGCGCAACTGCGGCTCATCCTGCGTGAACTCGAGGATTTGAATATACCGCATTTCTTGTTTCTCAACAAGATCGACAAGGCGGACTCCACCATTCACGACGTTCTCCAGTTGTTACAACCAGCGTCGCGCTCCAAATTGCTGTTGCGGCAAATTCCGACCTTTGCCGGCGACATCATCACGGGCTTTGTAGACCTCGCGCTCGAACGGGCCTTCGTTTACAAGGAACATGCGCCGTCTGAGGTTGTGGGACTGGAAGGCGATGTGCTCGATCGCGAAAAGACCGCGCGGTTCTCGATGCTCGAAACCCTGGCGGATCACGACGACGAGTTGATGGAGCAGTTGCTCGGTGACATTCAGCCACCCGCCGACAAGGTGTTCGACGACCTCGCCAAGGAATTGCGCGAAGGCCTCGTCTGCCCGGTGCTGATGGGCTCGGCGAGCCGCACCAACGGCGTGCTGCGATTGATGAAGGCTCTGCGTCATGAAACGCCTGATGTGGTTGCAACAGCCGCACGTCTTGGCGTCAAAGCAGATCACGATGTCGTCACCTATGTGATGAAAAGTTTTCACACGGCTCATGGCGGCAAGATGTCGGTCGTCCGTGTGCTCAACGGTCAAATACCGGACAGCGCCACCTTCAGTACGCCCGAAGGAGAGGCGGGTCGCATTGCCGGCATCTTCAAGATCGTCGGCCAGGCGACGGAAAAACGTGGACCTGCCAACGTCGGGGAAACTGTCGCGCTCGGCAAGCTCGATCATGCCAACACGGGCGACACACTATCGATCGGCAAGCAGCCGCATCCGTCGCTGGTCAAGGCTTCACCCCTGTCTCCGGTCCTCGCCATCGCGGTCGCTGCCAAGGAGCGCAAGGACGACGTCAAGCTGGGACAGGCCTTGCACAAGCTCATTGAAGAGGATCCTTCGGTCAGCATCGTGAACAATCCGGAAGCGCAGGAATCGGTGGCCTGGGGGCAGGGCGAAATGCATTTGCGGGTTGCGACCGAGCGGCTTGCCGACCGGTTCGGTGTTGCCATCACGACCCGCAAGCCGACCGTCGGATACCGGGAGACCATCAAGAAGCCGGTTGTGCAGCGCGGACGTCACAAAAAACAATCCGGCGGCCATGGGCAGTTCGGCGATGTCGTGCTCGATATCAAGCCATTGCCGCGCGGTTCGGGCTTCGTTTTCACCGAAGAAATCAAGGGCGGTGTCGTGCCGCGCAATTTCTTCGGGTCCGTGGAAGAGGGCGTCATCGACTCGCTCAAGCATGGACCGCTTGGGTTCCCGGTCGTCGATGTCGCGGTGAAATTGATCGACGGTTCCTATCATGACGTCGATTCCTCGGACATGGCGTTCCGCCAAGCCGGCCGCATCGGTATGGTCGAGGGGCTGCCACAATGCCAGCCCGTGTTGTTGGAACCGATCTTTCAGGTCGAAATTGTCCTGCCCTCCGAAGCAACCGCCAAGATGAATGCCCTCATGTCCGGCCGGCGCGGGCATATCCTGGGTTTCGACACCCGCGAGGGCTGGGACGGCTGGGACGTGGTGCGGGTGCAGATGCCGGAGGCAGAGATCGGCGAATTGATCGTCGAAATCCGGTCGGCGACTGCCGGCGTCGGAAGTTTCACGTTCAAGTTCGATCACATGGCGGAATTGACGGGCCGTAATGCCGACCAGATCATCGCGGCCAGGAAGGCCGCGGCCGTAGCGGCGTAGGATGGGTAGAGCAAAAAAAGCGCGTTTTTCTTTACGCGCTTTTTTTGCGAAACCCATCATGGGCCTTGGCAGCTCCGGAAATGATGGGTTTCGGCAAATTGCGTGAAGAACGCGATTTACCTCTACCCATCCTACGAAGTCTCAATGCGTTTCCCGTGCGGCCTTTTGCCCTATTCGTCGAAGTTTCGAAAACGTTACATCACAGTCGTATCCCACACCTGTGAATTGCCGCCGAACTGGCGTATCATTACTTCAAACGGCATCTGATCCGAAGGAGCCATCCATGCATGTGATTCGCCGCCGCGGCTGGGAAATCCCAGAAAGCCTTGCGACCCCCGAACACCTGTTTTTCGACCGACGCACCTTCCTGGCTGCAACCGGGGCGACCATTGCCGGCGCCGCCGCGCTGTCGCTGGCTCCCGGGGCCGCACGGGCCCAGCGCATTTCGGACTTGCCGGATCCGACCGCCGGCCTCTACCCGGCCAAGCGCAACGAGAAATATGTGCTCGACCGCCCGGTGACCGAGGAAAAAATCAATACCAGTTACAACAATTTCTACGAATTCGGATCGACCAAGAATGTCGTGCGCGCTTCACAGGCCCTGAAACTGCGGCCGTGGACGGTCAAGCTCGACGGTATGGTGGAGAAAGAACAGGAACTCGACATTGACGACCTTCTCAAGAAGGTGTCGCTCGAGGAGCGGCTCTATCGCCACCGCTGCGTCGAGGCCTGGTCGATGGCGATCCCATGGTCGGGCTTTCCGATGGCCAAGCTGGTGGAGATGGCCAAGCCTTTGTCGTCGGCGAAATACGTGCGCATGGAGACCTTCTTCGACAAGGCCATGGCTCCCGAGCAACGCAAGCCCTATTACCCATGGCCCTATATTGAAGGCCTGACGATGGCGGAAGCCACCAACGAACTTACCTTCATGGTCACCGGCGCCTATGGCAAGCCGCTTGCCAAACAGAACGGCTCGCCGCTTCGCCTCGCCACGCCGTGGAAATACGGATTCAAATCAACCAAGGGAATTCAGCATTTCATCTTCACCGACGAGCGGCCGAAGACCTATTGGATGGCCCTTGGTCCGGATGAATATGGTTTCTGGGCGAACGTGAAT
>DATGVJ010000089.1:0-2198 GCA_035300505.1 Xanthobacteraceae bacterium
CGTACCGCAGCATGCTGTGGAGCTATGGTGCGTCTGAATGCGACGAGACGGGCAAGCGCGTCACCCTCAACTCCAAAGAGACGCTCGAGGTCGTGAAGCTTGTTCGCGCCCTTTATAAAGACGCCATGGAACCGGAAATCCTGTCCTGGGACGATGCCAGCAACAACCGGTATCTGGCGTCGGGTCGAGGATCATGGATTCACAACCCGATCTCCGCATACCGGTCGATACAGAAGGCCAGCCCCGAATTGGCCGACAAGATCTACATCTGGAAGACGCCGGCCGGCCCTGTGCGCAGGTTGGCGTGTGGAGCGCCCAACTCCTACGTAGTCTGGCGTTTCGCGCGCAACAAGGACACGGCAATCGAGTTCCTGCGCTACTGGACTGACAATTGGGTGGCAGCCTTCGAGGCGAGCACGGGCTACAATCATCCGCTGTTCGAGAACAGCGTGCCCAAGCCCATGCCGATCTTGTCGAACGACCCAACCTCGCACCCGGCCGACAAGCTGCAGGTGCTGGAGACGGTCAATGAGTGGCACGCTACTTATGGCTATCCGGGACCGGCCGGACCGGCCTCGGACGAGGTCGCGGACAATTTCATCCTCGTCGACATGATGGCCAAGGCCGCGACCGACAAAGCGACGCCAGAGGAAGCGGTCGCCTGGGCGCAGAAAGAGATCGAGCTGATCTACAAGAAGTGGTCGGCGGTATGAACCGATGCGAACAGCGGGGCGGGCGGATAGAGCTGCTCGCCTCGCGAAAACGTCAGCGCTTCCGTAATACTGGCGAACGTTGATACCGATCGGGCAAGGCAATTGCAGCCTGCCGGCCGCGGAGGGCAGCTTTAGGCGTTCCCTGCTCAAGGAGGAAGTCCAGATGGCCGCGGTTGTTGCCAAAGACATCAGAAAGGATTTCGGTGACGTCGCTGCCCTCGATGGTGTCAGCTTATCGGCCTGCGACGGCGAGTTTCTGGTGCTGCTCGGTCCATCGGGTTGCGGCAAGACCACCTTCCTGAGGATCATCGCCGGTCTCGAGCGGCAAACGTCCGGCGACGTCCTGATCAACGACGAAATCGTCAATGACATCACGCCGCGCGCGCGTGGCGTCGCCATGGTGTTTCAGAGCTATGGCCTCTATCCGCACCTGACTGTCGCCAACAACATTGCATTTCCGCTGAGGACGCAGGGGACGCCACGGCCCGAGATCAAGCGCAAGGTCGATTGGGCCGCCGGTCTGCTCGGCATCGACGGCCTGCTTCACCGCCGCCCCCGCCAGCTTTCGGGAGGCGAGCGCCAGCGTGTGGCGCTGGCCCGCGCGCTCGTGCGAAATCCAACCGTGTTCCTGCTAGATGAACCGCTTTCCAATCTGGACGCGAAGCTACGGGCAAGCGCGCGCAGTGAGCTGAAGCAGTTCCAGCAGAAGGTGGGAACGACCACCATTTACGTCACGCACGACCAGGTCGAGGCCATGGGCATGGGCGATCGCATCGCGGTTATCGACCATGGCAAGCTCCGACAAGTCGGAACTCCAAGCGAGATTTACGACCACCCCGCCGACGATTTTGTCGCGAGTTTTCTGGGAACCCCGCCCATGAACCTGGTCGAGCAAAACGGTGGACTCTTGGGCTTTCGGCCGGAGCATTTCCTGCCGCGGGAGATGCTCGACGGAGCCGCTCTCTCCGAACTGCCCTTCCGCATCGATCGCATGGAGTATCTCGGATCGGAGCGTATCTTGTACGGCGCGTTGGATGGCTTCCAGGCGAAGCGCGAAGTCACGGCAAAGCTGCCGGCCCACGTTCCGCTGTCTGGCATCCGCACCGGTGAATGGCACAAATTTGCGGTTCGGGAAGCTGAGCTGCGCTATTTCGACCGGAACGGTCGGTGTACCGTCAGCCCCAAGGAGCAAGCTCGATGAGCGTGATCGCCCAGGCAGCCGCGCCCCGTCGGCTGGCGCGATCGCGGTTTACGTTCGATCGGCTCGAGGTGCTTGGGCCGCTGTTCATCATGCCCGCGATCCTTTATGTCGTTGTGCTCGTCGGGCTGCCATTCCTACTTGCGCTATATTACAGCGTCAGCGCCTACAGCATCTTCAATCCGAGCTACACGTTTGTCGGGTTGAAGAACTTCCGCGAGGTCATCGACAGCGAGATCTTCCGGCGCACGCTGGCCAACACCCTCATCTTCACGATCAGTTCCCAA
>DATGVJ010000090.1:0-2190 GCA_035300505.1 Xanthobacteraceae bacterium
CTCAAGCTGGTAAAATAGAGCCATAAATCTCGCCGTGTAGGCTGCGGTGCGTTCGGCGCGCACGGGGGCGATGTGAACGACGTTTGGCGCCGTGGTCGGAATCCGGGCCGCGGCTTTGGCTGCCCGTTCCTCCGGCGTGCCGTTCTTTGATATCCGGCCCTTTCGGGAATGAACGCGCCGGCAAGCGGACCGGCGATAAGCGCGCCGTTTTCAAAATGAAACGGCTTAGCATTACAGTTGCCCTTTCTGAAGATCTCTGAATCCATGGGCAACCATGATTCGAAGATCGTGGACGCAAGTAGCGTCGGTTGAAGAGACGCTTGCGTTGTGGGCGGCGTCGCTTCGTGAGATCAAGCAACGGATACGTCCGTTGTTCAATCAAGATCGCGTTGCGAAGAATGCAGGCTTGTTCCTGGAAGGCCTTCTCGGCGACGAGCAACGCAAGACCGGCTGGATGCGCGCGGAGGCAGCTGGCGATCCCGGTCCATGGCGGCAGCAAGCGATCCTAGGTCGCCGCGATTGGGACGCGGATGCTTTGCGCGATATCGTTCGCGACTATGTCATCGAGCATTTGGCGGACGACGATGCGGTTCTCGTCATCGACGAGACCGGCTTTCTCAAGCAGGGCAAGGCGTCGTGCGGCGTGGCGCGGCAATACACCGGGTCGGCAGGCAAGATTACGAACTGCCAGATCGGCGTCTTCGCTACTTACGTTTCGCGCCACGGTCATGCGTTTATCGATCGCGCGTTGTATCTTCCGAAGCAATGGACCGACGATCCAGATCGTCTGGAAGCCGCATACGTGCCTGCCAGGCTTTGCAACCAAACCCAAGCTTGCGACGAGAATGATCGCACGCGCCATAGCCGCGGCTGTCCCATTCAAGTGGGTTGCTGGCGATACGGTCTACGGTGTTGGCGACACCGAACAGCAACTACGCCAGGCAGGCAAAGGCTATGTACTCGGCGTCAGCAGCGCTCATGTATTCCATTCCTGGGGAAAGCGGCGATCAGTCTCTGGCACCGCCGCGGACATCGCCGCGACGCGGCGCTCGTCCGACTGGAAACGCCTGTCCGCAGGGGACGGGACCAAAGGACCGCGGCTGCATGAGTGCTATCTCGAACTGGCCGATCTCGATGCCGGGCAGTTCAACAGCGCCAATGACGGTTTGTGGACACGCGGGCTACTGATCCGTCGCCGCATCGCCGATGATGATCTCGCCTTCTTCACGACCTGGTGCCCGGCAGGAACAACCATCGAAACGCTGGTCGCAGTCGAAGGCCATCGCTGGGCGATCGAGGACAGTTTCGAGACCGCCAAGAACGAGTTCGGGCTCGATCACAACGAGAGCCGATCCTGGCATGGCTGGCATCGCCACGTTTCCATGGTCATGCTCGCCTTCGCCATGATGGCGGTGATCCGCCATCATGCCAATCCGCCGCAGCCAAAAAAAACGCAGCGCCGAACCACAGCAAAAACAAAACCATCGCCGCCCCGTCATTGATCCGTTGGTCAATCCAGGAAGTTCGGCGCATCGCCATCAGGCTCGCTCGAAAACGGATCAAGCCCGCCCACATCATCGCATGGTCACTCTGGCGCAGAGCTCACCAGGCGATCGCTCGGCGCGCGCACATCAAAGCAAGACGGCAACTGTAATGTTAGAGTCTGTCCGGAGACTTCAGGCCGGATTACATAGTTTTCTGAGCATGAGGCGGATTGAGGCGAGGCGCAAGAACGCGAGCGCTTTTCGGTTGAGGCACTCCCAATCCTTGGCCAAACGGCGGCAGCGATTGAGCCAGGCAATGGTGCGCTCGACGATCCAGCGTTTGGGCAAGACCACAAATCCGCTGACTTGATCGGAACGTTTGACGATTTCAATGTCGAGATGCGGCCGAACTTTTGCAAGCCCTTTCGCAAATTTCGGCCCTTGATACCCGCTGTCGACGAACAACTTCTTCAAAAAGGGAAACATGCCGAACAGTGTCGACATGACGAGAACACCTCCGTCGCGATCTTGAATGTCGGCCGGATGAACGATGGCGTGGAGCAGCAGGCCTAATGTGTCGACAAGAATGTGCCGCTTCTTGCCTTTGATCTTCTTGCCCGCATCGTACCCGTGCGGATCAATGCACGCCCCCCTTTTTCCGCGCTTTTCACGCTTTGGCTGTCGATGATGGCGGCCGTCGGACTGG
>DATGVJ010000091.1:0-3481 GCA_035300505.1 Xanthobacteraceae bacterium
CACAGGAACGGAAGTAGCGTTGTCATTCAGTCGCCTTGCCGCGCAGTGACCGTCCCTCTCATTCGGGAAGACCAGCCATTCGCGAAGGGTTGAGCAATGTGTCGAGGTCTTCCTGGTGGGTTTTCACCGGGGCTCAGGCCGGTGATCTACAGTGCTCAAACTTTCCGGACCGAAATGCTCGCTGCCTTGCAGGCGGCCAAGTCCCGTTCCAGTGATGAAATATTTTCGAACAATCGTCGGGTGGTGAGCTGCAGAAAATAGAATCCAAATTGCGGGTTTTGGTAGTAAAGCTGCTTCACCTGATCATATGTAATTTGCAGCACTTCCCCATCCTCGATGCATTCCAGCGTCTGTGTACGCAACTGGCCCGGCGCCAAGAAACCAAGCTCGCCGACGATTTGCCCTGACAAAATATCCTTTCCTAGTTCGGCCAGACGAAACTGGCCGGAAACTACGAAGCACATAGCGTCGGCGGCGTCGCCTTTGCGAAATAGTACGTCGCCGCGATTGAACCTGCGCACGGAGGTGAATGGCTTGAGCCAGTCCATATTAAGATCATCCTGCGTGGCCCCGCGCACGTCTCTTGTCAACCGCAGCATCTCGCGAAGGCGTAGGCCATTCAATGGCAGCAAGATGAGATGCAGGACTAAGACCGGATGCAGGCCGCCAAGATATCCATATGTGATGAAAATGCAGTTGCTGCAAATTCCGACCAAGCGAAGCGGAACCATCGTTTTCATGTAAAAAGTTAGAAAGACGAGGAAGGCTGCAAGATATCCGGCCATTTCCGTGCTGCTCATGCCGCGCTCCCATCGCGATGCCCAGCAGGCGCGATATCACGCCAGCCTGATTATCAAGTATAGGTTCGCCGTCGCCTGTCATACAATGTCCATGTCACGTTTGTTCCACAAACGAATGGCTTTCGATGGATGCTCATTCTCGACGAGGAATAATGATCGTAATCAGAAAGGTGCTTTCTTACTTCGGCAGACAAGGTGCGACGGGTAGCGGCTTCATTCAATCACCTCGTGGGCGGAAGCCAAGAGTGTCGGCGGCACATCGAGGCCGAGTGCCTTGGCGGTCTTTAGATTGATCACGAGTTCGAATTTGGTCGGCTGGATCACCGGTAGATCGCCGGCCTTTCCGAGTTGACACTATAGACCCCTCGCCTAACGAATGTCGTTTGGGCAGCAGAATATAACCACTGATTTGGGTTGGGATCCGGGTTGAATTTCGGATTGTCCGAAACGTCTTGAATCGCTGCCAGTCATATCCTCGTCAAGAGAGCTTCCACTTCTAGCCACGATTCGGGTTCACGAAGGCGTGACGATAGGGGGGCGCATCATGCAAGCACAGAGGATTTTGAAGCCAATTGAGCTGGTCAAGAAGAACGCGGAGATCGAACGCCTTGGCCAGGAATTAGCCGCGCTCAACGCGCGTATCGAGGAACTCGAAAAGCAGCATCCCGAAGCATCGAAGATCGAGGCACTGAGGGTAAACGCGCTTGTGCTGGCGCGGCAGATTGATGAAATTCGCTGTTCGAGTGCCAATGACCTGGCCGATTTGCTCGCGAGGTAGCGCCACTTGCGGCGGCAATCGCCACAGACCTGTGTCTAACTCACAGTTGTCGACCGGGTACTCGCTAGCGCGTACGGACGACCTTCTGATACGCCAGTGTCGGCGAACTGTCGGCGCCCATTGTCCACGCGCTACTGCTCCAACTCCTGCACAAATGCTGTACCCGAAAGCGTAAACTGAAAAAGCGCGCTACCGCACTTCTCGCGCCGGTAGACGGACTAGCGGCGGGGTTGATGTCTCAGAATGGGATGGACCGGCCGTGCTCCCGCCCCGAAACGCTCAGAGAATGTGCGGGGGCTTAGAAGCACGAGGAGCATATCGCCATGTCCCATAAGACAGCCGCTACAGTCGCAGCCACCATCGGCATCGATACGGGCAAGAATACCCTGCATTTGATCGGCCTCGACGACAACGGGGCGATCGTTTTGCGGGAGAAGATCGCCCGCGGCCGGATCGCAGCCCGGTTCGCCAATGTGCCGCGGTGCCTGATCGGAATCGAAGCGGGCATGGCGACGCACTATGTGGCCCGCGAGCTAATTGCACTCGGCCATGACGTAAGGCAGGTACCGCCTGCCTATGCCAAACCGTTTCGGCAAGGCCACAAGAACGACTTCAGAGACGCCCACGCGATCGCGGAAGCTGTGCAGCGGCCGTCGACGCGCTGCGTTCCAGTGAAGACCGACGATCAGCTTGATCTACAAGCACTGCACCGGGTGCGATCTCGCCTGGTCGGCCAACGAACGGCTGTAATCAATCAGATCCGCGGCTTTCTCTTGGAGCATGGCATTGCGGTACGTCAGGGGCTTCGCTTCCTCCGCCAACAGCTTCCGGACATCCTGGCGAAACGCGGCGATGTGTTGTCACCTCGCATGATCAGGATCATGGAAGATCTCAGCGGCGATTGGCGGCGTCTTGATGAGCGTATCAAGCACATCACCGAAGAGATCGAGGTTCTGGCGCATGGCAGCGAGAGTTGCCGCCAATTGATGACCGCTCCGGGCATCGGACCGCTCATCGCCAGCGCCATGGTGGCGGCCATTGGCAATGGCACCGCCTTCGCCAAGGGCCGTGATTTTGCCGCCTGGCTCGGCTTGGTGCCGAAGCAGATGTCGACTGGCGATCGGACAATCCTTGGGCGCATCAGCAAGCGCGGCAATCGCTATCTACGCACGCTGATAATGCAGGGTGCTCGCGTTATTCTGCTCAGACCAGCAAACTGGGCGAAGCATAGTTTTGGGTTGTGGCTCACGGCTGCGGCACAACGCTTACACCATAACGTCCTGGCAACCGCACTCGCCAATAAGCTGGCGCGGATCGCTTGGACTGTGTTGGCACAAGGTCGCAGCTACGAAGCGCGCGTCGTGCCAAAAGCCGCATAGGATCAACGTGTTCGAACCCGCCGAGGGGATGTCCGACGCTGGTCCCTGACGCAACTGATACCTGCCGAGGTCTGCGAGTTGGATGGAGGAAATGGAGAAACGGTCTCGCCGTCGCACCCGTGATCTGGTGACCCAAGCGGCCTCTCAGGGCCTTTCTCAGAATGAGATCGGGTGCGCGCGGATATCCATGATGGCCAGGAGCACAAACGCTCCATGCAAGGGCCGGATACAGATGCGCAAGACCAACCCCCTCCATTTTTTCACATTCGGCTTGCAACGCACGGCCGGTCCATACAGTTGGGTCATCAACGGACCTGACGACCCCGAAATTCGACTTCCGCTCTTCCCCCAAAAGCGGACTCAAGTCGGACATCAGGCCATGTCCGAAAAGTGCCACAAGCAGACTCATGCTGTGCAGCAATTGGATGCCTCATTCGATCAGTTCATCGGTGCGGGCAAGGAACTTCCCTAGGACGGCGAGAGCGAACGCCTGGGCGATCTTGTGATTGAGAACGGGATCAAAC
>DATGVJ010000092.1:0-14680 GCA_035300505.1 Xanthobacteraceae bacterium
TCGCTGCCGAAGGTGAAGATGCCCAATCGCGACAACTTCATCGTCCGGTTCCCGGACCGGATTTGAGGAGGAGTCCTCTGGACTTCCCGCGTGCCTTGCGCGAAACTTTCCGGATCATGACCATTGGCATGACCTTGCAGGCATTCCGATTGGCAGGCATTCCGGTAGACTGCCGGCCTGCGGTCTACGTTCCCAAGGCTCCGAGAAGAAGATACGCCGAGAAGAAGATACAATGTCCAAATCGCATAAAGGGAGGTTTGAATGCGTCACGTGAATGTTATCGCACTTATGGCATCCGTCGCTGCCTTTGTGGCCAGCCCTGCGTCCGCGCAGGTCGTTGCCTTTGAAGGAGCAAAGGTGATCGTGGGAAATGGAAGTGTCGTCGACAGCGCGACAATCGTCGTTGACGGCGCCAGGATTATCGCGATCGGCCCCTACGTCGCCCCGCCGGCCGGCGCCCGCCGCGTCAATCTCGCCGGCAAGACCGTGATGCCGATGATCATCGACACCCACGTCCATCTCAGCACGACCAAGGAAAAACTGGTCAATGATCTCAAACGGCGCGCCTATTTCGGCGTGAGCGCCGCGCTGAGCATGGGCACGGACAATCTTGATTTGCTCGGCACACGCACGGAAAACATCGCCGGCGCGGCGCGCTTCTTCAGCGCCGGACAAGGCCTCAGCCGGACCGAACCCGGCCGCCCGACCGCCCAGATCAACAGCGAAGAAGAAGCCCGCAAGGCGGTCCGCGACAACGCCGCCCGCAAGGTCGACATCATCAAGTTCTGGGTCGACGACCGCGAGGGCAAGGTCCAGAAGATCACGCCGGCGCAATATGCGGCCATCATCGACGAGGCCAAGAAGAACAACCTTCGCACCACGGCGCATATCTTCAACATGGACGATGCCAAGGGCCTGATGCGTGCCGGCCTCGACGTGTTTGCCCACGGCGTGCGCGACAAGGACATCGACCAGGAAACCGTGGACATGTTCAAGGCCCGGCCCAACATCGCGCTGATCCCGAACCTGCCGGATCGCGGCGTGAAAGTGGACCGCAGCTGGCTGCGGGCCGGCCTGCCGGCAGATGAATTTGCCAAACTCGAAGCGGACAACACCGACCGGCCGAAGGCCCAGGAGGCTTACGGCATCCAAGCCCGCAACCTGGCGAAGCTCAATGCCGCCGGCGTCCGCATCACCATGGGCACCGACGGCAACCGCGCCTGGGGTCCGCATGAGGAAATGGAAGACATGGTGGTTGCCGGCATGACGCCCGCGCAGGTGCTCATGTCCGCGACCCGTAACGGCGCCGAGCTTCTGAAAATCGATAACGCCGGCACGCTCGAATCCGGCAAGAGCGCCGACTTCATCGTGCTCGACGCCAACCCGCTCGACGACATCAAGAACACCCGCAAGATCTCGGCCGTGTATCTGCGCGGCGTGGCCGTCGATCGTTCGAAGCCTGTTCCGTAACAACGGCATGTGACGGATCACGACGATTGATGGATCACGACGATGATCGTCCGGTTATCGAGCCCGCGCGCAAGCGCGGGCTCATCGCCTTGAATGGTTCTTTCTTTCGTAGGGGCGGGTCTTCGGCGGCTTGCGCCGCGGTGCCCGCCCGTCGTGCGGCGGACGCGGTCCAACGGTTGGGCACGAACGCTTCTCTCCGCGCACCCGGGACGACCGACGTCCGCACGGACGTCGTTTGTGGCCCGACGGGCGGGCACAAGACCCGCCCCTACGCAAATCGCGCGGACGTCGTTTGTGGCCAAGCGGGCGGGCACAAGACCCGCCCCTACGCAAGATCGGCGTATCCAGCCTATTCAACAATCTTCCGGGGATTGTCGTCGTCATATGCCCATCGTGCGGGATTCTCCTCGATATAGCGACGGACGCGGTCGAGATCTTTTTCATCGCGAATGACGTGGTCATAATAATTCCGCTGCCACAGCCGCTGCTGAAATCCAGACCACGACTTCGTTTTCACGCCGCGAACATATTCGACCGTGGTCAACGACTTGAATGCCCCTATAACGTCGCCCAGCGGCGGTACCCCGTCGTTGACCAATCTGGCACAATACGCCCATCACCGGATGGCGCTGCCGCAGCATCGGGCAACACGACGATGCCGTGCAGGTGATTGGGCATCACCACAAAATCATCCATCGCGACGGAGGAAAAATGATTCGGAATATCGCTCCACAACCTGACCAACATGTGTCCCGCAGCATTGAGACACATCTGATAGTCGACAATGTCGCCGAACAGGCATGATCGGCCCTGCGTGCAAATCGTGACAAAATATGCTCCCGCCTGCGCATAGTCATAATCCCTCAAGCGCAGGGCGCGACGTTTCGGAAGCGGATTGTGTGTCATACGGGCCCCCAGCAAAAGGGTATCACGAATTTCGTATGCCCGTTACCGCGCTCGATAGGGCTTCCGGAAGCACGAGATCCGTCGGCCTCTCGCGCCACAAATTCCGGCCCATCGAGAGCGTAGGGGCGGGTCTTGCGCCCGCCCGCGCCTCCGTGAGTTCGGGCCGACCGTTGGGCGCGGGACCCTTCTCTCCGCGCATGCGAGACGACTGACGTCCGCATGGACGTCGTTTGTGGCCCAGCGGGCGGGCACAAGACCCGCCCCTACGCACAACACGCGTTCTCTTCAATTTGATTGACGCGCCCTACTTGGATCGCCAAAGTAAGCATACGCCTCACTCAACCCACGTCGGCAGTGCGGCCCGGATCTTTGCGTCGCGGATGGCGCGCCACACCTTTTCCGGCGTCGCCGGCATTTCCATGTGGATGACACCGAATTCCCGAAGCGCGTCCACGACCGCGTTGATCACGGCCCCCAGCGCCGGAGTGGTTCCGCCTTCCCCGCCGGCACGAATGCCCAGCGGATTGCTCGGTGAGGGGATTTCCATCAGGGCAGTCTTGAACGACGGCAGTGCATCGGCGCGCGGCATCGCATAATCCATGAATGAACCTGTCGCGACCTGACCGGTGTCGGGGTCGACGACAACTTGTTCCCAAAGCGCTTGGCCGACCCCCTGGGCAATGCCGCCATGGGTCTGCCCATGCAGGATCATCGGATTGACGGCCCGCCCGACATCGTCGACCGCGCAGTAGCGGATAATCTCGACGACGCCGGTGTCAGGATCGATTTCGACTTCGCAGACCGCGGTACCATAGGGAAAGCCGGCGGCGGTAAACGATGTGTCGCTTTCCGCCGAGAGCGGACCACGCAGACTATCGTCGAGGTCATTCAATTCCTGAGCGGCTCGCGCGATTTCGAAAACGCCGATCGTGCGGCTCGCGCCCGCTGTATGAAATCCTCCCTTGGAAAATTGAACCGCGCCGGGCGCGACATCGAGCATGTGCGCGGCAATGCGGCGGCTGCGCTCGACGACGCTGGTTGCGGCGCTGCCCATGCAAACGCCCGCCATGCGCATCGACCGGCCGGAATGAGACCCCCCGCCGACCGGGATGATGTCGGTGTCGCCCTGCACGAGCCGGACCTGCTCGAACGGCACGCCCAGCCACTCGCTGACGCATTGAG
Source organism: Xanthobacteraceae bacterium (assembly GCA_035300505.1). Classification (GTDB taxonomy): domain Bacteria; phylum Pseudomonadota; class Alphaproteobacteria; order Rhizobiales; family Xanthobacteraceae; genus VAZQ01. The sequence goes on from DATGVJ010000092.1 coordinate 3,559, forward strand.
CGAAACTCGTCTCGTGGCCCTGCCCGCTCGACAGTGTGCCGACCGCTACTTCAACCATGCCGTCGGTTTGAACAGTGACTTTCGACCATTCGCGCGGATAGCCCATGGTAAGTTCGATGTAATTGGCGAGACCGATCCCGCGCAACTTGCCGCGTTTCCGCGACTCCGCGCGGCGCTTGCGAAACTCGGACCATTCGGCCAGGGACACCGCCTTGTCCATCGACAAGATGTAATTGCCGTTATCGTAAGTGATACCAAACGGCGTGCGATAGGGCAGTTCCTCCGGAGCGATCAGATTGCGGCGCCGGATCTCGACACGGTGCAGGCCGGTCTTGATGGCGGCAAGATCGCAAAGCCGCTCCATGATGTACATCGCCTCCGGCCGGCCGGCGCTGCGATAGGGTGTTGTCGGCATGGTGTTGCTCAACACCGCATAGACCTTGTAGTGCGCGACCGGAACCTTGTAGACCCCCGAGAAGATGCTCACTCCTTTGCGCAGCGGCACGATCGACGACGCATAGCCACCGATGTTGCTCAGGTGATAACCCCGCATGGCCTGGAATCGACCCATGGCATCGAGCGCGAGGTCAACCTTTGCGACGAGATCGCGACCCTGATAATCGCTGAGGAAAGCTTCGCTGCGGTCGCATGTCCATTTGACCGGTCGCCCGATTTTCTTCGAGGCCCAGAGCACCAGCGGAAACTCGGGAAAGAGCGAATTCTTGGTACCGAAATTACCGCCGATATCGAGCGCGACCACTTGCACCCGCTCGGGCTTCACACGCAAAATGGCGGCAATCTCGCCCTTCTGGCGGACCACGCCGCCACTGCCCGCGTGCAGAAAGTAACGCTTGGCCTGCTTATCGTAATTGCCGACCGCGGCCCGCGCTTCCATCGGCACGCCGGTGACCCGTTGGATCCAGCTCTCGAAACTCACAACGTGAGCGGCACTCGCGAATGCACGCTCGGTCGCGGCCGCATCGCCAACCTCGGAATCGAGGAAGATGTTCGACCGCGCGCCATCGAACAATAACGGAGCCTCGGGCGCCGCAGCAGACGCCGCCGTCACCGTCGCCGACAATACGTCGTAATCAATCTCGATAAGTTCACCGGCGTCCTTGGCGATAGTAAGAGTTTCAGCAACGACCAGCACGACCGCCTCGCCCACATAGCGCACCTTGTCGACCGCCAGCGGATAATAGGGCGTCGGCAGGAACGGGCCACCGCGGTGGACCAGGACGATGTCGGGCAGTTTGCGCTGGACCTCGATCGGCAAGGTGGTGGACGCATCGGACGGTATGGGCTTGAGGCCGTCGGCCATGACGTCCGCGCCGGTGAGCACGGCCAGGACACCATCGAGCGCTTCGGCCCGCGACGTGTCGATGCGCCTGACACGGGCATGAGCATGAACAGAGCGCACCACAAAAGCATATGCCTGCCGCGGCAGGTCTACGTCGTCGCTGTAACAACCGGCCCCCACGAGCAGCCGCGCATCCTCCTTGCGGCGGACGGGTTCGCCGATCCCATTTCTAATCGTCATGATCTATTCGTTTTGCTCTGGCCTTGATTCATGCTGGACTGTCTACCATGGCGTCGCCGGATCACAACCGGGGGCCGCCGCCAGCTTACCGCAAACCAAGGTTGTGTCGATTATACCTTCCCCGTCTGGCACAGCTGTGACGGCGATAAAGTTACGAATTGACTGGGAAGCGTTATGTTATGGCTGCCCGCAATCAGAGGCCACAATGGACCTGCCCCAAACCGATTACGACACGCCGTTCAACATCACCCGCACCAGCCATGTCGTCCTGACAGTCCGGGACCTGGAAGCAAGCCGGTTATTCTACACCGAAGTTATCGGCCTGATGGTGACACAACAGAGCGCCGACACACTATATCTCCGGGGAATCGAGGAGGCCTGCCACCATAGTCTGGTGCTGCGGCGTGCCGATGGTCCGGCTTGCGAGCGGATCGGGATGCGTGTGCTGCGGGATCGCGATCTCGACGGACTCAAGACATTTTTCGAAAGCCACAAATGCCCCGTCCACTGGGGCGATGTGCCGCACCAGGGCCGCACGCTTCATGCGATCGATATCCCGGGTGTGCCGCTCGAAATCTGCGCCACGATGCCTGTCGTTCAACGCGCCCTTACGCAATTCCACCTGCACCGCGGCGGTTGCGCCGCACGCATCGACCACTACCAGATTCTCGTGCCGGATGTACGCAAGGCCTGCACCTTCTATATGGCGGCGGGTTTTTGGCTCAGCGAATATATCGCACCGGCGAGCGACGAACTGGTCGGCGTCTTTCTGCAACGCAAGGGCAATCCGCACGACATCGTCTTCTTCAAGGAGGCCGGCCCGCGGCTGCACCATGTCGCGTTCACAACGCCGGAAACCTGTCACCTTCTCCACGCCTGCGACGTCGCCGGCACGCTCGGATACGGCGCGGGTGTCGAGCGCGGTCCCGGCCGGCACGGCCCTGGCCACGCCATGTATGTCTACTTCCGCGACCCCGATGGCCACCGCGTCGAACTCTTCAATACGCACTATCAGGCGATGGACCTCGAAGTTGCGCCCGTGCGCTGGGACCCCGCCGACGCCCGGATGATGGCGCCCTGGGGCCTGCCCGCACAGGAGAAATGGTTTACGGAAGCAACACCGTTCGTTGGCGTGACGCAATCGGCGCCGCAAGGCCCCGCCAAACGCATGACGTTGGAGCGATTTCTAGGAGGAACATCGACACCATGAACGAGACAAGAGCCCACACTTCTATCGATCCAAAAACGTCTACCGATTTCAAACTGTCCAGCGATCTCAAGATCGCAAAGGTCGAAGCCTTTCGCCTCAAGCTGCCTTACAAGAAACCGATCAGTTTCGCGTCGCTCACCGAGAGCGCCGGCCAATACGTCATCCTGCGGATCACGCTCGACGACGGCACGCTAGGCATTGCGGAGGCGGTCTGCCGCCCCGGACATTCCGGCGAGGATGCCGTCACGGTTGCGTATCAGTTGGAGAATTTCTTCAAACCGCTGCTCGAAGGCGCCGATCCGCTTGGTCATCTCGCCCTCTTGGCGCTAATCGAAAAGGTGCGGGCCTGTCGGGCCGCCAAGGGGCTGATCGACATCGCGCTGTGGGACCTGCGTGGCAAGGTTTTTGGTCAGCCGGTGTGGCGCCTCCTCGGCGGCGGCAAACCAAAACCAGTGCCGCTCACCTGGATCGCACACGGCAATACGCGCGAGGCCATGGTGGAGGAGAGTAAGCGCATGGCTGCCGACCGCGGCTATCGCGGAATGAAACTCAAGACCTGGAAACGCTCGATGGAAGATATCGAGATGGTTGCCGAGGTTCGTAAAGCGCTCCCCAAGGCGGTCATCTATGTCGACGGCAATGGCAAATATACCGAGGGCGAAGCGCGCACGATCCTGGTGAACGTCAAGGACTACAACGTTTCCTTCGTGGAGGAACCATGCCGTTTCGTCGACATCACGCGCCAAGCCGCAATGGCGGCCTTCCTTCCCGTCGCGCTTCTCGGCGATCAGTGCTGTCAATCGCTCGAAGAGGTGAATGCGCATGTTCGCGCCGCATCGGTCGGCGCCGTGAGTGTCAAACCCAGGCGCACGGGCTTGACGGAGTCGCTCAAGATCATTGCGTTGTGCGAAGCCGCCGGCCTGCCGGTCGTCATCGGCACCGATTCCGAAAGCCGCATTGGTGCGCTCGTGCGCATGCATTTGCGTTCCGCGATCCCGCACCTCGAACCCTGGCCGACCGAAACGCACTTTTTCGACAAGCTCGGCGACGACACTTTCGCGGGTGAATTCAATTTCGTCGATGGCACGATTACGCCGACGGATGCGCCCGGATTTGGCGCCACTCTCAACCAGCGCAAGCTCGAACTCTATTCATTCTAATCAGGGAAGCCCGACAGCATGATGACTTACGCTTCAGAGGCCGGAAATTTCAACATTGCATTGGCGGGCGATTGCATGCTCACGCGCCGCCTGCGGGTTTTCGACGAACCTGAATTCTTGGGCCTTGTGAAGATATTTCGCGGCTGCGATGTCGGGACCGGAAATCTTGAATCCGTCGTGCGGCATTGGGACGAGGGAACGCCCGGGATCACCCAGGGCACCTTCATGACGACGCCACCGGAACTGCTTGAAGAGTTCAAATGGTTCGGCCTCACCATGATGGGCACCGCCAACAACCACGCTTTCGACTATGGCGAAGGCGGTGCGCTCGCGACCTGCAAACATCTCGATGAAGCCGGCATCCCGCACGCCGGCAGCGGACGCAATCTCGCCGAGGCGCGCATGCCCGGCTATCTCGACACCAAAGGCGGACGCGTTGCCATTCTGGCCACCACAGCCACCTTCCGCCCCTGGAACCGCGCCGGCGCACAGCGCCCCGATATCCGCGGCCGTCCGGGCATCAACCCGTCAGGCTTCAAGAACACTTTTACGGTCGACGGCGCCATGTTCGAACAGCTCAAGCGCATGAGCCGCGAACTCGGTTTCGAACAGAAGCGTCAGCGACAGCGCTCTCACTTCTTCAGCGAGCTGGAAGCGCCGCCCGATCGCGAGGAAGAGCTGACGCTGCTCAACGAACGTTTCGTTCGCGGCAATGGTTTCAAGGTTTCAAGCGAATGCGACAAGACCGACCTCGAAGAGAATTTGCGCTGGATCAAGGAAGCGCGCCGGCAGGCCGACTGGGTGGTCGTGCACTTCCACAGCCACGAATACGGCCATTCAAGCCTGCTCGCCGCCAAGACCCAAAGCGAGTTGAGCGAGCCAGCCGAATTCATGCGCGCCTTTGCGCGTGCGGCAATCGAGGCGGGCGCCGACATCGTCGTCGGCCATGGCTCGCACACGCCGCTTGGCATCGAGTTCCACAAAGGCAAGCCGATTTTTCATTCGGTCGGAAACCTGATTTTCCAGAATGAAACCGTGCCGTTCTTTCCTTCGACGGCCTACGAGCGTTTCGGGCTTGCCAATGACGCAACGCCCTCGGACTTCCTCGACGCCCGCACCGGCAACGGCAAGAAGGGCCACGTCGCCCACGAAGCCTATTGGCAGAACATCGCCACCACCTGCCACTACGTAGGCGGCAAACTCAACGAGATCCGCATTCATCCGATCCATCAAGGCTTCGGCCGACCACGCGGCCAACGCGGCCGGCCGATGCTGGCTGGCGGCGCGATGGCGGAGGCGATCATCGCGCGGGTCGATGCGCTCTCGAAACCCTATGGGGTGCGCGTGGAGAACCGCAACGGCACCGGGGTGGTGACGCCGCCATAGGGAGTTAGCAGCATGCCAGGCGAACACCCTCAAGGAGAGCGTCTCAGGCTCCTGACGGAGACCGGTCCCGGAACCCAGATGGGTGGGCTCCTGCGAAAATTCTGGCAGCCGGTTGCGGTCTCCAACAGCATCAAGGCCGGAACGGCACGTCCATTGCGCGTGATGGGCGAAGACCTCACCCTCTATCGCGGCGAGAGTGGCCGCGCGTATCTCGTCGCCGGACGTTGCGCGCATCGGCTCACGCTTCTCCACACCGGCTGGGTTCAGGGCGAAGAGATCCGCTGCATGTATCACGGCTGGAAATATGCGGGTTCCGGCCAATGCACCGAAGCTCCCGCCGAAGGACTGGCGGCGCCGTCTCGTATCAGGATCACGGCCTATCCGGTGCACGAATATTGCGGGCTCATCTTCACCTATATGGGTCGCGATGCGCCGCCGGAATTCGATCTGCCGCGCAAGGCCGCATTCGAACTGCTGAACCTCCTTGTCTTCGCCCGCATACAGGTCTGGCCCTGCAACTGGTTCCAGATGATCGAGAACTCGCTCGACGCGGTCCATGTCAGCTTTGTGCACCTGGCCGGCAAGGTCGGTCCGTTCGGTGAAGCCGTGACCGCCGCCATACCCAAGCTCGACTATAGCGAGACCGACGCCGGCATCCGCCAGGTCGCAACGCGCTCGAACAACAATGTTCGCATCAGCGACTGGTCGTTTCCGAACAACAACCACATCGTGACGCCCGGCCGCACCAAGGACGCACCCTGGGTTCATCGCGGCGTATGGAATGTCCCGGTGGACGACACCCACACTTACAAAGTGGGAGTCTATGCCATCCCGTCGGCGGGGCCAGAGGCTGATCGCGCCACCGCCGAGCATTTCGAAAGATACGGCGACTACAATCCCGCCGACCACCACGACGCCTTGTTCACCGACAAGATGTGGCCGGAGGATGCTTCCCTGCAACTCACGCCGGCGCAGGACTATGTCGCCATGATGGGTCAGGGCACGATTGTCGACCGCACACAGGAGCGCCTGGGCCAATCCGACTTAGGGGTAGCGCTGCTACGCCGAATTTTCTGGCGCGAGATGGAAGCGCTACGCGAGGGACGCGCGACCAAACAATGGCGGAGGATTGAGCACGGCGACGAGGTTCCGCTGCAAAGCGGCCGGGACCCGCTTGTCGTTTAGCAAAGGGAAATAGCCATTCGATGCTACGAATCTAACATGGGTCATGTGAATAACTGAAGGCGCGACGATTTCGGTCTAGTTCCCTCTCCCCTCCGGGGAGAGGGTTAGGGTGAGGGGGAACGGTCTCTCGAGTTCCCCCTCACCCTAACCCTCTCGGCGGCTTTACCGCCCCCGGAGGGGAGAGGGAGTCACACCGAGTTTGTCGATCTGTCATCGAATCAAACGAGGCAACTCATGCCTGAACGAAAGCTTGAACTAATATGAACCGCCTCGCCGACAAGGTCGCGATCGTCTTCGGTGCCGGGCCGAACATCGGCGGCACGATCGCGCATTTTTTTGCCCGTGAAGGCGCCCGCGTCGCCGTCACGGACGTCAATTCCAAGACCGCGGCCGCAACCGCGGCGTTCCTGACCGACCGCGAATTCGATGCACTCGCACTGACCGGCAATGCCTTCGAGGAAGCCGATGTCGCGCGCATGGTTGCGGAAACCGTCGCGCATTACGGCCACGTCGATTGCGTGATGAACATGGCGGGACGCGTGCATTGGTCCTCGGTACTCGACATGAAGATCGAGGACTGGCGCGAGGCCGTGTTGAGCTTTCCAAGCGCGGGCCTGTTGACCACCAAACATGCCGCCAAAGCCATGATTGCGGGCGGACAGCGCGGCAGCATCATCCACCTCTTGTCGACTGCCGCGCATTTCGGACAGCCTGCCGGCGCCGCTTATTGCGCCGCCAAGGCGGCACTCCTTAATCTCGCGCGCTGCGCCGCAATGGATCTGGCGCCGTACGGCATACGTGTGAACACCATCACGCCCTGCGCCATGGAGCACCAGTTGTGGACGCACATGAAGGTGGAAATCGAGGACGAAAAATTCGTCCTGCGCAAAGACCGGCCGCATTACTCGCGCGATGATTTCCTCAAGAGCATTCCGCTCGGCCGCTTTCCGCGCGCTTCCGATCTCGCCTGGGCCGCCGTCTTTCTCGCCTCCGATGAATCGAGCTTTCTCACCGGCATCGACATCCCGGTCGATGGCGGTCTGCGCTTCAAATACCCCGCCTGGCGCCCGGGCGACCAGAGCGGTATCAACATCGCCGATTATGTGCGATCAATCGCGCGGACCGAATATGGCGAGGAAACAGGCAAGGTGAAGGAACCGTAGTCAATGCGCAATATGGACAAAATCTCATTTCCGTACCGAGCCTCGACGCACCTCAATCTCCTTCACGTCATTTCGGAATCCGGCTCCTGGGCGAAACAAGGCCTCGACGTCAACTACGATTATCAAATCTCGAAGCAGGATGCCCACGGCGCGATAAAGAACGGCGAAGTGGAGTTCGTCGGCGGCAATCACATCTCAACTTATGGACACCGCGCCCGCGGCGACAGCTGGGTGTATCTTGGTCAAACCCTGAATTCAGTGAACCCGAAACTCGCCGTGCGGCCCAATTCCGGCATCAACACCATCCGCGACCTGCGCGGCAAGAAGGTCGGCACGCGCGGCATGCATCCCGGCCTCAACGACTGGCTTCTGCTCAAGCAGCGCGGGCTCGATGTGGACCGCGACGACATCGAACTCGTCAGCAAAGTCGCGGGCCTGGAATCCGCCGAGGCCGCCGAGCAGTTGACGGGTCCCGACACTGAGGAGGAACGCCGCAAGAAGCGCACGCCGGTCTGGCAATGGGTGCGCGACGGCCATGTCGATGCGGCCCTGTTGATGGCGCCGTCGCATCTCTTTGCCGCAGACGCCGGGCTCAAGATCATCGATATCGAGCCGATGCCGATGATCTGGTTCACCACCATCTCATCGAGTCTACCCTTTGTCGAAAAGCATCCCGACATCGTCGAACGCTTTCTTAAGGGGATCATCGAAGGCATTTATTTTTTCAAGACCCAGCCCGAAAAGAGCACCGAAATCATCCGGCAGAAGTACACCAAGGAAGGCCAACTCAATCAGGCGCAGGCTACCTGGATCTACCAGAACCTTAGCCCCATGCTGGAGCCGAAGCTCTATCCCTCGATGGCAGCAATCGCCAACGTCTACGAAGAAGCCAAGCGCTACGACGCGGACGCCCAGAACGTCAATCCGATGGAATTGTGGGACCTCCATCATATCCGGCAGATCGATGACTCTGGATTTGTCGATGGGCTTTACTCATGCCACAGGCACGAAAAGCGCGCGAAGCTGCACAACGATCCGGAATTCCGGCGCGACCAGGAGCGCAAGCAAGCAGAGGTGATCGCGGCCGTCAAAGCCTGCGGGCATCCGGAGGGCGAGGATTGCGGGTGTCAATAGACGAATAGCGTCAGGTGCAGCATGAAGAATTCCACGGCCAGGAAACTGGCAGCATTTTTCATCACGTCGTTGGGCATCTTGCTCGCTAGCCCCATGACCCTCGCCCAGGAGCCTGTTTCCTTCGCCGGCAAAACCCTGACGGTAATCGTCGGTTCGCCCGCGGGTGGCGGTACCGATGCCTCGGCGCGGCTGATCGCCTCGCTGCTGGCGAGTTATCTGCCGGGCAAGCCTGCCGCAATGGTGCGCAACATCCCGGGGGCGCAGGGCATCACCGCGATGAATTATTTCGTCAAGCAAGTCGTGCCCGACGGCTTGACGTTGATGTCGGCGTCGACCACGCAGGCCGATCCCCTGCTCTACCGCAAACCGCAATCGCAATTCGATCCGACGACCTATTCCTTCGTGGGCGGAGTAGGCCGCGGCGGCACCGTCATGCTCATTCGCAAGGACGCCGAGCCACGGCTTTATGACAAACGGACTGCACCCGTCATCATGGGAGCGCTGGGCGGCGTGCCGCGCTCCGGCATGCTGACCACGGCCTGGGGCATCGAATATCTCGACTGGAACGCCAAATGGGTGGTCGGCTATCGCGGCACAAGCGAATTGATGATCGCGCTCGAACGCGGCGAGATCGACATGACCTCGACCGGCAACCTGTTCCAGATCCAGAAATTCCTCAACACAGGTCGCTTCAAGATTTTGAGCCAGTCCGGGACCCTGCAAAAGGGCCGCCCCGTGCCGCGTCCGGAATTCGGCGAGGCCGCCGTGTTTGCAAACCTCATGAAAGGCAAGATCGGCGATCCGACCGTGCAAAAAGCCTTCGACTATTGGTCGACGATGACGTCGCTCGACAAGTGGATCGCGCTGCCGCCCCGGACACCCGAAGCGATGGTTCGCGCCCATCGGGCAGCCTACGAAGCCGCATCGGCCGGCACCGACTTTGCCGCACTCGGCAAGAAGATCAGCGAAGACCTCGAGCCCATGGGGCATGACGACGTGACGTCCTTGATCCAACGTTTGGGCGGTACGACGTCGGAAGCCGTGAGTGCCATCGGGGCAATCTTGCGCAAACAGGGGATCGAGGCGGAGTAGCCTGCGCCCACCGCCGTGCTACAAAGGCGCCATGCGCCACGCATTGAGGCCTCATCCTAACTCGCCATGCTTCGCCGTCACACAGATCGAAGTCGAGATCGCCCGTCCACGCCCCGGCAGCTTGGTATTCTCCTTTGTCGTGACCGGCAAGATCGACGACCTGCGACTCCCACCTGTCACACTGGCAACCCGCACCGATCAGCTTTGGCTGACGACCTGCCTGGAGGCATTCCTCCGTGTTTCGACAGACACCGCGTATTACGAATTCAACTTTTCGCCCTCGACGCAATGGGCAGCCTATCGGTTCAACAACTACAGAAGCGGAATGCAGGTTGCGACCGGTTTGAACGCGCCCCGGATCGACGTGCAATCCAGCCCTGAACGCCTCGCAATGCAAGCCTCGCTCGAACTCGATAACGTGTCTGGTCTGCCACGTGATGCCAAGGGGCGTCTCGGTCCCTGGCGCCTCGGTCTCTCCGCCATCATCGAAGAAACGAGCGGCCGCAAATCCTACTGGGCTTTGGCCCATCCACCCGGCAAAGCGGATTTCCATCATTCCGATTGCTTTGCGCATGAATTTTCTCGAGCATGAGGCCCATGAAATTTGGTATCGATCGACTTCTCGCCGACCCCGCGTTGCGCGCGCCGCTTAGCGGTCGGCGCGTTGCATTGCTCGCGCATCCAGCCTCTGTCACGGAAAATCTCACGCACTCGCTCGATGCGCTCGCGGCTTGCGGTGACATAAAGATCACGGCCGCATTCGGTCCGCAGCATGGGCTACGTGGCGACAAGCAGGACAACATGATGGAATCACCGGATTTCAACGATCCGGTGCACGGCATTCCCGTTTTCAGCCTCTATGGAGAAGTGCGCAGGCCGACCGATGCAATGATGGACACATTCGATTGTCTTCTCGTCGACCTGCAGGACCTGGGCTGCCGTATCTACACGTTCATCACGACGCTGCGATATATCTTGGAAGCGTCAGCGAAACATCGCAAAGCCGTGTGGGTGCTCGATCGTCCCAATCCGGTCGGCCGACCGGTTGAAGGTTTGACGCTGCGCGAAGGCTGGCAGAGCTTTGTCGGCGCCGGACCATTGCCGATGCGCCACGGGCTGACGCTCGGGGAACTCGGCCTGTGGTTCATTAAAACGCTCAAGCTCGATGTCGATTATCGCATCATCGAAATGCAAGGTTACAAGCCTGATGCCGCGCCGGGATTTGGCTGGCCGCTGGGCGAGCGCACCTGGG
>DATGVJ010000093.1:0-2964 GCA_035300505.1 Xanthobacteraceae bacterium
AGCTCGTCGCGGTCAGGGCCTAGTCTGGCAGGGGCCTCTCCTGAAAGAAAGTAGCGCGCGCCGAGGGGGCGCGCTCTTCTCTTCCGCCGTCGGCCACAGGCATATAGCGAAAACCTAGAAGACGAGATCGGTCCGTCGCACGCAGTCGGGTGCGCTCTACAAAATCGAAGACATCTGTGAAGACATCTGTATCCACCGTAAAGAGCCCGCCAAATTTTTAAATCAAGAAGAAGTCCGCCGTAATTGGCTGCATCTAGCCGTAGATGACGGTTATATCCGAACGAATATAGCTCTCTCCATCAAAATCGTTAGGGCGTGTACTCATAAATCCGGAGTGCGCTGGACTTGGCAATGTCCGCATTACCTTCGGAAGCAGACATCCGGGTTGGCCTTCGGCACGTCTGCTTTGTGCCAAAAGGCGACGTTGGCGTCTTCAGACCTGAGGATTGCGCCCGTTCCCGCTGTTCAGTGTGAACGCCGCTGCCCGCGCGGCAGGATGATGCGGAACTCGGTGAACTCACCGTGTTTCGTGTCGACGTCAACTGAGCCGCCGTGTTGCTTGACGATGATGTCATGGCAGATAGAGAGACCAAGCCCAGTTCCCTCACCGGCAGGCTTGGTCGTGAAGAACGGATTGAATATCTTTTCCCGGACGTCGGGAGGAATGCCGGTGCCGTTATCACGAATCCTGACCTCTACGCGGTCACCGAGGTTCTTCGTCGATGCCGCAAGGGTAGGCTCATAGCCATCGCTACTATCCTGCTCCTTGCGCTTGGTTGCGGCATAGAAGCCGTTCGAGATGAGGTTCAAAAGTGCTCGGGTGATCTCCTGTGGGAACACGTCGACCTCACTGGCGGTCGGATCAAAGGACCTTTCCAATTTGATCCTGAAGCTCTGATTCTCGGCGCGCGCACCGTGGTAGGCCAGATTGAGGCTCTCCTCGACGAGGTCGTTGGCATTAGCCAATCGATGTTCGCCTGATCCTTCGTGCGAGTGCAGCAGCATGTTCTTGACGATGGCGTCTGCGCGCTTGCCGTGGTGTATGACCTTTTCAAGATTGCCGCGCAAAGTGTTTGTCAGCTCGGCGATTTCACGGCGTGTCTCATCATCGCTGGTCATCCCGCCTAGGACCTCCTGCAGTTCGTCGATCAGTTCGGCAGAAACCCCCGAGAAATTGTTGACAAAATTGAGTGGGTTTTTGATCTCGTGTGCAATGCCGGCGGTCAGTTGGCCGAGCGACGCAAGCTTCTGGGTCTGGACAAGGCGATCCTGCGCAGCCCGCAATTCCTCCAAAGAATTGGTAAGTTCGAGCGTACGAGCCTCCAGGGATTCGTTCGCAAGTTGCAAAGCCGCTTTGGCGCGCTTTTGCTCGGTAATTTCCTCAGCTACGACATTGATGCCGAGAATAGCGCCATCAGCCTTCAGCGGATGCCAGTAGGTAATCCACACGCGCTCCGCGTTGCTCCCGTCCGGGCGTTGGCCATTGACCTCTATGCCCGTGATCGGCTCCCCGGTCCTCAAAATCGCCTGGACGATCGACTCGACCTGGTCCGCAACTTGCGGGACGGTATTTCGCACTGACTTGCCGATATGACCGGCGATTGAAATGCCGCAGATCTCCGTCAGGCGGCGATTGATTTGCCGATAGCGGCAATCGGGAGTGAGAAACGCGAGCCCGATCGGAGCGTTTTCGTAGAGCAACCGCAATTCCGTCAGCGCCTCCTGCAGCCGCGTGCCGCTCGCCACGAGCGCGGTCTCGTGCAGACGTCGTTCGGCAAACAGCGCAACAAGTACGAATACGCAAAGCGACACGGCCAAGATGCTCGCCTGTGCGCCCAGAATGCGCTCGGAGATCGGCAAGCTGGCGTCGCCGAAAAAGCCGATGCTGAATGTTGTCGCCAAAACAATTGTGAGTCCACTGATGAAGGCAGCCGTCGCTGCAAAGACCGGGTGGCAGCGAGCCGCCAGCCACAACAGCATTGGAAACAGCAGTGCAACCGGGACGACAGTCCCCCAAAATCCCTGCGGCAGAAAAATGACGAACCCATTCAGGATGACTAGCGCCACGAGTGCGGCGACGCCTTCCAAAAATCCGCGCCACGATGGCGGCTGCCGTGCGGCCGAAGCGAACTCAATGATTAGCGGTGCGACCGTGATGATTCCAAGGGCATCGGAAGCGAACCAGTGCTGCCAAATAGTCAGAATCGGCGCGTTCGGGCTGTGAAAGTATAGGAACCCGGCAGTCCCGCCAATTCCCGAGACCGCGGTCGCAACGATAGCGCACACCAGGATTCCCAGCACGTGGCTTAGCTTGCCGAGATTGAAACCCAATCCGAAGTAGCGCTCGATCAGCCACGCTGTCAGCAATGCTTCGCCCGCGTTGCACAGGCCGAAGACCACCGCGCTGAAAAGAGTCCGATCACCCATTAAGTTGGCAACAATGGTCGCGGCCATTGCGCCAGCGGCGACCGGCAAGCGCGCACGCGGTCCAAGCGCAATGAGGACACCGGAAGCAACGCCGGAAGCCGGCCAAAACACGGCCACGCCGTCGGATTTGGTGAGAAGAAGAAGACTTAGCCGTGCCGCCAGGAAGTAAACGATGCCCACTGCAGCGGCCAGCCCGATTGAACGAGCCCACTGCCGTGTTGAACCAGCATCGGCATTCGGTCGGCTGTAGTCAGCAACATCGGCCGGGACGGCCACAGGCAGCGTCGCATCCATGAAGATCACCCCCATCGAAGAGTCAGCCGAATACGGGGGTGGTGCGCATGGACTTCGAGTGGCTAAATGACAGCCGCACCTCAAACAAACCTGATGAAATCACGCCGCCTCGATCCCCAAGGCTCCCCGCAAAGTAACCCGCATTTGCGGCAATCTCACGACATCCCACTGGCTAAAAGTTCGCACATTAACAGAGGGATGTGGGCGAGTTCAGGTAGCGGGGGGCGGGCGGATTGGCCGATG
>DATGVJ010000094.1:0-5236 GCA_035300505.1 Xanthobacteraceae bacterium
CAGTCGCCTGACCGGCCATCCAAGCGACAATATCGCGGCGTGCCTTGCGGTCGCGGAAGCCGAGCGGGCGAGCGCGAGCGAACTCATAACGGCGATCGTGCTCGTCTATGAGATCACCTGCCGGATGATCGACGCTTTCGACATCACCAACCGTGGTTGGGACCCGCCCGTGTTCAGCCTGCCGGCGGTCGCGCTTGCCGCGGGCAAGCTCATGAAGATTGCACCCGACAAGCTCACCCATGCCGTCAACATCGCCATCAATGACCACATCCCGATGGGCCAGACCCGGGCCCAGAACCTGTCGGACTGGAAGGGGCTTGCCGACGCCGAAGCAGGACGAAATGCGGTGTTCGCAGCTCAACTGGCGCGCGGCGGCCTCACCGGACCGGCGCCGATATTCGAAGGGCGCTTGGGCTTCTTCCGGCTTGTGTCCGGGCCGATGGAGGTCGATGTCGACGCTTTCGGTCGGCGCGGCGTGCCGTTTCGCATCCATCAATGCGGCATGAAAGCCTATCCGGCCGTGGTCTATGGCCAGACTGCGATAGTGGCCGGCGCAGCGGTCGCGAGGGAAGTTGGCGCGCTCGAACGCATCGCCGCGATCGAAATTGCTACCTCCCGCCGGGGCTATCAGCAGACCGGCAGCGACCCCGAGAAATGGACGCCGGATACCCGGGATACCGGAGATCACAGCCTGCCCTACATCACCGCGCGCGCCATGTTCGACGGCGACATCACCAACGACAGCTACGCCGCGGAAAAGCTGAGCGATCCGCGTATCCTTGCGTTCATGCGCAAGATCAAGGTGCGCGAGGATCCGGCGCTCACCGCACGCGTGAGTCCTTCCGTGGTGCCGACGCGCGTGACCGCGATCCTCGCCGATGGACAGCGCATCACGCGTGAGGTCGATGACGTTCCGGGTTTCGTCGGCCGCCCGATGAGCCGCGCCGACGTGGAGCGGAAATTCCGCAGCAATGTCGGCACGCGCTGGCCACGTGAGCGGACGGACGCGATCCTGCAGGAACTGTGGGCGCTCGATCGGATGGAGAACCTGACACTCTTGCTCGGCAAGCTTTCGGTCCCGACAAAACCTTAAGGCGATGCGTCACATGTATTGCTCGCCTTATATTAGCAGGGAGATTGCGATGGGCTCTCTCGCATCCGGCATTGGCGGCATTGCAACGGCGTTCCCGTCACTCAGGGTTCGGTCCGCGGGCTTGCCGCGCCCGGAGGGGCCTGCCGCGCGTACACCCATGCAAACGTGCGATCAAACCGTTTGACTTCATCGACGAGGGTGACCGGCAGATTGCGCGCGCACGGCCAGTCTGGCGTTGCAATCAGGTAATCTGCTTTTTCGGGTTTGACCTCGAGCCGCCAAGGCCGCCCGAACATCGGTGCCACGAGGCCTTCGCGAGAGAGAATGCAGATCATCAGGCTCGGCGGGTTTGCCGTAAAGCGGACATCATCGCCGAGCCGGCGTTCGAGCCGTCGCAGCGCCGTCGTAGCGGCCACCGCCCAATAGTCCTGTTCGAAGCGCTGATAGGCGCCGTGCACGCCGCCCGCGAGCACGTTGAAGGACACATATTCGAGCGGATGCAAAATCACGAGAGTCCATGTTGCATAAGCGGCGTAGACACCCGCGACCGAGGCCGCGGCGATCTTGTATCGCTTGAGGATGGGAAGCAGGTGCAAAAATCCGAAAGCCGCGATCAACGCCAGCATCGGGATGAGAAACAGCACATGCCGAATGCCGTCATACAGCGTCGAGCGCTGGACGATGATGACTGCAATCGGCACGACGGCAGCGGTCCAGAAAATCAAGGCCTGGCGCGACCGCGCCAAGGTCAGCATCGGACCTGCAAGCGCTGCTGAGCCGTGCCGCGCGAGCGCTCGGAACGCGTCACGGAGGAACCCGGCGGCGACAGCAATCCCCGCCACCAATCCGGCGATCAGCAGCAGCAGGAAACCCTCCGGCAGGCGAGCCGCAAGTTGGGCCGGTACATAGGACGAAGGCAGGTTGGTGCTGATGACCATCTGTCCCCAATGGGCATTTTCCCATGAACTTGGATGATTGGCGAAATATACGAAGGCGGACTTGAAATGCACAAAAGGATTTCCGACCTGTAGCCAGGGCCACAGCGCGATCGCGGTGATCCATGCGATCGACATTGCGCAAACCGTGCGCATGCCGATCCTCAACAGCAGCGTGCGTGTGCAGCCGCCCCTGTTTACTATGGCTTCCAGCGCGCACAACGCCATCGCTCCGAGAAGATAGGCGTGCGTGATGAAGCCGGATGAGCGCGTGGCGATCGCAAGACCGCTCAGGATGCCGGCGCCGACGGCCGCGGGCCACGACGGCACCGTTCGCGCCGCCATGACCATAATCGCGAACGTGGCCCAGGTCATCGCAAACAGGAACGGCACGTCGATCGGAGTAAAGAACAAACTGCCGTAGAGATAACCGGTCGAGAGGCACAGGCTTAGCGCGGTGACCCCGGCCCAACGGCCGAGAGCAAGCCTGGCCATGGGCACCACCGCGGCAATCCCCGCAAGCCCTACCAAAAACGTGAGCGTGTGCCGGACGGCCCAATGATCGGCGAGCCCGAGCGATTGAACGAATGCCGTAAGCATGTGGAACCAGGGACCGTAGAACCACAGGGTATCTTCGACGGTCTCAAAGCTCGAACGGTCGGTGAAACCACTTGTGTACCAGGCAAGCGATTTCGAACCATAGGCGTCGGCGTTGAACTCATCGACCGTGATACCGTAGTCACCGGCGGTCACTAGTCCGATCACCGCAATGGCGCCAACCAGCAAAACGGCAGCGATGATTTCGGGATCGCGCCAAGAGGCTGCCGTGGGGAGGCGGGGAGCATCAGCCGGGAGGCTGTAAGCGAGGCCGGACATGACTAACATCAGCTTCACAATTCGCTACCTATGAGTATGCACCCAGACATGGGCAAGGCGGAGCTTACCGCGTTAATCAAGCTTAACACGGCGTAGCTTGCCAACGCATTCGTCGACAAAGGTCCGCACCTTGTTCGACATGAGCCGCGCCTGCGGATAAACCACCTGAACCGGCATGGGCTCGGTCTCGAACTTTTCCAAAACGTACTTGAGTTGACCGGTCTTCCTATATGGCGCGACCATGTACGATAGAAACATGCCGAGGCCCAACCCATCGATGCAGGCGTTTACCGCAGTGTCGATTTCGTTGCAGGTAATGACGCTGGTAATCGGTACAGCTATTTGCCGATTGCCGACCCGAAAGTGCCACTCATTGCGTGGGGCGAGAACGACGTGTCTGATGCAGCTATGGCTGCGGACATCGTTCGGCACTTTCGGGACACCGTGACGGCGCAGGTATTGCTCGCTTGCGCATACGACACGCCGCACTTGCCCGACGGGGATTGCCACGAGCGATGAATCCCGCAGGTTCGCGATCCGGACAGCGACATCCATGCCTTCCTCGATGAGGTTGACAACGCGATCGACGAACAGCACGTCGGCGCTGACCTTGGGATGACGGCGGAGGAAGTCATGCAGGATCGGGGCGAGGTAGCGCCGTCCGAATGCCACCGACGCAGTGACTGAGAGCCTGCCTACCGGGTCGGTTCGGCGCGCAACCAGGATGTCTTCCGCCTCCTGCGTGGCCGCAAGTATGTCGCGGCAGCGCTCCAGATATTGCGTTCCCTCGTCGGTCAAATGGAACCGCCGGGTAGTGCGTTTGAGCAGCGAGACCCCGAGATCGCGCTCGAGCGACGCGAGCGTGCGCACCACCGTTGGCAGCGATGTGTCGAGTGAATTCGCAGCCGCAGTCAGGCTGCCGCTGTCGACGATCCGCACAAAGGTTTTCATTGCCGCGAGCTTATCCACGGCGGCAATTATTACTTCAAAAAATGAAATAGTCTATTGCCTTTGGCCCCATTTATTCCTCATCGGCAATCGGGGAAAGTGGCACGTTGCCAACGGGCATTGATCGCTCTTCCGAGTTGAAGTCGGAGAAGTTTGGATCGTCCCGATCCGGCAACCCCTAACGCATTCCGGAGGATTGCCATGTCAATGAACCTGTGTTGGTCGGCACCAATCGTATTGCTGATGGCTCTGGGTACCCCAGCGGCTGCCGACGTGATCACCGATTGGAACGAGAAGGCGATCGCCTTGGTAACGAAACATCGCATGCTGCCGCCCCAGGCGGAGCGTGTGATCGCATGCGTCCACGTTGCTATGTTCGATGCCGTCAACTCAATCGAGGGACGATACCGGCCTTACCGCGTCGCTCTTTCCGCCGCCAAGGGCACATCGAAGGAGGCCGCGGCTGCTGTTGCGGCCGCAATGGTCTTGACGAAACTGTTTCCTAATGACGCCGAGGAGTTGAATTCCTTGATGGCCGCCGATTTGATGTCCATTCCACAAAGCTCGTCCAAGTCAGATGGGATCAAGCTCGGGCAGGAGGTGGCGCTAAGGACAATTGCGGACCGCGAAGGTGACGGCGCGGATGCTCCGGATGCGTACCGGCCGAAGACAAGGCCCGGCGTCTATGTGCCAACTCCGATTACCGCCTCCTCAATGTGGCCAAACGTAAAGCCCTTTGCGATGACAAGTCCGTCGCAGTTCCGGCCGCAGCCCCCGATCGCGCTTGCAAGCGCGGAGTGGGCCTCCGACTACAATGAGGTCAAGACGCTGGGCGGCAAGAGCAGCAGCCGGCGGACCGCCAGGCAAACCGAAGATGCCAACTTCTGGCTGATCACGGGACCTGCAAGTTACTACCCGATCGTACGACAACTCGTGACGGCAAAGAAAATGGATCTCGTCGATAGCGCACGGTTCATGGCGCTCGCGTCAACTGCGGTGGCCGACACGTTTATCGCCGTCTTCGACGCCAAATATCATTATGAGTTCTGGCGTCCGATCACTGCGATCAGAAACGGTGACATGGATGACAATCCGGCAACCGACGCCGACGCGACCTGGCAGCCGATCGACAACACGCCGATGCATCCGGAATACCCTTGCGCGCATTGCATCAGCAGTGCCGCGATTGCCACCGTCATTGAAGCCGTCCTGGGAAGTGCCGACATCCCACCCGTCACGATGACGAGCCCGACCGCGCCGGGAGCGACGCACCGTTGGACGAATGTTTGGGCCTATGCTGACGAAGTCTCGATGGCGCGCATCTATGCGGGATTTCACTATCGGTTCTCTACCCGCGTGGGCCGGGATATGGGGCGAAAGATCG
>DATGVJ010000095.1:0-2016 GCA_035300505.1 Xanthobacteraceae bacterium
CGAGAAGGAGTATTTCCGGAAAGACGGCAGCCGGGTTCCCGTGCTGATCGGCGCGGCGACCTTCGAGGAAGGCGGGAAACAAGGCGTCGCTTTCGTGCTCGACCTGACGGAGCGCAAACGCGGCGAGGAAGCGTTGCGGCAGAGCGAAGGGAAGTTCCGCGACTACGCCGAAACCGCCTCCGATTGGTTTTGGGAGATCGGTCCGGACTACAAATTCACGCTGTTGACCGAGAATGCGTATGGTTCAGGCGCGGCCGATCGAATCGGCACGTCGTGCTGGGATCACGCTCTCGACCGTGAAACGGAACCGGAGAAGTGGCGGCTTATTCGGGCAACGCTCGATTCACGTCAACCGTTCCGTGACTTCGTATATTGCTCCAAGGGTAATAACGGCTCGCCAATTTACGTGAAAGCCAGCGGCAAGGCGGTGTTCGCCGCCAACGGAGAATTTCGCGGCTATCGCGGCACCGGCACCGATGCGACAGCAAGCATGCGCGCGCAGGAAGAACACGAGCGGCTACGCGAATTGGAGTCCCATCTCGCCCATATGAATCGTGTCAGCGTCATGGGAGAACTGGCCGCCTCGCTGGTACACGAAATCACGCAACCCATCGCCACCGCACGCAACAATGCCCGTGCGGCCATGAACTTCCTCGACCGCAACCCGCCGGATCTGGGTGAAATCAGGGAGGCGCTCGCCTGTCTCGTGGGCGACACCGATCGGGCCGGAAAAATCATCGACGGGGTCCGCGGTCACGTCAAGAAAGCGCCTCTGCGAAAGGACCGTTTTGATCTGAACGATGCGATCAAAGACGTGATCGTGCTGGCAAGAACCGCGATCATCAAGAACGGCGTCGCGGTCCGCACGCGCCTCGCCGAGGAGCCTTTGATCGTCGAGGGGGATTGTGTTCAACTGCAACAAGTCGCGTTGAACTTGATCCTCAACGCCATCGAATCGATGAGCTCGGTCAAGACGGGCGCACGGGACCTGTTGATCAGCACCGAACAATCGCGGCCCGATGAAATTCTCGTCGCCGTGCGCGATTCCGGCCCGGGCATTGATCCGAAGGATCTCGAGCGCGTTTTCGAGACCTTCTACACGACGAAATCCCACGGGATAGGGATGGGCCTGTCGATCAGCCGTTCGATCGTCGCCGCCCATGGGGGCCGACTATGGGCCGATGTGAATGCACCTCACGGCGCGGCATTTCAGTTCACCCTGCGCGGCGCTGCAAAGGACTCAGGAATTCTTCTCGGGCGGCTCGCCGGACCGCAGCGCCGCGCGAAGGCATTGCAGCAGACGCGTCTCGTCAACGGGCTTTCGAAGGTAGCAGATGACCCCCTCGTCGAACTTGCGGGAGCGGTCGTCGACGTAGGCCGTGAGGAGGATCGTCGGAATCGCGTGTCCGGCATCGATGAGGCGTCTGTGGAGGTCGATTCCGGTCATTCCCGGCATCTCGACGTCGGCGATCAAGCAGGCGGTTTCAACCATCCGATGGGACGCGAGGAAATCGGCGGCCGACCGGAAAGCCTCGACGGGGTAGCCCAGCGACCTCATGAGCCGTCGCATGGACTCGCGAAAGAACTGATCATCATCGACGATCGACACCAATGAAACTTTCAACATACGGCCTCCGGCAACTCGCCCCAAGCCACGAGGGCTTCGCCAAACGGCGTCATCACGTGCGCGTAGCAATTCGGCAACATGCGCCGAAAGTAGCGCCGGCACGGCGCCGGGGGCGCATAAATCTTGGTTTATGTCCGGATGCGAATTCCGCAATTTGGGACCCAAGATGTCGGCGGGCCAATGTCGGCGCGCGTAAACCTTGGTCTATGCCTTGCGTTTTTCCTGGCGGATCATCCGGCTGCTTAGGTCCGCAGATCGGCACTACTTTTGCCTACTGGAGACCGCGTGCTTGCCAAACGACACGGGGGCTAATCCGAGTAATCCTTTGATCAGGAGCGACAGCCATGCCCAATGCGAACTCCACCGTTTTGGTCGTCGACGACGATCCC
>DATGVJ010000096.1:0-11601 GCA_035300505.1 Xanthobacteraceae bacterium
GATCTTGCAAGCATCGGATTTGAGGCCAGCGTCCGGCCGACGCAAGGCCATCCCATCGTGGTCGGCAAAGGTGGAAATGAGAGCGGGAACGGCCAGGCAAACGGTGGCGCTCCTCGCGTGTTGTTTTATGGTCATTATGACGTGCAGCCGGTCGATCCGTTGGCGCTCTGGGAGACGTCGCCTTTCGAACCCCGCATTGCCAAGACCCCCGATGGCCGCAAGATCATCGTGGCCCGCGGGGCTTGTGACGACAAAGGCCAGGTGATGACTTTTGTCGAGGCGTGCCGCGCCTTCAAGGCGGTGACGGGTGCGTTGCCGCTTCCCATCACGATGATGATCGAAGGCGAAGAGGAATGCGGATCGGCTCATCTGTTCGATTTCGTCAAGGACAATGCGAGCGAACTCAAGCAGGACTTCGCACTCGTTTGCGACACCAGCATGTGGGATGCGAAAACTCCGGCCATCACGACGTCGCTGCGCGGGCTCGTCTATGAGGAGGTGAGGGTCACCTGCGCGGATCGCGATCTGCATTCCGGTTTGTTCGGCGGAGCCGCACAAAATCCACTGCGTGTGCTTGCCAACATACTCGCCGCCATGCACGACAAGAAAGGCCGCGTTACCCTTCCGGGGTTCTACGACGGCGTCAAGGAATTGCCCAAGGACATCAAGGCGGATCTCAAGCGGCTCAAGCTCACGCCGAAGGAATTTCTTGGCGGCGTCGGCCTGAAGGCGCCGGCCGGCGAGAAGAACCGCATGCTGATCGAGCAGATCGCGACGCGCCCGACGGCGGAAATCAATGGCCTGATCGGCGGCTATACGGGCGAAGGCGCCAAGACCGTGATCCCGGGCCAGGCCACCGCAAAAGTATCGTTCCGCCTGGTCGGCACGCAGAATCCGAAGAAGATAAGCGAAGCATTCCGGAAATTCGTGCGCGCGCGCCTGCCGGCCGACGCCAAGGTGGAATTTTCAAACTTCGGTTTGGCGCCACCCATTCAGCTCTCGTTCGACAATCCGGCGCTGGTGAAAACCCGCGCTGCGCTCACCGCAGAATGGGGCAAGAAGGCCGTGATGGTGGGCGAGGGGGGGTCAATTCCGATTGTGGCCGATTTCAAGCGCGTACTCGGCATGGACACGATCATGGTGGGCTTCGCACTCGATGACGACCGAGTGCATTCGCCGAACGAAAAATACGATCTCACCAGCTTCCACAAGGGCACCCGCAGCTGGGCGCGCATATTGGCGGCGCTGGCGTCCTGACGGTCTGGGGCGCCTCGGCCTTCGGCGCCGCATCCGATCAATGGGTTCGTTTTGGCCAAAATAGTCAGGTTCGTTCCGCCCTGGGGGCCGCCTATGCAAATCAGCCGTCGAATGTGATGTGTTGATGTCGCCTTATGTTGCAATAGTGGGTCAGCCATGGGCCACCTTGTACTCTTGACGGGGCAGGGCAGGGCGCAAGCCATTTAATTTGACGGGAATTAAGTGTTGCGTAGGGGCGGCCCTTGTGGCCGCCCGGGGCCATAAAACACCGCACGTTGTGTGGGTCGGCGGGCGGGCACAAGGCCCGCCCCTACGAATTCGAAGGGAGTGCAATCCCTTCGATTTAAATGACGCGCGCCGCTAGCGCTGCGGACGCAATTCGACACGACCATTTCGCCAATAGGCGATCTGCAAAGCACAGTCAAACAAGAATGCTGTGCGATGTTGTGCGATCATGTGCGATCTTGTTCATGATCAAACGGCGCGAATTCATCGCCTCCCGCGGCGGCGGGCTGGTGTGCGCCGCGTCACCTAAACTCAATGGATTCGTTCTGCGTGGGGGCGGCCCTTGTGGCCGCCCGTGGTTCGACAAATGACGCCCGTTGGGCGGAATGTTGCTTATAATGCCAAAATGCATCTGAATTGGAAATTGACCGCATTCGCTGGCACACTTGCGCTCATCGTCACCATTGCATCCGCCGCGACCACGGCCGCGCAGGCGCTTGATCCGGCGGTGCTCATGCAACTGGCACCGACGGGCAAGCTGCGCGTGGGAGTAGCCGCCGGCCTGACGCCGGGCGCCGGCAACGTGGCGATCGCTCCCGGGGGCGGGCGGCCGCAAGGCATCGGTGCCGATCTCGGGGAGGCGCTGGGGCGCAAGCTCGGGGTTGCGCTCGAGTGGGTGGCCTATCCCAACTCCGGCGACCTGACCGACGCCGGGATGACCGGCGCCTGGGACGTCGCCTTTATGCCGGTCGATGAACAGCGCAAACAGAAACTCGACTTTGGCGCGGCGCATATCGTCCTGCAAAGCACTTGGATGGTAGGGCCGGGGTCGCCGATCCGAACGCTCGCCGACGTGGATCGCCCGGGCATACGGGTCGTAGGCGTCGAGAACACAGCATCGGCGCGCGCCGCGCAGCGATACCTGAAAAACGTCACGGTCGCTCTCGTCAAATCCACCGACGAAGGGTTTGAATTGCTGCGCTCCGGTAAGGTCGATGTCACTGGCGGCTCGCGCGAGTCCCTCCTGGTCCTGGCGGGGTTGCTGCCGGGGTCTCGCGTGCTGGATGGCGCCTATCTCAATTCGTATGTCGCTGTCGCGGTGCCAAAGGACCGCCCGGCCGGCCTGGCCTATGCCAGCGCCGTCGTGGAGGAGGCCAAGGCGTCCGGCTTGGTGCGCCGCTCTCTGGATAGTTTCGGCATGCAGAACTCCGTTATACCGCCGGCTGGGACCAAGCCTTGAGTCCATTACGGGTTGGACACCAAACGAGTACAGGTAGTCCGCTTAAGAAGCATAGAGGACTAGCCGGAGCAGGATGTCAGAGAGTCGGCTCACCGGCCATCACGGCCGGTGTTTTGCCAACGGCTTCGCGACCTCGCGCGCACAGTCAATGAAAAGTTGAGCCACTGGGCTGAGCGTCCTGTTCTTCAAGGTGACGATTCCCACCGATCTCAATCTCGGCTGAATGGGAAGCTCGACCGGCAGTACCTTGAGCGATAGTCGCTTGCCGCAGAACCACAGCATGGCGCCGGGAAGTATTCCAATGTATCGGCCGGTCGCGACCAAGCTGGCGTGCAACTGAGTGGACAGTGCCACAACGGTCGACCGTGGCGGATAGTCCAGGCCGTTAGCGCGGAAGGCCCTTTGGAGATGGGAACCAGACAGGGATTCGGGTGGTGGCAGACACCACGGCTCATCGATCAGTTCTGCGAGTTCGATCTTGCGACGATGGACCCATTTGTTCTGCACTCCAGCCACCACGAGCGCCGGTTCTTTGAACAGGACTTCCGCCTGCATGTCTTGTTGCGCAAATGGACTTTGTATTCGCCCGACCACGAGCTCGATTTTGCGCTCGTGCAAATGAAGGTCTTGCAGCCTGAGGGGCTCGTCTTGCGTGACACGAAGAATGAGCCGGGGATATTGCCGCGTGAGGCGGTCGATGACAGCCGACACGAAGCCCGCTGTCATCGCCTCCGTGCAGCCGATCCGCAATTCGCCGGTCGTGGGATCAGCGAGGTGTTCGATCTCGTTGAGGCCCTGGCGCAGGTCGTCGAACATGGCGGTGCCCCATTTGCGCAGCGCGAGACCATACAGCGTCGGCTCGACACCTCGTGAGGTGCGATCAAAGAGACGTACATTCAACATATGCTCTATGTCGGCAATCGCTTTCGACACGCCCGACTGCGTGAGATTGAGGTGGGCAGCGGCCTTGGCCATTCCACCAAATTCCATCACCGAAAGAAGCAAACGCAGGTCGCGCAACTTCAGGCGATGGCTGACACGATCTTGCAGTTTCATGATTCCGCCCTATGACTGTTTGTCATGAGGATAGCACAAATGAGAACTTCCTCCCATGTCAGGCCAGGCTATGCTTCGTCATAGCCGCGGCGAGCAACTGCCGGGCCGAGGTAACCGGAGAAATGCCATGCCTATTCGAGAGCGCAAAGTTGCTCGCAGAACCTTCCTGCAATTAACGGCGGGTGCTGCCTTCCTTCCGGCCGCGTCGCGCTTCGCTTGGGCACAGACCTATCCGTCTCGCCCGGTGCGTATCATGGTTGGAGCTCCGCCGGGTGGCGCCTTCGACATACTGGCGCGCCTGACAGCACAATGGCTATCGGAGCGGCTTGGTCAGGCGTTCGTTGTGGAGAACCGGCCGGGCGCCGGCCACACTATCGCCACCGAGGCGGTCGTGCGTGCGCCGGCTGACGGCTACACGCTACTGATGGTCGGTACCGACCACACGACCAATGCGACGCTGTATGACAAACTCAATTTCAATTTCATCCGTGATATTGCGCCGGTGGCAAGCATCACCCGCCAAGCCAACGTCATTCTGGTGAACCCGTCGTTTCCGGCAAAAGCCCTTGCCGAGTTCGTCAGCTATGCGAAAGCCAACCCGAGCAAGGTCAACATGGCATCGCCTGGGATTGGAAGTGTCGGCCATTTGACGGGTGAACTATTCAAGATGATGACTGGTATCGAAATGGTGCACGTGCCCTATCGTGGCGGCGCGCCCGCGATCACCGATCTGCTGGCCGGACAGGTGCAGGTCTTCTTCGGCGGGTTGCCCGTGTCGATCGAGTACATCAAAGCCGGCAGGCTGCGCGCGCTGGCGGTTACTACGTCGACACGCTCGGAGGCATTGCCGGATATCCCGACCTTGGGCGAGTTCGTTACTGGATACGAGGCGAGCACCGTGTTTGGCGTGGGCGCGCCCAGGAACACACCCGCCGAGATCATCGTCAAGCTCAACAAGGAAATCAACGCTGCCCTCGCCGATCCTGGATTCAAGGCACGGCTCGTAGACATGGGCGGCACCGTGCTTTCGTGCTCGCCTGCCGACTATGGAAGGTTCATCGCCGATGAAACTGAGAAATGGGGAAAGGTGATCAGGTTTGCGAACATCAAGGCCTAGTGACTCTCGGTTAGATATTCGTTCCCAATCTCACCATCCACTTCGAGGCACCATCATATGTTCCCGGGACAGCCAAGCCGAACCATGCTCCGTTCCGCGATCCGGAGGGCCGCACACCAGCTTCTTGACGACCCTCTCATCTTCGACGACCCGATCGTTGTCGACCTTGTGCCGGAAGCATCCGAACCCGCAATTCGCGACACCCTCGACGAACCCGGTGCGCCGGAGGCAAAACTGTTTCGTTGCATGTTCGCGATGCGGAGCCGGTTCGCCGAGGATCGTTTGGCGCAGGCGGCGTCGCGCGGCATGCGCCAATATGTGATGGTGGGCGCAGGTCTCGACACGTTCCCGTGGCGTCAGCCGGATTTCGCCAAGACCATGCAACTTTTCGCCGCCGATCATCCGGCGAGCCTGGTCTGGACTCAAGAGCGGCTTCGTCAGCACGGTTTGTCCAGGCCGTCCAACCTGACCTATGTGCCGGCGGACCTCGAAGAGCGGCGCCTCGACGAGCAATTGGTCGCTTGCAGCTTCGACCGCGCGGCAGCAAGCTTCTTCGCGGTGCTGGGTGTGACGCAATATCTCGACAAAGAAGCGATCAATGCGCTGTTTGGCTTTGCCGCCACGCTGGCGAAGGGCAGCGAAATTGTGTTCTCGTTCGCGCCGCCCGACAATCCATTGGATGCGGATGGCCCTGATGCATTCACCTCGTTCGGCCGGCGTCCTGCAGCTCTCGGTGAGCCTTGGAAATGCCGATTGCACCCCACCGATCTTGTGACGCAACTGACGGACCTTGGATTTCGCGACATTTTTCATCTGACGCCGGAACTGGCGCGGCAGCGCTATTTCACCCATCAGCAGGAATTTCGCGAGCCGCCGCGCTGGGATCATCTCATCGCAGCAATCATCTGATCCGGCCGCACGTGCTTGTTGAGATTTCAGGAAAGAGGGAATGAAGATGAAACGATTTTCGATCGCAATTGCAGTCGCCGGTAGCGTTTGGCTTGGCGGCGCTGCGTCATCAGCCGAAGCTGCTCCATGTCTCATCGTGACATTGACCGGCACGGGTGGCCCGCCAGCCGTCAACGGGCTCGCCGGTGCCGGAACGTTGGTGCGCTACGGTGACGATTCCAACAACTGCGGCGCCATCAAACTGCAGTTCGACACCGGACGCGGCACCAATTTGCGGCTATCGCAGGTCGGGGTATCGCCCGGGCAACTCAACGCGGCCTTCTTCACGCATATGCATTTTGATCACACCGAGGATTTTGCCAGCGTCGTTCAGGCGCGTTGGCACTTCAACTCAACGGGGCCAAAGATTGACGTGGTCTGTAGCGCCGATGCTGTGTCGACATTTGGGTTCACAGTTAGCTGCAAGAAGTTCGTCACGCATATTGGCGATGCGTTCCTGCAAGCAGGCGAAATCGCTCAGCGCCATTCCGAAAACAAGGAGCGTCTCCTTGGCGGACCGGCCGATTTGATCAATGTGATTACCTTCGAGCCGAAGAACGAGCCGCAAGTCGTCTGGTCGTCCGGCGACGTGAAGGTCAGCGCAGTCCGGTCAACCCACATTCTGGGCCATGCGTCCTATCGCGTCGACAGCCCCGCCGGTCGCGTCGTGATCGGTGGCGACGCTCTCGCGCCGCCGCGGGCAACCTCGACATCCAATCAGGTTGAGACACTTGCGAGGGGCGTCGACATCATCGTGCATACGACAATGCACCCCGTCATGGGGCCGGACAAGGACAGCGGAATGCCGCCGGCGATTTTTTATCGCCAAAGCACCGCCACCGATCTCGGCGCAATGGCGAAGCGGGTGGGGGCGAACCATCTCATGCTCACGCATTTAGGCGCTCCGCTTGGCGTGGAACGTTCGGGCCCCTTCAGGATTCCAGGCGGTCCTCTGACAGAGGCGGATTATCGGAAAGCGGTCGAGGCGAGCGGATTTACTGGAAACGTTGTCGTAGGGACCGATCTTGCGAGCGTCCGCCTTCCCGCAAAGTGATCAAGTGATCAATGCGATGGCGATGGGTTCTCAAGAAACTTGGGTTTTTTGAGGACGCCGACATCGGACGGTGCGCACCTATCCTGCGGTCAAATCCGGACCGCCGTAGCGTCATACTCGTAGAGCCAGTCCAAGCGTTCCCGCGCAAGCGCTTGTTGCCATTGCTCAGCTACGGAAACCGCAATCGTATCTCCATCACCAAGCGCGGGATTGAACGCCTGCTTCCTGAACTCGTGAGCTTTCCGCACCACCGCAGCAGTGCGCTGTCTGCGAATATCCTCATAGCGCGCAAATGCGGTCGCCGGATCAGCAAAGTGTTTCTTCAGACACGCCCCGATGACATAACCGTCCTCGATTGCCATGACGCCGCCCTGCCCCAGAAATGGAAGAGTTGCATGGCAGGCATCTCCGAGTAACGTGATTCGCTCTTTCGTCCAGCGCTCCATCGGCGCGCGAACCATCAATGCCCATTTGAAGGGCGTGTCGATATTTTGGATGATGGCGTGAACGTCCGGATGCCAACCGCGAAAGTCATTTTCCAACTCGCTCGTTGTACCCTCGACGGTCCATGCCTCGATTTGCCAGTCGTCGCGTTCGACGACGCCCACGAAGTTCATAAGCTCGCCCCGACGAATTGGATAATGTAACACGTGGCCGCGGGGCCCGAGCCAATTCGTCGAGAGCATTTGTGAGATATGAGCAGGAAGCCGTTGCATCGGCACGGCACCTCGCCAGGCGATGCAGCCGGTGAATTGGGGTCGGTCGGAGCCGAACAGGCACGCGCGGACTTTCGAGTGAATGCCGTCCGCTCCAACCACGAAAGCCGCACTTACGGTTTCGCCGGTTTGGAAGCGAGCTTCGACATGCTGGTCGGATTGGGCGACATCAACACAGCGCTTCGCAAGATGGATCGCATTCGGTTTCAGACGCCCGACAGCGTCGGCGAGAATCCCGTGCAGGTCGCCACGATGGAGCAAGATGTGAGGAGTCCCATAGCGTTGGGTGGTGCTCGGCCCGAGTTCGTACCAGGTCCAGTTTTCGCCAGTGCTCCAGTGGCGAATTTCCTTCCGTGACGGACTGACTTGTACGCCGCGGAGCGCTTCTTCGAGTCCCAGTGCATAGAGAACGCGGGTACCATTCGGGCTGATCTGGATGCCGGCGCCTACCTCGCGCAACCGGGCGGACTGTTCGTACACGTCGACATCGAGGCCGCACTTGAGCAACGGAAGCGCTGCCGTCAGGCCGCCTATGCCGCCGCCGATGACGGCGATCGTGTTCGGCGCTGCCATCGCGGCGCTCCCCTTCTTCGATCATTCCGGTTTCGAGCCCGAGAATTTGACCACCTTGGCCCACTTCTCGGTGTCTTCTGCAATGAGCCTCCCGAAGTCGGCGGGCGAGCCGGCGAGCACCGAGGCACAAGTCCCGACAATTCGCGCCTTCACTGTGGGGTCGACGAGCGCGGCGTTAATTTCCCTGTTGAGCCGATCAACGATCTCAGCGGGCGTGTTCCTGGGCGCTCCGACGCCGAATATCGCGCTCGCCTCGTAGCCCGGCACGAAATCGCCGACAGTGGGCAGCTCCGGCAGCATCTGCGAGCGCGTCGCAGTCGTGACTGCCAACGGGCGCAGTCTGCCCGCCCTGATATACGCGATTGACGCCGTCGTTCCGGGAAACATCACTTGGACCTGCCCGGCAAGGAGATCGATCAGCGCGGGCCCTCCGCCGCGATAGGGCACGTGCACCATTTTGACGCCGGTCATCATCTTAAACAGCTCGCCGTTCATGTGGGGGCCGCTCCCGGTACCGGCCGAGGCCATGTTGACATCGCCCGGATGAGCCTTGGCATAAGCAATAAATTCAGGAACGGTTTTGGCCGGAACCGATGGATGCACCAGCATGATCGGTGTCTCGCGGCTGATGCTGGCGACCGGCGCGATGTCGCGGACAAGGTTATAATTGAGGTTGTCGTAGAACGTCGCGCCGATCGTCAAACTGGTACTGACCATGAGAAGCGTGTAGCCGTCGGGCGGCGCTCTCGCGGCGAGTTCGGCGGCGATATTGCCGCCGGCGCCCGGGCGGTTTTCGATGACGAAGGGCTGGCCGAGCCGGTCCGAGAGCCATTGACCTATCTGGCGCGCAATGATGTCATTCGTGCCACCGGCGGCAGAGGTCGAGACGATGCGCACCGGGCGTGACGGATAGCTTTGCGCCCAAGCAAAGCACGCCGCACCCGGCAGGGCGACAGTGGCCCCGGCTAGCTGCAGAAATCGTCGACGGAAAAGCTTCATAGCGGTCCCTCGCTGGGATTGCTCGCGCGTCGATGCGACGTGGTGCGCGGCCCTTCCTCGGTCCGGCGTCTTTACGAAGAGAGCGCAGCCCGGAACCGCATCGCGATCATCGACATCGTGGCAGGAGAATAGCGTATCCCCTCATAAACAGGTAATGCTATGATCGGATGTAGGCATAACTATAGCGTATGAGAAGCATCATGGCAGACGACCCGCTCGTAAACCGGCTCAAGCTGCGCGAACTGCGCATCCTGCTCGCTGTGACACAGGCGGGAAGCATGGGGAAGGCTGCGCTGGCGCTTTCGATTTCCCAGCCCGCCGTCTCACGGGCCATCACCGACATGGAGTCCTCGCTCGGGGTATCGCTGCTCGATCGCACGCCGCAAGGCGTCGAGCCCACGCCCTATGGCCGTGCGCTCATCAATCGAGGCCTAATCGTCTTCGATGAGCTCAGGCTAGGTGTCAATGAGATCAAATCCATCGCCGACCCCACTGCAGGAGAGGTACGAATTGGCGGAAGTTCGGCGACGGTGGTTGGGGTCATTGCCGCCGTCATCGACCGATTGGCAGCAAAACATCCACGTGTCAGTTTTCATGTCGTGGTAACAGCTGAGCCTACAGCCCATTTTCGCTTGCTGCGGGAGCGCAATGTCGACATTGTTATTGCGGGAATGTACGCACCGCCTTCTGAAGCCGATATCGACTCGGAAATTCTGTACGAAGATCAAATGGTGGTCGTAGCATCGTCCAAAAATCCGTGGACTCGTCGTCGCAAGATCAAACTTGCCGAACTCGCGAACGAACCCTGGGCGCTGCTGCCGCCCGATACCCGCTTGGGATCGGCTGTAGCCGAAGCGTTCCGTGCGAATGGGCTGGAGGCCCCGCGAACCACGGTCACGACGGAGTCAGGTCACCTGCGCGACACCCTGCTCGCGACCGGCCGCTTCTTGACGGTGCTGCAGAGATCGCTGCTCCAGTTCCCCGTAAAGCACCCCTCGCTCAAGGTCTTGCCCGCCGAACTGGCTGCGACACGACGACCGACCGGCCTCATGACCCTGAAAAATCGAACCCTCAGCCCCGTGGCACGACTCTTCATTGAATGCGCCCGAGAAATCGCCAAGCCCTTGGCGAAGAGGAAATCTGAGTAGACAATTCAGGGGTTGCACTTCCACAATTGCGCCGGACTTGTCCGCAACCCGAGCGGCTCTATTTCAACTCGAATTCGACGAATTCGATGAGCGTCGTACCGGTGTTCTTCACCGCCCTCGTCTGCCCGGCATCCTGCCAGATGAAATCGCCTCCGTACGGAGCCATGCCACGATCGGCCGATCCAGGCGTCATTTCGGCCAGCACGCCGCCGTGGACGTAGACCCTTAGGCCCGCCGCCGTTTGCGTGATCTGCCCGGTTGCCTCTCCGGGTTTGAGGACGACGCGCCAAGCTCGCAGGCGCGCGTTATCCATGAACTGAGTGTAGCCGGCGACGCCCGACCGGTCCGACACCGTGGTTCCGGCCGCCCCGCGATTTTTCAGAATGAAGGAGATGTTGTGGAACGGCATCGGCCCGACATTGGTCGCCTTGTGGGTACGCGGGCCGTCCTTGGTCACATTCGTAAATGTCGTACGGCCCGGTGCACCTTCGCCGCCCGTGCCCGGCGCGCCCACTTGGGACGAGCCGAAATTCTGGTTCGTCTGCGAGGCCGGTGTCAGGTTCACCGACACGGAGTCGGCATAATGGGTGTGATAGCCGGTGTTGCGCCCGGGTGGAATATTGACGTTCAGCAAGATCAGGTAGTCGTTGGAAAAGACCGGGATGTGGAACGGAGCCTTGTCCATGGGCACCGGCTTGTCCTCGAGCGGCGCAGACGCCGGCTGGGCGGACGCAGGCTGCGCCAGCGCGCAGGAAAGCACGAATAAAGATGCTGAAATGACATGTTTCATGGAGTTCCTCCCAGTTTGAGTTTGGCGCAGACAGTACATCATCCCGACCCTTGAGTCAGAAGTGTCCACTGCTCTTTGGTCATTGGCAATTTCGTTTTCGTCCGATCTGGGGCAATGCGGAAAGGGCGTAGGGCGCAATCACTTTATTGCGCCATCGAGCAGCGGCGGCTTGCCTGCGATGAGCGGCAAGCCGCGCAATTAAGCGATTGCGCCCTGCGCGCTGAAAACCTATGCCGACATCCGTTTGCCTGTTTCGAGCAGCGACTTGAGGTCGCTGAGAATCCACGGCCAGCCCCCGCCGCCCTTAGCTGGATCGCCGCCGCCGGGAACCATGCCGGCCACAATCGGCGCGCCTGTGACGTCATGGGTGATGGTCAAAGTGCAGACGCCGCCGTTGTTCTCCTTGATTTCATAGGTGAGGCGTGTGTGCGGTTCCGCAGTCGAGGCCGCATCAAAGAGTGGGTGCCACGTCTGCACC
>DATGVJ010000097.1:0-3660 GCA_035300505.1 Xanthobacteraceae bacterium
ATCCATCTTTTGGTCGAGCGGAGCGCAGAGGGTGTCGAGGTCAAACGTCTCGGCCAGCAACCATGGCAATTCCTGGCGAAGCTTTCCGCCGGAGAGTCGATCGAGGCCGCAATTGAATCCGCAGGAGACTTCGATTGTGCCTCCTCACTGGCCGAGCATCTCGCGTTGGGACGGTTCTGCCGTTTTGAATTGGCGCCGTGCGCAGCACAATCAATGCCGTCAACCGCAACCTGAGGTGACGGCGTGACCGACCATGCAGCAATGCGGGCATCCCTCTCAGTCGCACGAATGCTCCGCCGCGCCCGTAATCTTCTGGAAAACGTTCCCTACACGTGGCTTGCGCTGCCGTTGCGGTTCGCCATCGCCACCGTGTTCTGGAATTCGTCCATGGCGAAGCTCGCCAACTGGGATACCGCACTCGCGCTGTTTTCCGGCGAATACCAATTGCCGTTGATTCCACCCGAGATCGCGGCCTATATGGCCGTGACGATCGAACTGTCGACGCCGGTTCTTTTGGCGCTCGGGCTGATGACGCGGCTCGCCGCCTTCGTGCTGCTCGGCATGACCGCGGTGATCGAAATTTTCGTCTATCCGCTGGCTTGGCCGACGCACATCCAGTGGGCCGCAATGTTGCTCGTTCTGCTTTGCCGTGGCGCGGGTGCGCTGTCGATCGATCATCTGCTCTGGCGCCGGTTCGACCGGTAATTCGGGTGCCGACTGGACGGGATTTCTCGACCGCACACAAATCCGCGATCACGTAGCGCAGCGGAGTCAAAAATCGTAACTTCTGGAACCGCAATCAAAAGGAGCATCTTCATGTTGTCCCGCCGCTCGATCCTAAAAGCCTCCCTGATCGCTTCGGCCATTATGGTTTCGCCAGCCCTAGCGGAGAGCGCTCCGGCCTTTGACGCCAAGGCCTTCGCCGACGCACAAAAGGCTGGCAAACCGATCCTCGTTGCAGTCCATGCTTCGTGGTGCCCAACCTGCAAGGCGCAGGCGCCCATTCTCAGCGAATTGCGAGCAGATCCGAAATTCAAGGACCTCGTCTATTTCGTGATCGATTTCGACAGCCAAAAGGATCTCGTCAATCGTTTTGGCGTGCGGATGCAATCCACCCTCATCGCGTTTAAGGGCGAGAAGGAAGAGGGGCGATCGGTCGGCGATACCAATCGCACGTCCATCTATGCGCTGGTCGGCAAGTCGATTTGACCGGAGTCAACGAATGACCATTGGTAGTCCGCTTCTGTCATTTGTCGCCGGCGTACTGTCGATTTTTTCTCCATGTGTCCTGCCGATTTTGCCAATTGTGCTGGGCGCTGCGGCTTCAAATCACAGGTTGGGTCCGGTAGCGCTTGCCGCCGGACTGTCGATCTCGTTCGTTGCGATCGGAATGTTTGTCGCGACACTCGGCTACGCTGTCGGACTTGATGCCAGGGTCTTTGGTAGCATTTCCGCGGCCCTGATCGTCGCAATGGGTATTGTGCTGCTACTGCCGGGCCTGCAAGCCCAACTCGCGCTTGCAAGCGGTCCGATTGCGAACTGGGCGGATCGGCGCTTTGAGGGAATGCGCGGAGACGGCCTGTTAGGCCAGTTCGGTGTCGGCATCCTGTTGGGCGCGGTCTGGAGTCCGTGCGTCGGACCGACGCTTAGCGGCGCCTCGCTGCTTGCCTCGCAGCGCCGCGACCTGGCTCAGGTTGTAATCATCATGTTTGCATTTGGAGTTGGTGCGGCCCTCCCGTTGTTGGTGCTCGGAATATTCTCACGCGAAGCTATGCTACGATTGCGCGGTCGGATGATGGTAGTAGGCCATGGTATGAATGCAGCGCTGGGCAGCGTGTTCGTCGCGATTGGGTTGTTGGTTTTTTTGGGGCTTGATAAATCCGTTGAAACAATCCTCGTCGAGGCCTCACCGCAATGGCTGACCGATCTCACCACCAGATTCTAACTGGATCATCTATTTGCATTGGAGGCACCCATGCCGGCACTTAGGCGTGCATGTAGTTATGCCTTCTCGGAAGGCGTGCCCCGCCGATCCTTCTTGGTCGCGATTGTTGTTGGAACGATTTTGAATCTTATCAATCAAGGCGACGCCGTGCTCGGCGCTGCGTCCATCAACTGGATCAAGGTCGTCCTCACTTACCTCGTTCCTTATGCCGTGTGCACGTACGGTGCAGTGTCATTTCAATTGCAGGCGGCAAAACGCACTTCTTGAACTAGACAAGATGGCCTCGGTATTTTTCCGATTTGCCCCATGTCCCCCAAGAACGGACGTTGGTTTGGCACGCCCCAAAAACATTACGCGGATCGAATGTTATGGAACGTCGATCGCTCCAATGTCTGCTTTTACGGAATCGCAATCTCAATTCGTGCCAAAAGCGCCAAAGGCGGAAGTGCAGATTGCTTTGACCCCAATCGAAGCAGGGCTCCAACGGCTATCGCATCGCTGCATCAGTTTGCTGCTCGTCGAAGAACGCCCTCGGCGCCGAAAAGGGGCGCAAGTTGCAGGACGACGAACTCGTTCACGCCGTGGCCGTCCGAGCGAATATGCGGTCAATCTTGGTGGCCATGATGAAGTCGTTCTCATGCAGTCCCTTGATCTTCTTGGTCTGCAGAGAGACCGTCGCATTGCCCCAACCGAAGCTGATATTCGGATGATGGCCTTCAGCTTCCGCGAGTTCGCCAATCTCCTGAACAAAGGTAAGCGCCTCCCGGAAATTGCGAAACCGGAAGCTCCGCTCGATGCGGTGAGCTTCCTCCACCAGTTGCCAGTCTGGGGCCTGTGCAAGAAAGAGCTCAGCTTGCTCGCGCGTGAGTGGAGGTATTCCCCCGCGACAGGGAGTACAGGTTTTGCTAGCAAGAGCTTCTGTCATGTTGCTTGCCCCTCGTGTCAACTGTCGCCCGCACTAAGGCTGGCAAACTGCGAAAGTGATATTGCGATCTCCGCGAGCCAAGCCATTGAAGGGACTGTGATCACGGCCGCTGCTGCGCCCGGTCGGATCAGTTGGGCCGATCGAGGGTCTGGCACCCATGCGGCGCGTGCGCTGTCCGCCTCAATCACCGGCGCCGGGATTTGGTGAGAAGTATTGGAGTTTGTCCGGCTTCCCCTCCCACTCCTTAGAGTCGGGCGGGGGCGCTTTTTTGACCGTAATATTTGGCCAGACTTTCGCGAATTCCGCATTCAGCGGCAGCCATTTCTCAAGCCCCGGCTCGGTGTCAGGCTTGATCGCGTCGACCGGGCATTCCGGCACGCAGACCCCGCAATCGATGCATTCGTCCGGGTGGATGACGAGCATGTTCTCGCCCTCATAGAAGCAGTCCACGGGGCACACGTCGACGCAGTCCATGATTTTGCAGCGAATACAGCTCT
Organism: Xanthobacteraceae bacterium; assembly: GCA_035300505.1. Lineage (GTDB taxonomy): Bacteria > Pseudomonadota > Alphaproteobacteria > Rhizobiales > Xanthobacteraceae > VAZQ01. The sequence goes on from DATGVJ010000097.1 coordinate 3,368, forward strand.
CGTTGACGACGAAGGTCAATTAAGCGTCCTTTCAGCAGATCGCAGCGGCGAACTCATTCATGCTGTCCGCCTGTCCTCGCGGTGCTCGTTCATTGGTTGAAAATGGACGCACAGAAGACCTACGTCCTCTGGCTGAATCGGAACACCGAGGAACAGGCATTCAGCGGCCGAGGGGCCCGTGCTCGGCAGGTTGCCGCACACCTCTCTGCCGAAGTGCGTGCAGTCCGGGCAAACACCGATCCGCCGATGCGCCCCACTCGTAGCTAGAGTGGACAGCACTTGGTGCAGGGCCC
>DATGVJ010000098.1:0-21018 GCA_035300505.1 Xanthobacteraceae bacterium
TGGTCGAGCCTCGATCGCCGCCTGGTGACGACACTGTTGAGCCAGCCCGTATCCGCAATCGAATCCGGCCAGCATCAGGTCACCGTCATCACGCCTTCGACGCAGGTCGTTGCCAAGCATGTGATCGTCGCGGTATCGCCGATGGTTGCCTCGCGCATCAGCTTTCGAACCGCCGCAGGCGCACCGCTGCTTGGCGCCATGCGCCAACATTTCATGCAGCGGTTCCCGCTCTACGGCGGCATCAAGGCGTTCTGGGTCTATGACGAGCCGTTCTGGCGCCGCGACGGATTGAACGGTCAGGTCTCCTCGACGAGCGAACCGGTTGCACTCACCTACGACCAGACCCCGCCCGCCGGCGCGCCCGGTGTGCTGGTGACGCTCGTCTTGCCCGAGCAGGTGGGCCTCGGCGGCGCATCGGCTGACGAGACTCGCAAGGCACTGACGCGTTCACTGGCAAATTATTTTGGGCCAAAGGCGCTGACGCCGCGCGGCTATTACGCGAAATATTGGGACGAGGATCCGCACATCCTCGGACAAATATCGTTTGCGACGCCCGGCTGCTGGAGCCTCTATGGCTCGACTTGGCGCGCCCCGATCGGGCGGGTGCATTGGGCGGCCACCGAGACCGCCAGCAAGTCCTTCGCGCAAATGAACGGCGCCTTCAGTGCCGGCCTGCGTGCCGCCGACGAGGTCATCGCGCAGCACTGAAAGTGCACGAAGTATTTCCGGTTACCGGGGTGTTGCGGACTCGATACGGCCTTGAATCGAGCACCTTGTTGTTTGAAATCTTGAATGCCGGCTTACACGACGCTATTGAGCATGCCGCAGACCTGACATTCATATCGCAAACCGGGCAGTCATGTTGACGATTGACGACGTAACGGCAATTCCATTGTTTTCCGCACTTCCGGCGACCGAGCGCGAGCGGCTCGCCCGGACGTCCGCCGATCTTCACCTCGGTGCTGGAGAATTCGCCGTTCACGAGGGCGGAGAGCGCGCGTTGTTTGCCGTTCTCACCGGCAAGATTGAGGTCATCAAGACGATCGACGGGATCGAACGCACGCTCGGCTGGCGCCTGCCCGGCACTATTTTTGGCGAGGTGCCGATTGCCCTTGGAACTCCGTTTCCGGGGGGATATCGCGCCTCAGAGCCGTCACGCGTGATGCGGATTGATATTCAGCAATACTATGCCGTCGCGGCAGCATCGAAGGATATTTCCTTGAAGGTCAGCGCGCTGGCGCGCGAGCGATTGGGCGGGCTCCAGAACATCGCTGCCGAACCGCACAAGCCGCGGGTGACGTTGGTCGGTCACCGCTGGGACACCGCGTGCGGCAACTTGCGCCGGTTCCTCGCACGCAACCAGATTTCCTTCAACTGGGTGACGCCCGATGTGCCGGAGTTGTCGACGCTCCTGCCCGGAGATTGCCCACCAGACTCAGATTTTCCCGTGCTGCGATTTGCTGACGGGCAGGTGGTCGTTCGGCCGCAAGCGCGCGATATTGCAAATCGCCTTGGCCTTCAGACCAGCGCACGCTCGAATGAATACGATGTTGCGATTGTCGGCGGCGGGCCAGCCGGCCTTGCTGCGGCGGTCTACGGCGCATCCGAAGGGCTGCGCACCGTCGTCATCGAGCGTGAGGCACCCGGTGGACAGGCCGGGACGTCTTCCCGAATTGAGAACTATCTCGGATTTCCGAGCGGGGTCTCGGGCGATGAACTTGCCAGTCGCGCACTCCAGCAGGCGAGGCGGCTTGGGGCGGAAATTCTGGTCACGCGCTCTGTCGCTCGTATCGATCCGAAGACGCGCGAGGTGTTTCTCGATGGCGATGACGTCGTCCGGGCCCGAACCCTCATTCTCGCCACCGGCGTAACGTGGCGTCGCCTCGCCATCGATGGCTTCGATCGGCTCTTCGGCAAGGGCGTCTACTACGGCGCCGCGCGCAGCGAAGTGGGCGCTACTCATGGCCTGGACATCCACCTCGTCGGCGCCGGTAACTCGGCCGGTCAGGCGGCGCTATATTTTGCCAACCATGCCCGTACGGTAACCCTTGTTTGCCGCGGTGGTTCGTTGGAAAAGAGCATGTCTCACTACCTGGTTGCGCAACTTCGCGGAAAGTCGAACATAGCGGTCCAATTGGGATCGGAAATACATGCGGTCCACGGCGACACGAACTTGACGGCGATCGACATTCGCGACAGCGCAAGCAAGGAGATGCGTCGGTATGATTGCGGCGGCGTTTTCATCTTCATTGGGGCTGACGCGGAGACAGAATGGCTGCCGGCCGACATCGCGCGCGATGCGCGCGGATATGTTTTGACGGGTGACGATCTGAGGAAGGCCCGTCGCTGGTCGCACGGCCGCGATCCCTACCTTCTTGAAACAAGTGTCCCCGGTGTTTTTGCTTGCGGCGACGTGCGGCTGAGCCCGGTCAAACGTGTTGCGTCGGCCGTGGGCGAGGGCAGCATGGCGATCGCATTCGTCCATCAATATCTGGCGAACGAGGGGCGGGTCTGAGGACAGCTGGACACTTTCCGCCGGTCAAGTCTCTCGGTCTCTCGGTCTCTTGGGGTCAGACCCCTGTTTCACGGGTTCGCTGTGAAACAGGGGTCTGACCCCGCCCGCACTGGCTGGACAGCCCCCCTGATTTCCTGAACAACGTCATTCGACAGCGGCTCCAGAAAAAACGCTCGATACCCGGAGCGCCGCTCCAAATCGCCGACACCAATCGCCAGATACTGGTCGTGTGGAACCAGCAATTCACTCCGATAGCCTTCGGCATTGTTCCGATAACTCGACCATCGGTAATCGCGCGGATGCTCGACCATGCCGGCGCGAACGGGATTGAGTTCGAGGTAGCGATAACATGTCAGCAGGTAGACGTCTGATTGGATGAGAAACGACCGGAAACGTCCCTCCCACAGGGTGCCCGTACGACTATAACAGCGATTGACGTATTGGACGTATCGTTGCCCCAGGTGTTTCATCAACAACGTAGCGCTTTCGGCCCCGCGGGGCGTCAGCAGCAAGTGTACATGGTTGGTCATCAAACAATAGGCATGGACTGCGCAGTCAAATTGGGTGGCAAACTCTTTCAGATGGTCGAGGTAACGCAAATAGTCGCGGTCGGCGAAGAAGCAGGGTTCGCGATTGTGACCGCGTTGGACAATGTGGACAGGCACTCCAGCGGGCAAAACCCGCGCGTGGCGCGGCATGGCATACCTCGCAACAAAAGAAGTGATCCCAAACGTTTGGTACGCCTGATCATAAAGAACAAATCAAGAACATTGTCAATTGACAATGGGGTCAGACCCCTGTTTCACAGCTAGCCCGTGAAACCGGGGTCAGACCCCGTTGTCGATTGACAGGGGGTGGGCGGCGGGTAGTGTCCCGGCCCAATAGTTTCCCCTGAAATACCGGTTTCCCCCAACGAGATGGATCATCGCCGTGACCGACACGCCCCATGAAATGACCGCGGATGCCTATATCGCCCGGCTGGGCGAGCGCGGCATCGAATATGTGTTTGCCAATGCGGGCACGGATTTTGCGCCAATCGTCGAATCGCTGTCCCGCAATGCCGGCAAGGACCAGAAGGTCCCGCGTTTCGTGACCGTGCCGCATGAAAACGTCGCCATGGCGATGGCGCATGGCTATTACCGCACCTGCGGCAAGCCCGCCGCCGTCATGGTGCACGTCACGGTTGGGACCGCCAATGCGGTCTGCGGCCTGATGAACGCGGCGCGCGACAACATTCCGGTTCTGCTCGCCGCCGGCCGCACGCCGCTCACCGAGACCGGCAGTATTGCCTCGCGCAACCGGTCGATCCACTGGGGCCAGGAGGCCTTCGACCAGGGCGGCATGGTGCGCGAATTCGTGAAATGGGATTACGAATTGCGCGCCGGCCAGCCGGTGGGCGCGGTCGTCGACCGCGCGCTCGACATCGCGATGAGCGAGCCGCGCGGCCCCGTCTATCTCACGCTGCCGCGCGAAGTGCTGGCCGCCGAAGCCACACACGTGCGGCGCGACACAGTGCGCCCGATGGGTGTCGCCAATCCGGAGCCGGCGCGCCGCTCCATCGAAGACGCCGCGCACATGATCGCGAAAGCGCAGTTCCCCTTGATCGTGACGTCGAGCATCGGCCGCGATCCGGCCGCGATCACGGAACTCGCCAAGCTTGCCGAGGAGTTCGCCATACCGGTCGTTCAGACCGAGGCGCGCGACTACAACATGCCGAGCGACCATCCGATGAACCTCGGCTTCGAGGCGCCAGCCTGGATCGCCAAGGCCGATCTCGTCATCGTGCTCGAATGCGTGGTCCCGTGGATCCCGAAGTCGGGCGGCCCGCGACGCGATGCCAAGATCATCAACATCTCGTCCGACCCGCTGTTGGCGCGTTATCCCTTCAAGGAGATCGAGGCCGATCTCCTGGTCGCGGGCGACCCTTGTGCTGCGCTGCGTGGCTTGCGCGAATGCCTTAGCGGACTTGCCGGCGCGAAGAACGGCGCATCGGCGAGCCGCCGCCAGACGGCCGCGGCCGCGCGCGAGGAAACGAAAGCACGCCGCAAGGCGCTCATCGAAAAGGTCAAGGACCAGAACCCGATCCACCTTGCTTATCTCGCCCATTGCATCAACCAGGTGAAGGCCGAGAACGCGATCATCGTGAGCGAGCTTGGCGTGCCGCAGGCGGCGCTCGAACTCACGCAGCCGCGTTCCTTCATGGGCGGGCTCCTCTCGGGCGGGCTCGGCTTTGGTCTTGGAGCTGCACTCGGCGCCAAGCTCGCGGCGCCCGAACGCGAGGTCATCACGACCGTCGGCGACGGCTCCTACATGTTCGGCAATCCGCTGCCCTATCACTACGTGGGCCGCTCCGAGAACCTTTCCACCCTCACGATCATCGCCAATAACTTGATGTGGGGCGCGGTGCGCCAGTCGACCCTCGATGTCTATCCGGACGGCCGAGCCGCCAAGGCCAACATCATGCCGCTCACGGAACTGCGCCCATCGCCCGACTACGAAAAGGTGGTGGAGACATGTGGGGGGCGTGGAGAAAAAGTTACCAGCGCGGCCGAACTGTTGCCGGCGCTGGAACGAAGCCTCGAAGCGGTGCGCTCCGGCACGCCGGCGACGCTCAACGTGATGACGCAGGCGAGGTAGGGGGCGTTGCGCTGCGACGCGTTGCGATATCGTAGCCCGGATGGAGAGCGATCATGCGCGTTTGCGCGTGATCGAGCGCAATCCGGGTTTCTCGCCGTACATTTTTATCGCCCCGCATTACTCCCGCGCCGCCAAGCTGGCGCTCGGCGGTGCGTTCTGCATGCGGGCTACGAAAGCCTTATGGCTTGCACACGTCGATTTCTTCCATGCTCTCCGGATCGCCGGCCAGGCGCATCTCGTCGCGGCTGAATTTGGAAAGGCCTGCGAGACGAGCGCAAGTTTCCTTGACGAGTTCGGCCGCCGGCGCGGTCGCGACACGAATATCCCAGACACGCGCCGTCTTGTCGTCAGAAGCCGTCACAACGCGTTTGCCATCCGGGCTGAACGCGGCTGAATTGGTATCATCGTTAGGGCCGCGCAGATCCGCTACCTCGCGTCCGGTTTCGGCGTCCCACACGCGCGCCGTCTTGTCGCCAGACACCGTGACGACACGCATCCCATCCGGGCTGAAGGCGGCGGAAATCACAAAGTCCTCATGGCCGCGCAGCACTGCCAGTTCGCGGCCGGTTTCGGTATTCCACACGCGCGCCGTTCTGTCGGAAGATGCCGTCACAATGCGTTTGCCGTCCGGGCTGAACGCGGCGGTGCGCACACTGTCCGTATGGCTGGGCAGTGCAGCCAGTTCGCGACCGGTTTCGGCATCCCACACGCGCGCCGTCTTGTCTCCAGACGCCGTCACGACGCGTTTGCCGTCCGGGCTGAACGCGGCGGCATTCACAAAGTCCTCATGACCGCGGAGCGCCGCCAATTCGCCGCCCGTTTCGGCATCCCACACGCGCGCCGTCTTGTCTTCAGACGCCGTCACGACGCTTTTTCCATCCGCGCTGAACGTTGCGGAAACCACAACGCCCTCATGGCCGCGCAGTGCTGCCAGTTCGTCGCCTGTTTCGGCATCCCACACGCGCGCTGTGCTATCGTCGGATGCCGTCGCCACGCGTTTGCCATCCGGGCTGAACGCGGCGGAAATCACAACGCCCTCATGGCCGCGCAACGTTGTGAGTTCGCCGCCCGTCTCGGCATCCCATATACGCGCGGTACCGTCGTCAGACGAAGTGACGAGACGTTTTCCGTCCGGGTTGAACACTACGGAATTCACCGAGTCCTCATGGCCGCGTAGCGCTGCCAGTGCGCGGCCGGTTTCGGCATCCCATATGCGCGCCGTCATGTCGCCGGACTCCGTCACGACGCTGGTCCCATCCGGGCTGAAAGTGGCGGAATTCACAGCGCCCTCATGGCGATTCAGCGCCGTCAGTTCGCGGCCGTAGCGCGCTTCCCATACGCGCGCCGTCGTGTCGCGCGACGCCGTCACCACGCGTTTGCCGTCCGGGCTGAACCTGGCAGAAGTCACAGCATCTCCGTGGCCGCGCAGCTCCGCCAGTTCGCGGCCCGTTTCGGCATCCCAAACGCGCGCCGTCTTGTCGAATGACGCCGTCACGACGCGTTTGCCGTCCGGGCTGAACGCGGCGAAAATCACAAAGCCCTCATGGCCGCGTAGCGCCGCCAGTTCGTCGCCCGTCTTGACTTCCCACACTCGCGCCGTCTTGTCGTCCGACGCCGTTACGATCCATTCTCCATCCGGGCTAAACGCGGCGGAATTCACAAAGCCCCCATGCCCGCGCAGCGCTATCATTTCAGCGCCTGTTTCGGCGTCCCACAGGCGCGCTGTCCGGTCGAGAGAAGCAGTGACAACGTGTTTGCCATCCGGGCTGAACGATGCGGAAATCAAAATGCCTTCATGGCCGCGCAGCTCTGCCAGTTCGCGGCCCGTTTCGGCATCCCACACGCGCGCTGTGGTGTCGTCGGACGCAGTAACAACGCGTTGGCCATCCGCGCTGAACACGACGGAATTCACGTTGCCCTCATGGCCCCGCAACGCCGCCAGTTCACGGCCCGTTTCGGCATCCCACAAGCGTGCCGTCCCATCGTCTGACGCGGTGACAACGCGCTTGCCATCCGGGCGAAATGCGGCGGAAATTACCGCGGCCTCGTGCCCGCGCAGCACTGCCAATTCGCGGCCCGCTTCCACATCCCACAGTCTGGCCGTCATGTCTTCTGACGCGGTAACAACGCGTTTGCCGTCTGGGCTGAACGCGGCGGAATTCACATCGCCCTCATGGCCGCGCAGCGCTGCGAGTTCCTGGCCCGCTTCGGCATCCCACAGTCGCGCCGTCCTGTCGTATGACGCCGTCAAGACGTGTTTTCCATCCGGGCTGAATGCGGCCGAAGCGACAAGCTTCTCGTGACCACCAAGGTTGAAAATCCAATTTGTCCGGAACGCGGCTGCCGCGAGCGCAGCACCTGCACGCGAGGCCACACCCACGCCCGGCGGCAAATCCAAGTCGATTTTCATTCCGCGCAGCGCAAATCGGAGCGCACTATCAAATTCGTCCTGCGTTAGCTTGCCGCGGGACAGCTCAGCAAAAACGTTGGCTTGGGCGTGTTGCAATTGCAGGCGGCTTGCCGCCAATTGGCCGCGACTTTCCTCGAGGTCGGCATCTTGCGCCTGCAATTGCCGCGACAGGTCCGCTAATTGCCTCGCGTTGTTCGCCACAACAACCCACGCGAGGCCACCGCTAACAAGCACGACGACCGCCGCTGCGGCGAGTACCCAACGGATACTACGTTGCATCTGCCGTCGCATCCGCGCGATCTCTTGTCGAAGAAGCGCCGGCGGCTCTGCGCCTTTCTCCTCCGCCACTTTATCCTCCGCCACTTTTTCGTGTTCCAGCTCGACTGTCATTTTTTCACTCTGCAGGCTACAAGCAACAATCTACTTCTTCGGCACATTCCTCATATAGTCATTGACGAACGCCCGCATTTCCGGCGTCGCCACCATCATGTCGCGCACGCGCTGGCTCATGTCGGGGCCAGTCGGGTAATCCGGCACGAATTCGATCACCTTGAGCGCCTCGGCGGCGAAATCCTTGTCGTTGTTGAGGCGTTCGATGCCGGCGCGCAATGCCTCATAGGCAGCGCGCGGCGCACCGGGCGGCAGGGCGATCAATCGCTGCAGCGTCGAATTGATATTGAAAAGCGTGTTGTAGGCGTCCCACAATTTGCCTGACGGCAGCGTGCCCTTCACTCGTTTGTGGAGTTGTGGAAACGATGGAATGCTCAAGCCCTCCATCTGCTTTTGCGGCGGCGGCGGATCTTTGACCTCGTCCCACCACACCGGGATAGCCTGGCCGGTCTTGACCAGTTGCGGTTCGACGATCGAGCGATAGCTCGGCGGGGATTCCGAAAACATGTTGATCTCGCCGCGCTGCAACGCAAGCCGCGCCGGCGGGCTCGAGCGATAGCCGGTGACGTATTGATACGGCACGCCCAGCATGTCGAGGCCGAGGCGGAGCCGCAAATCCTTTGACGTGTCGATGCTCAATCCACCTGCGATCAGCCCCTTGGCCTTGACGATGTCGGCCGGCTCTTTGATGCCGGGTGCCACGTCGGTGCGCACGAAATGCACCGTGGTGCCGGGCTGATAGGCAACGAATTCGTATGACTTGAAATCGACGCGAAAGCGCTCCGGCTCGCTCACATAGATCCACGACGTGCCGCTGAGATAGCCCGCCACAGTGCCGTCCTTCGGGGCGACCTCGCCCAGATATGTTGCGCCGACGACGCCACCGGCGCCGTCCATGTTCTGCACAATGATCTGTCCGCCGATGTGCTTGGCGAGATGTTTGGCAAAAACGCGGCCTTCGACATCGGTCGGCCCGCCGGCTGCGAAATTAATCAACAGCGTCAGCCTTTTGCCTTTGTAGAAGGGCTCTGGGTTTCGCGTCTCTTGGCTGCGGGCCTCATCGACGAACAGCGCGCCGGCGATGGCGGCGCAAAGCCCAAACGTGTAAAGCCTGCGCGTGCAAAGCCTGAGGGTCGCAGTGCGCCAGCGGAGCAAGAGCATGAAACCACTCCTCTTTTTATTGGGGTCTGTCCCGTGGGGACAGACCCCCATCTCACAGAATAGCGTAATTTGGCGCCAAATGGGCAGCGGCATCTGACTGGAACTTAATTGGGGACCCCCATTTCACGCGATACAGGAAGATCGCAATGGCGAGGAAGGAAATGAGCGACGCTACGCAACAGCTTTACCGTTGGCTCGGCCGCACGCCGGTGCAGACGTTTATTCTCTGTCCGCTTGCCGTCGCGGCATTCGAATTGTTGTGGCGGGGCGACACGTCGGTTTTCGGTCCTGGGCTGCGCGGTTCGCTGTTGCTGGGCCTGCTGCTCATGGGTTGGGGCTACGCACAATATCACCTGGTCGGGCGCTACCGCCAACCGCGTGCCGGCGGCAGCGCCGGCATGGACATGCCGCCTGAACGAATTCTCGAAACAGGGCCCTATCGTTTCACACGCAATCCGATGTATCTCGGGCATCTCATTTTCTTGCTCGGGCTGTCGATCGCTTTGTGGTCGTGGTTTGGGCTGCTCATACTCGCGGGCCGCGCGATCTGGTTCCATCGCCGCGTGTTGCAGGATGAAGCACGGCTCGAGGAGCTTTTTGGCCCGGACTACGTCGCCTACAAATCGAGCGTGAAGCGATGGATACCCGGAATGTTTTAAGGCGGACCGCGCGCCAGTCACCGCATGCTACCCACGCTACCCGCCATGGCGGCATCCGGCCTGTTGTTGTAGACTGATGGCCTTGTCGTCCGACGTCTGCGGTCTGATTTGGAGGAGTTGATGCGAAACGGTTCGAGGATTGCCGCTACCGCAACAGCAGCGCTCACAACTCTATTGGCCACGGGCGTTGGCGCCAAAGCGGCCGAAATCCATCTGATGACGACAGGCGCGGTCGAATACATCATGCGCGACCTCATTCCCCCGTTCGAGCGCGCCAGCGGCCACAAGGTGACCATGACCGTGCTGGGCACCGGAGGGGCCGTCGCCAGGATCAACGAAGGAACTTTTGCGGATCTCATTCTGCTGGGGCCCGATGCGCTCAACGAATTGGCGCGAGCCGGCAAGGTCGATATCAGCACGTTCAAGCCGGCGTTCAATTCGCGTATCGGCCTGGCGGTGAAGACCGGCGCGAATAGGCCCGACATCCGTACCTCCGCATCGCTCAGGCAGGCGCTGCTTGAGGCCAAAACGATCGGCTTCAGCATCGGGCCGAGCGGGGAACATTTCTCCAGAGTCATCATCGAGAAGCTCGGCGTTGCCGACGTGCTGCGGCCGAAGATGACCAATGTACGCGGCGGTCCGGTGGGCACCGGCTGCGCCAAGGGCGATGTCGAGATATGCATCCACCAGATCGCCGAACTGCAGCCGATCGCCGGCATCGATGTCATCGGCGATCTGCCGGCGGAATTGAACAAGACCATCATCTATGCCACCGGTCACACCACCATGGTGAAGCAGCCCGAGGCCGCCAACGCGCTGGTGAACCATCTCGCACTGCAAAGTTCAGCTCCAGCCATTCGCAAGAACGGCATGGAGCCGGTGGGGAATTGAGGCTTGGGTTCTAGAGGCGCGTTGCCGCAGTCCGCATTGCCGGCCAAATTGCTAGCTTTGACTGACACCTTGACTGAGAGTGGTCGCGGGTAAGACTTCATTCGAGTGGTCTATCGATCGCTGCGTTAACGTTACATCACTTCCCCGGCTGCTTGAAATATCGCAGGTCCGGCGGTGCCTGGTCCTTTCTGGTGGGCATCAGGTAGCCGTCGGCGCTGAGGAAATAGTTGTCCTTGCCGATCTGGATATGCTGGTTGTGCTCGACGCAGACTTGTTCGCGCCAGACCGGTCGCGCGCCGCCTACGCGGCGGTAGTTCTTGGTGATCGTCCAGGGGCGCGTGAAGGCGTTGTCGATCACTGTGATTTCATCGTGCAGGATGCCGGGCTCGGCCTTGGCGAAGTAGATCCGCTCCTTGACGACCGTCTGGTTATCCCGGTGTAGCGGCAGGCCGGTTGTCTCCAGCGCTCGCGGCCCCTTGAAGCCGCGCGTCTCGATCATGAGCACGTCGTACTTGCCGTCGCCATCCTCATCGATCCAGCGGCCGATGGAATAGCCCTGGTAGGACGGTTCGACGTCCTCCGGCCATTCGCGTCCGTCGGTGTAGATGCGCCGGTTGTCGTAGATATGGTCGATGAGGATGTAGGTGGTGTCGGGCGTGACCACGATTTCCATCGGGGCATAGACGTTCATGATGCGCGGCATGCCGGGCGGGAGGCAGAAAAACGACGGATCGAGGCCGGTGCCTCCAGCGGCGAGGTCGCGAAGCCCTGCCTCGAAAAGAGCCTGATACTCCGGCGTGAGCGGGGCCTGCTGTCCGAGGCCCGCGGGCTTGCTCGGGTCGAAGCGGGTCGGGTCGCCGGGCTCGGTGCGCCGCCACTGGCCCTTCAAGTCGGGATATTTCGTATCGTCCCATGCGAGAGCATCCGCGCCGGTCAGGCACAGAATCGTGAGCGCAACGGCAACGAGCGAGCGTCGGTAGTGCATGAATCATTCCCCAATCTGCGCCCAAGGCGGCGTCACTCCGCGGGCGGCAGTGTCCGCAATTAAGCCACAATAGCGTCGCGGTCGCCACGGTCATCTTGGCATCTCATCTTGGCGTCTCATCTTGGCGTCTCATCTTGGCGTCATGGCCAAAGCTCATCGGCGGCTTTATTACAATCTTCATTACACACTTCCGTCATGTTGCGTTCAGCCAGTGTTCAGCTGGAATGAGCTAATTGTTCTCCCACATTCGCAATTCAATTGCGATGCTCGATGAGTGGGCCAACCTGGCGGCCACTCAACTTCGACACCCCCTGCCAGGAGAACTCAGGATAACACCATGTCCACCCGTCGCTTGCTTTCAATCGCGGCGTTGATTGCGCTCGTGTCTACGCCGGTTTTTGCTCAGCTTCAGAAGCAAACTCCACCCGCCACTCCGGCACCAGCCACCACCCCAGCCAGGCCTGCCGCTCCTGCGATGGCGGCGCCTGCCGCGACGACACCGGTGGCCAAGAAGGTCAACCTCAATACGGCTTCGGCGACTGAACTCGATGGTTTGCCGCAAATCGGCCCGGCGCGCGCCAAGGCGATCATTGACGCCCGCACCAAAGAGAAATTCAAGAATTGGGACGACTTCGTGAAGCGCAATGTGGTGCCGTCGAACGCCGAAACCGCGATCAAGGAATTGGTGAGCTTCTGATCAGCGCGGCATCGGCAGATTGCCACCAGGCAATCCAGCGCAACTGATCATGAACTCTATCACGAGATGACGGCATAAGGGGGCGGGTTCGCCTCCTTATCATTTATGGAAATCATTTATGGAAGCGTCGCACGCTGTGATGCATCATTACGCAACTGCGCTGTCGCTTCGCGGTCCGTCTCGAACGTCGCGGGATCAATCACGACGCCGTAGAGTTGCGCCGCCGCCTTCACCGACACGTATCCCTGCCGCACGTCTTCTTCGATTTCTTCGAATGTCCGCTCGCGTGGATCGCCGTAGCCGCCGCCGCCGCCGGAGCGGATCATGAAGGCGTCGCCGACCTTGAGGGAAGCGACCAGCACTTTGGCGTTCGGAAAATCGGTCTTCCAGGTGCCGCCGAGCCGTAACGCCACCTGATTGCCGGTGCCGGCGAGACCGCCCTCCAGTCCCCACGGACGGCAATGCGCGCGCTCGATCTGTGTGTTCATGGTCATCGGGATGCGTGCGCGCACCACGCGCTCGACGCCGACGCCGCCACGGCGCCGTCCAGCGCCGCCTGAGTCGGGCACGATGGCGTAGCGCTCCACAACCAGTGGAAACTTGGCCTCGACCTGTTCGTTCGGGCTGTTATGGGTGTCGCCGTCGTTGATGCACACCGTCGAGCCAACGCCGTCTTCGCTCTGCTTGGCGCCCCAGCCACCTCCGAGCGGACCAAAATTGGCAATGAAAAATTCCGAAGTCTTCGGATTGATGCCGTGCAGCGAGGCGACCAGCAGGTCTGCATGATGCCCCGCGATGGTGCGATCCGGAATGACCGGCGCCAGCGCCTTGAAGATCGTATCCACGATGGTCATCGGATAGGTCATCCACCAGCGCATCGGCGCCGGCCGGGTCGCCGAGATGATGCGGCCGGGCGGCACGATCACGTTGAGCGAGCGGAACGAACCGTCATTGATCGGATAATCGGTCGGCGAGGTCAGGCACTTGTAGGCCACCTGCACGCAGGCATAGCCGGTCGTGATGCCGGAATTGTAGAAGCCGCGCACCTGCTTCGACACATTGCTGAGGTCGACCGTCAATTCACCACCCTTGACGGTGACTTTCACCTTGATCGGGACCGGCTTGCCGACCTCGATGCCGTCGTCATCCATGAAGGACTCGGCCTCATAGACCCCGTCCGGGATGGTGCGCGTGCGGGCGCGCGCCATGGCTTCGGCATGGTCCATGATGGCAACGATGGAGGTGCGTACTTCCTGCGCTCCATAGCGTTCGATGAGTTGGAGAAACCGCCGCTCGCCCGTCTTCACGGCCGTCACTTGCGCGCGCAGGTCACCCATGGCGCGGCTCGGCAGCCGAACGTTCTGCTTGATGATGTCGATGAGCGTCTGGTTCACGACACCGCGGTCCTGATACTTCATGATCGGGACCTGCAGGCCTTCGGAGAAAATGTCGGTCGTCATGCCGCCGAGCGAGCCGCCGACATCGAGCCAATGGGCCATGCAGCACGAGAAGCCGACCAGCGTGCCTTTGTGGAAGATCGGCAGCGTCAGCGTGAAGTGATTGAGATGGCTGCCCGTGAGATAAGCGTCGTTGGTGACGTAGATGTCGCCCGGCTTGATATCTTTGTATCCGAAGTGACGAATTTTGGCCTTCACGGTTTCCGCCATGCCGCGGATGAACATCGGCAGCCCGATGCCGATCGAAACCGTTTCGCCCTGCGGAGTAAACAGGCCCGTGGTGAAATCCAGCGCCTCGTAGATGATCATATTGTAAGCGGTGCGCATGAGGTTGGTCTTCATGTCCTCAGTCACCGCAATGACGCCATTGCGCACGATCTCGGTCACGACCGGATCGTGGCGTGGTTTCTTCACGCGCTTGCTTTTGGATTTTCTGGCTTTGGCCATTCGTTGCGATTTTTTTGAGTTTCACCGGCGATGGACGCCAACGGGTGAACCCCTTTTAGGGACCTTGCAACGTGCGTCAAGGTTCCGGAACGACGACCAGTACTGTGCCGTTGCCATTTCGGCCGGTGACTGTACAAATGCGCCGCTATGGGCATTCAAGAAACCAGGCTTCGCGAAACCGCGCTCTATCTCGGGAGAGAGGCGCTCGATGGACTCATTGCCGTCAACTTCGGGCACAATTCGTTCCTGGAATCCCATGCCGTGTTCGTGCTCTCAGGAGTACGGCCGATCGGCGAGAGTGCGGTGGTGGTTGACCGGTCGGGCGGCTCGACCCTGATCGTGACGCCGGCCTGGGATGCGGAACGCGCTACGACGCTCTCCCACACTGAAAAAACAATCGGAACCGACGATTTGCCGAGTGCGCTTGCTCGCGTCCTTGCGGCGCGTTCGATCGATCTCACGAAAACCGTCACGGTCGGGCTTTCAACCGTCGGTCAAGGCCTGGTCCAAAGGATCGAAGCGGTGCTCGGCGGCAAGGCCCGCTCGAACGAATCCTTCATCCGATCACTTGCGCGCATCCGCAGCCAAGAGGAACTGGCAGCAGCCAGCAAGGCCACGGAGATTGCCGAGGCGGGTTATCAGCACATGCTCGCTTGCGTTAAGCCCGGCATGCGTGAATTCGAACTCGCCGCCGAACTCTATTGCGCCATGAAGCAGGAGGGCGCCGAGGACAATTTCCTGCTGATGAGCGCTTCGCAGCACAATCTTGCGGTTCGCGCTGCCGGCGGGCGCATTCTCGATGTCGGCGACATCATCCTGTCCGAGATCACGCCTTGTTATCAGGGACAGTTCGTCCAGATTTGCCGCACCACCCTGATCGGCGAGCCGACGCCGCTGATGCGCGAGAAATATGCGGTACTCCAGCGCGCCATGCGGGCCGGCCAGGCTGCCGCCGTGCCGGGCGCCGCCGTTCGCGACGTCACACAACACATCGACGATTGCTTTCGGCAGGCCGGCTACGGAGACTATTGCAAACCGCCCTACATGCGGGTGCGCGGTCACGGCCTCGGTATCACGTCCGATCTTCCAGGAGACCTCACGGTCGAAAGCGAAGGGCTTCTGGAGGAGGGCATGATGTTCGTCATGCATCCCAACCAATATCTGCCCGAGACCGGCTACCTGATGTGCGGCGAACCGGTCGTCATCACGCCGCAAGGCGCCAAGGCGCTTTCCTCGCGCGAGGCGGAACTCGACAGCGTGGCGGCTTGAATATGCGCACCGTCAATCCATCGATCGTCATCGGCTCTTACGGCTGGGATCAGGATCGCGTGCCGCGCGATGAATTCCAGCTGCGCATCGACGCGCTCAACCGCGTGATGGACCAAAACCATTGGAAGGCCGTGCTGGTTTATGGCGACATGGCGGAGCATTCGGCGCTCGCTTATTTCAGCAATTTCACGCCAAGGCTGCGCTGGGGCATGGCGCTCTTGCCACGCAAGGGTGATCCGCGGCTGCTCGTTTCCATGAGCCCGCGTGATATTCCCGCGATGCGCCTGATGACCTGGATCCCCGACGTGCATTCGGGCTGGAACTGGCCGAGCGTGTTCGATCCCTGGCTCGCCAAACTCGACACAGAGGGCGCGGCCGATATCGGCACCGTCGGTTTCGACATGATGCGGCCGCCGCTCTTTACGTCGTTGCAGCAGAGCCTCGGCAATCGCTTCCGCCTGCAAGACGGCGATGCGCAAGTGGCCGCCTGCCGCACGCCGCGTCCGCGTGCGCGCTCGCTCATTCGTGCTGCCTCAAGTCTTGCGGCTGAGACCGCTGATGTGTTCCGCCAATCCTGGGTGAGTGGCAAGGGCGTCGAGGCGGCGGCCCTCGATGCGGAGCGCGCCGCACGCCTCAGGGCCGCACAGGATGTCCGCATGCTCACAAGCCATGACGGCGGCCGCACGCTGGTGCCATTCCGGGGATCGTTGGGGCCGGCGCCGGGCGGACTCGCCGCCTATATCGCGGTCAAGCACATGGGCTATTGGGGCGATGTATTTGTCAGCGAAGGCCACGCGTTGCAGCCTGCCGTCGAGTCGGCACTTGATGCGATACTCGCTTCCGCCGCTCCGGATGTCATGGGGGCTGTGCTTCATGCGAAAGCCATCGAGGCGCTTTCGCGCACGGCGCTCAACTCCCATGCGCTTCATCCGGTGCTGAGCGGAAGCGTCGGCAATCGCATCGGGTATTCGCCGGATGAAGGCGGACGCCTGACCCAAGACAGCGACGACATGTTCAAGATCGGCGATACCTATTCGCTGCGGGTCGGCGCACATGATGCTGGCGGAGGGGCTTTTGCCTCCGCCATGGTCGCGATCACGTCCAAGGGCTACGATCTTGTCCACCGTTCGACAGCCCCCAAGAAATCATGAGTGCCATTCGCGATCTCGCGGCCTTCGTGTGCGGTGCCTCGGTTGCGTCATTGCCGGAAGCCGAGCGTGCCATCCAGCGCCGCCATGTCGCCGATACATTGCTTGCCGCGACGGTCGGGGCCGGGACATCGGAAGGCCGCGGCCTGCGTGGCGTCTTGCCGAAGAATTGCGTTGCCGACCTGGTCGGCCTGCAGGCGGCTGTCATCCGCCACACCGAGATCGACGACATTCACACGCCATCCTGCACCACGCCGAGTTCGGTCACTGTGCCTGTCGCGCTCGGGCTTGCGCATGCGAATGAACAATACGATCCGGAGCGCGTGGCGAGCGCCATCTGGGTTGGTACCGAACTTCTGGTGCGGCTTGGGCTCGCAATCGACGGCGCGCGCATTCTCTATCGCGGTATTTGGCCAACCTATTTTGCAGCGCCGCTTGGCGCCGCGGCGGTCGCGGCACGGATGAACGGGTTGTCGGAGGAAAAAACCGCGCATGCGCTCTCGCTCGCCCTGATGCTGACGGCCGGACGATCCGGACGATTTGCGGGAAGGCTTCCGGGGCGATCCGTGCTTCTCGGAATGGCGGTGAGCGCCGGCATGCGCGCTGTCGAAGCGGCAGAGCTTGGCGTCGGCGGCGATCCCGATCTTCTCAGCGGCAATTGGCTGCGCGAAGCGCATGGCATCGATGCCGAGCATTCCCGGCTCACGTCCGGTCTCGGTCAAGGCAGCATCTACCCGCAGCTGAGTTTGAAACCGTTCTGCTCAGCCAAGCAGGCCATCGCGGCGACGCAAGCCCTGAGCACGTTGATCGATGAAGGGCTCCGGCCCGAAGCAATTGCCAATGTGACAGTGCGGGTGCCGCCGGCCTATGCGCGCATGATTTCGACCAAACCGGAGGCGGGATCGCGCTCGTCGATGATCGTGAGCGCCGCCTATCAGCTTGGGCTTGCAGCCACCAGGCCTGACCGCCTCTATGATATCGAGCGCGCCGACGTGATCGCAGAAGCGCTGGTCTTCGCCGGCAAAGTTTCGGTTGTGCCCGACGAGAACCTGCTCGCGGGCTTCCCGGCGTGTTTCCCGGCCGAGATCGAAGTGAGCGCGGGCGATCAAACCCTGCGGCGACGCGTGACGGCTGCCCTCGGGGATCCATCGCACCCGCTCGATGACGACGCGCTCAAGCAGAAGGCCGAACGAGTGTTCGAACAGGCCGGCAGCGCGCAATCAGGATCGAAACTGATCGCGCTGGGCCTCAATGGGCTGAACGACAGGGCTTCGTGCAAAGCGATGGTGGCCGTAGCCCGGGTTGAAGCGTAACGCGTGCTTTACGCGTTACGCCTCAACCCGGGCTACGATCTGACGGGAAGTGCGCAGATCTGAAGAATAACGGGAGTAGAATTATTCATGGCCAAGAAAACCAAACCCGCTGCCCGCAAAACTTCGTCCAAGACCGGTGCCGCCAGGAGTCCGGCCAATGCGGAATTCAAGGCCGTCATCGACGACGTCGTGATGGGCAACCGCATTCTCTATCACCAGGGCGTGGTCGACGGTTATGGCCATGTCTCCGGCCGCGATCCGCGCAATCCCGAACGGTTTCTCATGTCACGCGCGCGCGCGCCGGGCCTGGTCGAACCGTCCGACATCATGGAATTCGGATTGGATGGCGAGCCGATCAAGGGTGGCGGCCCTCCCGTCTATTCGGAACGCTTCATTCATTCCGAAATCTATCGTGCGCGCCCGGACGTCAATAGCGTAGTGCACAGCCATTCGCCGACCGTCGTTCCATTCACGGTCACCAACGTGCCGCTCAAGCCCATCCGTGCGTCCTTCTTCTATCCCGAGGTGCCGGTATTCGACACCCGTGACGTCGCGGGCTGGACCGACCTGTTGATCTCCAACAGCAAGCTCGGCGCCGCACTGGCAGAAAAGCTCGGACAGAATTCCGTTGTGCTGCTGCGCGGGCACGGCAATGCGGTGGTGGGCGCGAGCGTGCGCAAGGCGGTCTACCGCGCGGTCTATACGGAGGCCAATGCAAAACTCCTGCTGCAGGCCATGATGCTGGGCGGGCCGATCAATTATCTGGCGCCCGAGGAAGCGGCCCTCATGGAAAGAAACCAGACGATGAACCGGCCGAGCCATGGATCCGACCGCATCTGGGAGCTGTTAAAGTCGGAGGCCATTGCACATACCGGAAAGCCCCTTCGATGACACCGCACCCCCCAAAACCGCGCCTGACGCTGCGCATTGGCATCACGGGCCACCGTCCGAACAAGCTTGAAGCGGGGGCTATCCGGCGTCTGCGCCAACAGCTCGCCGACATGTTCGCGGTCATCGGCCAGGCGACGACGGAAATCCACACCGAGGCTGCCGGCTTCTTTGCCGACGACCCGCCGGCCTTTCGCCTGATCAGCGGTCTGGCGGAAGGCGCCGACCAAATGGCGGTCGCGGCATGCCCGGAAGATTGGCAAATCGAGGCCGTCCTGCCGTTCCCGAAGGATGAATATCTCAATGACTTCGCGGCGTCCCCGCGCGATGGTCACGACGCCCGCCCGGAGTTTCTGGACAGTCTCAAAAAAGCATCGGCGGTGACCGAGCTTCCCAAGCCACCGGCCTCCTGGCGCGACCAGGGCTATGTCCATGCGGGCAGCTATATGTTGCGGCAGATCGATGTCCTGGTCGCGGTCTGGGACGGACTGCCCCCGAAACCGGGCGGAACCGGCGCCGTCGTGCGGGAAGCCCATGCGGGCGGGATTCCTGTGGTCTGGATCACAACACGCGACACCAACGCTCCGCGTTTGATCATTGGGTTTGACTCTGACGGAACACCCAAAACCGACACGGTGGATTGCGCCAAGGTGACGTTAAAACCGGTCTTGCTTGATATCGTCGGGCCACCGGCAACCGACACGGCCGATGCAGGTCAAAACGCGGGCGAGGCTGGCCTGAAGCGTTACCTGGGCGAGCGCTGGCGGCGGTGTTGCATCTTTCCAGCCTATGAGGCGCTGCGCAGCCTGGCGCTGAGCAGCGTGCCGCGATTGTTCATTTCATACCCGCCGTTCAATCAACGCGCGCACGATTGGGACGAGTTCATGAAACTCGTGCCCGATGCCGGTTTGCTCCAAGCGCGCGTCTACGGCGTGCTGCTGCCGCGTTACATCTGGGCCGATACGCTCGCAGTGCATTTTTCGCATCTCTATCGCAGCACTTATGTCTTCGCCTACTTCCTCTCGGCGCTCGCGGTCTTCATCGCGCTCGGCACCGTTTTCATGCACGACGACGTGCCCGCAAGCGACATCCTTGGAACCAAGGCGATTTTCGTAATCTGCGAACTCTTCGTTATCGGGGTGATCATCGCGGCGGTGTGGCTCGGCCGCCATTTTGCCTGGCATGAGCGCTGGCTCAACTATCGGATGCTTGCCGAAATGCTCCGTCATGGCCGCTTTCTTGCTTTCCTCAGCGAGTTCGGCGGCATCGAGAAAGGCGATACGAAACGCGACGCGCTCTGGATGGTCTGGTATATCCGCGCCACCATGCGCGAGATCGGCCTGCCGACCGCTACGCTCGACACGGAATATCAAAAGCGCATTCTCAATGCGGCAATGGTGGACGAAATCGCAGGCCCCATGGGGCAGCTTCGATATCATCGGCACACTGGCGAGACGCAATCCCGCATCGATCATTTGCTGCATCGGCTCGGGTTCGCCTGCTTTGTGGCGACATCGATCATCCTGGTTGCCTATCTGGTGCTGTTCGCATTCCTGCAGGCCTTCGAAATTGCCGCGTTGGAAAGGTTCCTGCTGGCCGCGAAGTCATTCGTGACATTTCTCAGTGCGGGCCTGCCGGCACTGGGCGCCGCCGTCGCCGGCATCAGGGTGCACGGCGATTTCGAAGGCTCCGCTGAACGTTCGGCCAGAATGGCGAAGGAGCTCGATCGGCTCAAGGATGAATACGAAGGCGCGATGGCACGCGGCGTGATCCTCAACGAAAGCGCCGAAATGCTGATAAAGACCGCACGCGTCATGTCGGAGGATCTTGAAGTCTGGCAGGCGCTCTATGGCCGCAAGCGGCTGGCCCTGCCGGCTTAGTCGTCGGCGGAATTGATGCAGGTTCCGGTGAATTGAATTTTGGTGTAATTCTGTGACAGTGAGACGGTCTCGGTCTGCCCCTCTCCCCTCTGGGGAGAGGGCTGGAGTGAGGGGGGACAAAAAGACCGAGAGATCGGAGCCCCCTCACCCTAACCCTTGTATGGGGCTTTCGTTGTCAAGTACAAAGTTGCCACATGCTGATGCTTTATGCGTCGCTCCTGCCGTTCTATCAGGCGCCGAGCGCGGATGCCTTCGAGAGCATGTCGCTTGC
>DATGVJ010000099.1:0-2655 GCA_035300505.1 Xanthobacteraceae bacterium
TTGCTGCAGTCCTCATGGTCCTTCTGGCTGGCTGCAAAGGCTGGCGCGAACAACATACCCGCTGCGATGGCGGCGCAGATCATCATTGTGCGAAACAGCATTTGCGAAATCCCCGAAATAATTCCGCAGCGCGCAGAGAAAGCCTAGCACAAGACACGGCGTTCTGTCAGCCGGGTTGCGTTGCGGGATATCGGAGTGCGACGAAATTTGATTTCGCATCGCAGCGCCGAACAAAAGTTGACCATACGTGTCGATTTCGTATGCGACGGCTATACTAAGGTGTCAATCCCGCGTCTTCCATGAATGAATACTCATTTCGCGAACATATCATTGTCCAATAGTTCGGTTATAGCGGGCGCGCTACGTATCTGCGCAAGAGTTCGCGCCGTCGAACTCGCAGTGGAAATGAAATTCGGCGGGGTTCTCGTACGGCTAGTGCCCGCAAACAGCAGATTCACAATTTCCGTGCAAAGAAGCTTCGATCGAGTTCGCATAGGAGGAGTTGTCTAATGAAAGGTGCAATTTGCTTTGTGACTTTTCTGGCCCTTTCGGTTGCAGCGAGTGATGTTCGAGCGCAAATGGGCGGCAACCCACGAGAGGGCCAAGCGGCGGCACAACAATTGTGCTCAGGGTGTCACAATCCGGCGAACCCAAAATCACCAGCTCTTGCGGAGCTGGCGGCCACTCCCGGGATGACAGGTACTCCGTTGCTCCTGGCGCTCACCACGCCACACGCGGGAATGCCGGTATTCAAGCTCACTGCCGCTCAGCGGGACAATATCGTCGCGTACGTTCTCAGTCTCAGAGACTGATTGTTCGCGGGCGCAGAGCTCGACAGGCTAAGCAGTGGCGCGGCTCGTTTGGAGTTCCGCGTTTACGCGGGCTTTCTTCCCGCAGTAAATCTTTGAAGAGCCGCCCGCGGCGAAGCCGCCGTAAAGCCGGAACTCCAAACGGGGGGCCGGGCGGCAGGAATTTCATTGGTCCAGTTGGCCAACCCGGCGGGGCATCGCGCGACCAGGAATTCCTTTCTCCGATGGCCGCGTGATGGTGTTGCGGACCCTTGATCCGGAAGTTGCCAGCCACTACGGCACCGCCGTCTTTGTTCGATGCGAGGTCCGTGAGGGGGCCAGCGACCGAAAAAACCTTCACATTAATTTGCGGCCCCGTGGCCTCGTCCTGTACCCCTCGCTTCGCTGCGGCGGTTAAGATAGCCTGAGCTGCCACAGCAGGACGAGCCGAGGTCCGCATTGTCACGGCAGCCGCTCATGCCGTCGCATCTCGCTCACCGACTGCTATTTTTTCGGCGCGAATGCAGTGAGGACCTGAAGTATTTCAATCAGACGCGGAAGTGATCGGATGCTGAAATGCGCTGGGACCGGGCACGGATCCAATGTTACGGGACAAGATTGAACACGAGGAGGTAACGATGGGCTATCGCTTAACCTCGATGGTGACTGTCGCCATTGCGGCAGCCGCGGTCAGCGCGGCGATTTCGGTGCTTGCCACCCGGACCTCGGCGCAAGCTCCGGCATTTTCCAATGCGGCGCCAAAAGCGGCTCCGTTAAAAACGGCTCCGTTGAAGACGGCTTGGGGCGAGCCTGACCTTCAAGGGATCTGGACGGAAGAATTCGACACGCCCCTCCAGCGCCCCGCCCGCTACGGAAACCAGGAATTCTTGACCGAGGCGCAACGGCAAGAGTTGGACCGGCAGCGCGCCGCCCACTACGGCGACGATCCGCGTCAGGAGCGCGGCAGCGCGGTCGATGTCGGCGGCGCCTACAACACGGCGTTCCTATCCATCAAGCATGCCGGCACGCGCACGTCGATGATCGTCGATCCGCCCAATGGCCGCCTGCCGCCGCAGACACCGGAAGCCCGGCGTGCCGCCGCGGCCGACCGGGAATTTTTCCTCGCACTGATGCAATCGACCGATGCCTGCAAGAACAAGGAGCCGGTGTGCGCCGGAGGCAAATATGATCCCACGCCCTCGCCGCGATTTTCGGAACTGTCGCCGCGCTACCACGCCAGCAACAATGCGCGCCTCAACCGGAGCGATGGGCCGGAGGACGACGGGTTGCAGGACCGCTGCCTGCGCAGCGGACTGCCCGAGTTCGGCAGCCTGTTCGGCGGCAGCTTTCGCCGGATCGTGCAGACACCGGGCGGCATCTCGATCTTCTACGACGTGAACCAGGGCCAGGGCTGGCAACGCAACATCGTCATGAACGGAAGTCCCCACCTGCCGGCCAGCATCCGTCAGTGGTTCGGCGATTCGCGCGCCCATTGGGAGGGCGAAACGCTCGTGGTCGACGTGACCAATTTCAGTCCTAAGACCGACGTCTTAGGGTCGCGCGAGAACCTGCATCTGGTCGAGCGCTGGACGCGCAGCGGGCCAAGGACCCTTGCGTACGAGGCCCTGATCGAAGATCCGACCGTATGGACAAGGGCCTGGACCATCAAGCAGGAGTTCGCCCTGCAGAGCGACGAGGAAAACAGGATCTACTACGAGCCGCGTTGCATTGAGGGAAACTTCGGCCTGCCGGGGCTGTTGCACGGGCGGCGCGTGGAAGAGCGTACCTTCGCGGAGGGACGCGGCCCCGATCCGAGAATCCAGGACACCGTCGGCGGGGTGCAGTCGGTTCGGGACGATCCGTTGCA
>DATGVJ010000100.1:0-3851 GCA_035300505.1 Xanthobacteraceae bacterium
TCATCACCCTCGCGGGGCCTCTTCGAGAGCCGCCGAACTGTTGTCGGGGTGGAACATCGCGGTGCTCGTCTCTGTCGCATTGTTTGGAGACCCGCTCTGTCGCCTCTCCGGGGAGGCAGAGACTGCGGTATTGATTGCGAGGCTAGTCGAACCGAGCCTGCAGCGGATACCTCTTAAATGTAGTAGGTACAAGGGGCGTGCTTTGCATAGCGCATATGTCGGATACCGAACAGACAAGAAAACTGCGCCATGCTTGGAACGAAGGTTGGGAACGAAGCGGGGTGGAAGCGCGAAGCGTCTGTGACAGACGCGCCGTCGGCAAATTGCGGCGAACGACGCAATAACACTACAACGCTGAAAAGTTGCCGGTGGGTCCAGACGGAGGTTGCAGTGAATAGGGATGGAATCGCGTTGCCCCATCGGAACGGTGCCTCTGCGGCCGACATAGCGGGCGAACTGACAATCGACGTGGAAAGCGAGAGCGGAGTGCGCGAACTCCTGCACGCACTGCCCGCCGCCGTGTACACAACCGATGCCGAAGGTCGCATCACATTCTACAATGAAGCCGCCGCTGCGTTGTGGGGGGCGCGTCCCACGCTGAACAGCGACAAATGGTGCGGCTCATGGCGCATGTACTGGCCCGACGGCACACCGCTACCGCATGACCAGTGCCCGATGGCCGTAGCGCTGAAGGAAAATCGAAGTTTCAAGGGAATGGGACAAGAGGCCGTGGCGGAGCGACCTGACGGCACGCGGGTGCCATTTATGGCGTTCCCGTCACCGCTACGCGACTCGAAGGGCGCGGTCGTGGGCGCCGTGAATATGTTCTTCGACATTTCTGAGCGCAAACGCGCCGAAGAAGCATCGCGACGGACCGAACAGGAGTTTCGCGACTTCGTGGAAAATGCAAGCGTGGCGATGCACTGGATCGGCCCCGACGGAACGATTCTGTGGGCCAATCGTACCGAAATGGAAATGCTCGGTTACACGGCCGAAGAATACATCGGCCACTACATCGCGGAATTTCACGTGGACAAAGGAGCCATCGAAGACATTCTCAGGAGGCTGAACAATCGGGAAACGCTACAGAATTACGACGCGATCCTGCGTTGCAAGGATGGATCAACCCGTCACACGCTTATCAACTCCAACGTGCTGTGGGAGGGAGACAAGTTCATTCATACACGCTGCTTCACCCGCGACATTACCGACCGCATTCAAAGCGAGGCGCAAATCGCCATTCTCGGGCGGGAAGCCGAACACCGTGCCAAGAATGTGTTGGCAACTGTTCAGGCGACCGTACGTCTTACGCAGTCGGACTCAGTTGAGGGATTCAGGCAGGCAGTAGGGGGAAGAATTCAAGCCCTTGCCCAAGTGCAGACGCTGTTCGTGCAATCGCGATGGACAGGAGCCAAGTTGCATACTCTTATCGCCCAAGAGCTTTCCCCCTATTGCCCGGACGGCGAGACTCGCGTGTCGATCGATGGGCCGAGTATGCTACTGGAACCGCAGGCGGCTCAGACGATTGCCATGTGTGTCCATGAGTTAGCGACCAACGCCGCAAAGTACGGGGCCCTGTCATTACCTGAAGGCCATGTGCAAATCGACTGGGACACGGTCGGTGAACGACTCATCCTTCGGTGGACAGAAAGCGGCGGCCCGCTCGTTGCGGCGCCTACGCGCCATGGGTTTGGCACGCGCGTAATTGAGGGATTGATCTGCGCGCAGAAGGGCGAAATTCACTTCGACTGGCGCCGCGAAGGACTCGCGTGCGAGGTTAATATGCCGACGTAAACGGCCGAGTATTGGGATATGCCGAGGTCTCCGTTCAGCGATTGAGTATCACATGAGTGATTCTCTTCATCGTAACAGATCGAAATACACGTAAGGTGAAATGATGCAAGCAGTTCGTCATGTAAGTGTATTTGTGGACGCTGGCTTGGTGAATCGCTGGTCGAGGGGGTTGCGGTTGCCCTATTTTTTGGCGACCAATGCGAAAAATTGTCGCGTTTGAGTTGCCGACTCGCCCAGCTCCGATATAGCGGAAAATAATAGCGCCCCGTACCTCACCAACGAACCACCGCGCCCTAATTGCGATACGCGACGCCAGCTACGCCGCAAGTGCATCTCGATTTACTTCAGCTTTGGCGAGCCTTGTCAGCATCATGTCGGCTTCCTTCTCCTCCTCCAGACTTTTGTGCAGGAGATGCTGGTCGTCGCGCAGATCGAGCTGTCCCGCCAAGGCCGCAGCAGTGCCATAGGCTGCAATCTCGTAATGGTGGATCTTCTGCGCTGACGCGATGAGCGCGGCATCACGAAGGGAATTGCCTTTCACCATCGTCATCATCTTTTCGGTTTCATTGACCAGCGCCTCCATGGCCTGATCCGTGTGAGCCCGCGGATTCGCGCCATGTTCCTTGAGAAGTGCCTCAAGCCGGCGACTTTGAAATTGCGTTTGCCCCAGATGACGCGTCAGCGCCTCCTTCAGAGAAGGATGCGACGCCATCTTGGCCATCGGGAGCAGCGCCGCTGCAAGCTGCCCTTCGAGGCTCATCAGTTCCTGCAGTTCCGCAATGTACATATCTTTGAAGCTGCTGATCTGCATGGTGTTTTCCTTTCGCTCGTTCGCCGGTGAATACGCGGGTCACGACGGCCGGGGCCGAGTGCGCCGTTTCCGAAGTTCGCATCATGTTGGAGCAGTATGTTTGCGAACTTCGGAATCGCACTAGCAACTTATTGATTCTAGTGCGGCTTTTGAAGTTTCAACACGAATTCGCCGCGAGGCGATAGGAACTTCAAATTCGCCGCGCAAGTTACTCCAACGCTCAACTCTTTTCCGAGTTCCGGCCAGTAGCTTTCAGAATTGGCCAACCGGTTCCAACTGCCTGGCCGCGACCGCCCGACCTGAAGTTTGGATGCGCTCGGGTTATTACGGTGCACACCGTCGGCTTCGTCGTCGACACAGCGGCGCGCGGGCAACTGCAAGCGATTGCGCGCGCCAAGCCATGTCGCCGGCATTTTGTTTCAGAATACGATCGGCACCCAGTTCACCATGGTGCCCTATCGCAGCGCTGGCCTGTCGATGAACGACCTAGTGGGCGGGCAGATCGACATCATGATGGACACGCCGGCAGTTTCCATGTCGCAGGTCCGCGCCGGCAACATCAAGGCCTTTGCCGTCACCGCCAAGAACCGCAACGCGCTCGCACCCTATGTCCCGACCACCGATGAGGCGGGTCTGCCGGGTTTCTAATTTTCGTTCTGGCACGCGCTGTGGGCGCCCAAGGGTACGCCGAAGGAAATCGTTTCGAAGCTCAACAGCGCGGCAGTGACCGCGCTCGCCAATCCAGTCATCCGTCAGAAACTCGTGGACCTCGCACAGGAGATTTTCCCGCGCCGCCGCGTTTGCCCGCTTTGGGTCCAGGCCGTGTGAAAACTCGATCTGATTTGGTCGTATTGCCGTGCGGAGCACGAATTTTTGCGTTTATTCGTTCTCCGTGCGCCCACACCCCTCAAAAATCATGGTGAGTTTTTACCGCGCAGCATTTTCACACAGCCTGGGTCATGGGCAGAAAGGCTCAAAGTGAGCAAATCTGGTCGGCTGTACTGCCGATAAGCGGACGGAATGGTGCGCCGCAGCAATTCGACCTTACGGGCCAGAAGCAGACGTCACGGGCGCCGTGTCGACGCGCCGCCGGGAGCCGAGTTGGCGGACCTCACGCTCGCCTAGCGGCGCGCGCAACTCGGAAGTGCCGCACGGCTAATGGCGGCGTACTCAATTGCCAGAAAGTCCAGAAGGGCTCGCACCGACGGTAGCAAGCCGCGACGCGACGGAAACACCGCGTGGATGA
>DATGVJ010000101.1:0-3497 GCA_035300505.1 Xanthobacteraceae bacterium
CCAAGCTCAAGGGGCACACGGTCATAGGGTCGGCAGGCGGTGCGGCCAAGTGTGCCTTTCTCAAGCACATCGGTGTCGACCACGTCATCGACTACAAGGTTACGGGCGATCTGACCGAGGCCCTGCTGCATGTAGCGCCCATGGGCATCGATGTTTATTTCGAAAATGCCGGCGGCGAGCATCTGGAGGCGGCACTCGCAGCAGCCAACCCGTTCGCTCGCTTTGCGATCTGCGGAATGATCTCACAATACAATGCCATAGGGCTGCCCGAAGGACCTCGTAACATCATGTTCGTCATGGGCAAGAGCCTTCGGCTGGAGGGGTTCAACATCGCGAACTATTTCGATCACATGCCCGAGTTCCAGAGAGAGATGTCCAGATGGGTACACGAAGGCAAGATCACGTGGAAGGAAACCATAGAGCACGGCATCGAGAACGCGCCCACAGCCTTTCTCAAATTGTTTAAGGGCGAGAACTTCGGAAAGATGCTGGTGAAGCTAAGATGAGGCGAATGGACGGGGTCGCCCAGTTCTTGATGGGCGAATGGAGGCCTCGGTCTGAGTTCGCGTCAGCTTTCGGAGCGGACCGAACACGTCCGAGCCGAGGGCATGATTATCCCACCGCTTGCAGCCAATGCAGGGTTTGGTGGATTGGGTGGCGACGAGCTGGGGGCAGGTCAAGAAGGCGCAATCCAGCAAAGTAGCGGGTGGCTGTCTCGTCGAAAATGGCCCCACACCGGACTCGCGGCGCCTAATGGAATATTCCGGCCAGCCTGCCGCCGATTCCGTTCAGTCCATGGTTGCGCCGCTTGCTCGGATAGGCCCGCTCCATCGTTCAATTTCGCTAACGACAAATCTTGCGAGATATTCTGGGCCTCTTCGTTCGTGAGGGGTAACCTCTTCGCCAATAGATGCAAAACGATTACGCACTGAAGGCGTGTCGAGTGTTTCGCTGACTGCCTGGTTTAGCCGCTGGACGATCGCTGTAGGCGTATCCTTCGGGAGGAAAATGGCTTGCCAGGCGGTCACATCGAACGGCAAGCCTTGCTCGTGTACGGTTGGCACATGCGGCAAGGTCGCTGCACGCTTTGGTCCCGTGGTGGCCAGTATCTTGACGAAATTTCCTTCGATCTGCGGCAATGTAGTCGAAGGCGAATCGCAAAGGTAATCGATACGGCCAGCAATCAGGTCCTGCATCGCCGGTCCCAAGCCGCGATAGGGCACGTGAGTGATGTTTATACCCAAGGCCGCGTTGAGTAGCACACAGCTAATGTGCGATGCCGAGCCTGCACCGGCGGAACCGTACTGCACGGTCGACTGTCTCGACTTCACGTAGGCGATGAATTCCGGTAACGAATTTGCCGGAAAAGCCTTCGGCGTGATCAGCGTACGCGGTGCCTCGACAACGAGGCTGACCGGCGTGAAGTCGGTGCTCGTATTGTACGGCGGTCTCTTGTATAGAGATTGGCTCCAAACATGGGTACCGCTGTTGGCGAGTACGAATTGGTATCCATCGGGCGTGGCCTTTGCCACGCGCAGCGAACCAACCGTTCCACCCGCACCAGTCAGATTCTCTACCACCACCTGCTGACGGAGAATTTCGCTCATGCGCTGACCAATGATGCGCGCGGCCACATCGCTTGGGCCGCCGGCAGCAAATGGAACGACCAGAGTGAGGGGTCGCGTTGGATAGGCTTGCGCCCAGACGATCCGCGACACGGCCGGCAACGCGGCAGCGCCCGCTGCCAGATGCATGAATTGTCTTCGGTGGGGAAGTTTCATAGATTCCTTCCACGTCGTCGCGTAGAGGAGCAGGCCTCGCTGCCCCGGCCTGCACTCCGGTCATCGCGGCGCGCGGCCAATCCCGGTCCACTCATTTGGCGAGCCTTGCTGGATATCCGGGCGGTCAAGTCATCAATTCGGGAGAGGAATGTCCTCAGGATCGGGGACGTGTTCGCCTTGTGATAGCCGACCACCAAATCGACCGTGGGGAGCTCACCTTTCAGTGGACGGCTGACGACCGACCAAGTCAAAAAATTCTCTGCAGAGATAGGCAGCAGAGCCACGCCGCGCGTCGATGCTACCAGAGAAATGGCCATTGGGAAATTATCGATTTCAAGATGCGGCGAGATCTCAATTCCACATCGTTTTAGATAATCGTTAACGATAGGACGCAGCACGTGCGCTATTTCTGAGATACCAATAAATGTTTGATCGGCAAGATCATGCGGATCGACGGCCTTGCGCCCGGCGAGCGGATGATCGCTTGGGAGAAAGACTACGAGGGGCTCCCTCACTATTAACTTGTATTCGAGATCGGGTCTCTGTTCCGGGCGGAGAAAGGCGATGTCGAGCTTTCCGCGTTGGAGATCGTCTGCGAGTGACGTGGAATGGTCGGTCGATACTCTGATCTCAATATTGGACAGCTCGTCGCGAAGAATGTCCATTGCACGCGGCAGCCAATTAGCTTCCTGTCCGGTTAGAAAGCCCATGGCGAAAGTCCGTTTAATGGGTTGCGCGGCTCGCCGCGCTGCCTCTGCAGCCGCTTCCGCCTGAGTAAGCGCCAGCCGCGCATGGTCGAGAAAGGCGCGGCCGGCGGCGGTCAATTCAATTCCGTGCACGCTGCGGCTCATCAGCTGAACACCGACCTCATATTCGAGATCTCGGATTTGACGACTGAGGGAAGGCTGCGCCGTGTGCAGCGTTTTCTCAGCCGCAACCGTCAGGCTTCCCGCCTCCGCGACCGCGACGAAATAGCGAAGGTGCCGTAGCTCCATAGCGCCTTCCATATCTGCAAGGCATGCCCCCCAGCTTACAAAGTCTTTTTCAAGACCGCCAGGGGCGCCTACGTCATTTTCAACGATAGCACGCAAAAGACTAGTCCACGGTCTCTAAAGCGCTGCCAGAGTTTTCTGTTTCACCATGCCTGCCGGCAATGGCGGAGCAAATCGCGAGGATTGGATTATGAGCAACCCAGTAGTCTTGATTACCGGTGGACTCACCGGCATCGGTCGCGCCGCCGCCGTCGCCTTCGCCAAGAAGGGCGCGAACGTGGTCGTTGCAGGTCGGCGTGACGAGGCCGGCGAGGCGCTCGTTAAGGAGCTGCGCTCTTTCGGTTCGGAGGCCGAGTTCATCAACACCGACGTCCGCAAGGAGGATGACGTCCGCGCTCTGGTCGACAAGACCGTCGCACGGTTTGGCCGTCTTGATGTCGCGGTGAACAACGCCGCCACCGAAGGACATGTCGGCCCGATCACGGACCAGACCGCGGAAAGCTTTGCCGCGACGTTCGAGACCAACGTTCTTGGCGTGGTCCTGAGCATGAAGCACGAAGTGCGAGCCATGCAGGCCCAGGGAAGCGGCAGCATCATCAACATCTCCTCGACCTATGGACACGAGGGCGCGGCCGGGGCCTCGATCTACGTCGGCGCCAAGCACGCCGTCGAAGGCATCACCAAGTCGGTGGCGCTCGAAATCGCCAAGTCGGGAATTCGAGTG
>DATGVJ010000102.1:0-17646 GCA_035300505.1 Xanthobacteraceae bacterium
ACCGGTCGCGGGGCGGGCGGCATTCGCGGAACGGGGCGGGCATTCGCCGGATTACTGCGCGTTGATGTTCGCCTCGCGAATGAGGCGGCCGTATTCGTCAGATTGCTTGCGAAGAAGAGCGCCGAAATCCGCGCCGCACATCGCGACTGGATAGAGCCCCTGGGTGACGAGCTTCGCCTTGACCTCGGGTACCTGCAAGGCTGCGGTGAACCAGCCGGCGAATTGGGAGACCATTTCCTTCGGCGTCTTCGCCGGCGCGAATACCCCGTACCAGATGTCCACCGCGAAGTCCTTGTAGCCCGACTCAGCCACCGTCGGCACGTTGGGCAGCGACTCGATTCGAACTCCCGATGTGGTGGCAAGCGCGCGCAGCTTGCTCGCCTTCAACTGCTCCGCCAATACCGTGTAGTCAAGGAGCGCCGACCTCACATGGTCTCCCAACAGCGCGTTGAGCGCGGGAGCGCCGCCGGGATATGGGACGCCGGTTATATTAATCTTGGCCACGCCCTTAAGCATCTCGGCCGCGATGTGCGTAATTCCGCCAGCGCCGGCATTTGCCAGCGTTAGGTCTCCCGGCTTGGCGCGTACAGCATCAACCAGGTCAGCGAGCGTGCGGTAGGGCGATGCGCTGTTGACGACGATGACCATCTGAGACCGCACGAGATAGCAGATTGGCTCGAAGCCGGTGAGCGGATTGTAGTTCAGCCTTCGTAAATGAGGACCGATGACAATCGAGGAACTATTGATCAGCAGGGTGTTGCCATCGGGAGTGGCGCGCGATACGGCCTCGGTTCCGATCACAGTTCCTCCCCCCGGGCGGTTCTCCACGACCGCCGTAACCCCTTGCGCCTGGCCGATCCGATCCGCAATTAGACGAGCCAGTACGTCGGCAGGACCGCCGGGCGCAAACGGGACGACCATCTTGATGGTTCTCGCCGCCTGGGAACGTGCACTCCCGGAAAATCCGGTTACGACTGCAAGAGCGACCGGGAGCGCGGCGATGGCCGCGGCCAGACGCAGAAAATGTCTGTGTGGAAGTTTCATGACATTCCTTTTCTGAAATGCTGACGACCATGCGGCTTCTCCACGCCCTCAACAGGTGAAGGGGAATGGGTGCATTCGTTGTTTTGTCTGCGATTGCGCCTGCCGACGGCATCAGTGCTGCCAGTTCCAAACAACGAGAAATTCAGCAAATTCTCGTCTTATGTGCAGCATTCGGACAAGCTGAGCCGCTTGCCTCTGGGTTCAGAATATACTGCTTGAGAACTCCACGCCAGCCGCACGGGCCGGCAATTCTGCAACCGTTTTTGGTGGGTTCGTTAACTGGATTTGTTGCAGTGCATTGGTCCGCTAGTGGCCCAGCCTGTGTGAAAAGTCGGAAGTTCAATTTGTGTTTAGAACTTCCTTCTCGATTTCGTCGATCTGACAAACGAATAGTGCCAACAACCGCCGTCACGAGAAGGCAATAGAGAAATCGATTCTACGCATTTTTGACCTGTGCGACTTTTCACACAGCCTGGGCCCATAGGACTCCCGCCGGCATGTCCACTTTCCCGGCGCTTTTGAAGTATGAGCGGACCAACCGGAAACATCGCCGAATCGGGGAATCGTCCCATCTCTGACATCGCGAGTCGTCCGGCTACCAAGACTCATTCGACCTCGACGATCATCTCAACTTCCACCGCCGCGTTGGCGGGAAGACCAGCCATTCCTACGGCTGAACGGGCGTGTTTGCCGATTGCCTCGCCAAAGACTTCCACCATTAAATCGGAAAACCCATTCATTACGCGCGGCTGGTCTCCAAATCCGTCAGCGGAGTTGACCATCCCAAGTACTTTGACAACTCGCTTAACGCGATCGAGATTGCCAGTTGCGGATCGCACTTTAGCCAACATGATAAGTCCAACCTGCCGAGCAGTCTCAATTCCCTCTTCAATGGTGATATCTTTGCCGACCTTGCCTTTGAACCTCCACTGAGGGCCAGCGGTGTTGCCGGCAAGAAACAGCAATTTCCCTGATTGTACCGAGTCTACGTAGTTGGCCACCGGCGGAGGCACCTGCGGCAAAATGATATTCCTTTCTTTTAATCGCGCCTCGGCACCGGCGGGACTTTGCGCTTGAGCACACTCACAAGTTACTACTAAAGCAAGCATTCCACCGAAAATAAAATTCACCAGCGTCTTCATCGTTGTCTCCGCTTTCCGAGGAACAATCACCGATAATGCAAAGGCCGCAGGGCTCGATTCTGAGAACGGGACATTGTGGAATATCGGCCCGCGAGCGGGCGGGCCTACTCCGCCTTGATGTTGGCCGCCCGGATCACCTTCGCCACCTCTCAGTTTCTTGCGCCACTAGCTTTCCGATCACGTCCTACCGTGGAGCGTAACTGCATTCTGTTATTGCGGCTTCTGGAACTTGAGCACAAACTCGTCAACCGGCGGACGCGTGGGCGTGACCGGCTGCACCGAAAAGTCGCGCGGGTCCTGAGGTTGACGTAAGAAGTTCCCTTCCTCGATCAGTTTGAACCCCGCGGCCTCGACCTCTCGACGCAGCACGCTCTCCTCGATGCGGTGCAGGGTGCGTGCCACGCTGACGCCATCTCCGGGCTTCGCGGAGTGATCGGCCACGATCATCAGGCCGCCGGGCTTCAGCGCCGCGAACAATTTCCGGTTCATCTCGGCACGGTCCACCGTCAGGTAGGCAGTGTCGTGATAGAAGAAAAAATAAGCGATGAGATCGAGATTTCGCTGATCGGGCGGCAGCGGGTCGTCGAACGGGCGCGCCAGCGGCGTGATGTTGCGTCCGGCGGGTGTTTTTGTGCGGGCCTCGAGTGCCGCGACCGCACGTTCGAAGTTGGAGGCGTTCTGCCCGAATACTTTGCCGGCGGGGCCGACGGCGCGCGCAAGAAGTTCTGTTGAGTAGCCGCCGCCGGCGCCCATGTCGAGCACGGTCATACCAAGTCGCACCCCGGTGAAGCCGAATAATTTGATCGGATCGCGCCGTCCGTCAGTGGCGCGGTCGCCCTCGCTGCGATCAGGCGCGGCAACGATTGCGGTAAAGTCCGGTACGCCTTGCGCCGCAGCCCCCAGGGGGATGGTTGATGCGACTATGGCGGTCAATAGCATGAGACGCAGCATGGGTTTTCTCCTTTGTGGTTGTTGGCTGTGAGATCGCACTATCGATGCTCAAAACACCGTAAATCCGCGCTTTTGAAAAAAGGGCGTGGCCTTTGGTGAGAGCAGGTACTGAAGATAGCTTGACACTGTGTCGTTGGTTGAATTGGCCAGGACCGCCAGCGGATAGACAATTGGCGGATGGCTCGATTCTGGCAAGGCAGCGACTATTCTTATCCCTTGTTCGTCCGCCGTGTCCGTCTGCCAGATGATGCCCAGAGGGAACTCGCCGCGTGCAACCTTGGTCAGAACTGCCCGCGAACCTCCTGGGATGGCGATTTTGCTCCTCACCGACGTCCAAACTCCAAGATATTCGAGCGAAGCTTGGGTATATTTCCCCGCTGGGGTTGAGACCGGGTCGGCGATTGCGAGCTGGCCGCTGCCGAGCGCTTCCGCGAGCGGGAAATTTGGCCCAATGGTCAGCGCGAGCATGCTGTTGGCCGGGGCAATGAGAACAAGTCTGTTGCGGAGCAAGTCCTTGCGTGTGCTCGGCTTGATCAGATTGCGCGCGGCAACGTAATCCATCGAGGCAAGATCACCAGCGAAGAAAAGATCGCCCGACACCCCACCCTCGATCTGCTTGGCGAGCGCTGTGCTTGCCCCATAAGTGGTCACTGCTCTGGTGCCGTTCTCACTCAAAAAAATGTCGTTCGCCTCGTTGAGTGCCTCCTTGAGGGCGATCGATCCGAATACCACAATATCGCGGCTTTGCGCGCGAGCCGAAAAGACGAGCGGTCCGAACAAGGGCGCCAGCACGGTCAAGCACAGTATCGTCAGGCAAGCAACGCCACAGAAGGTAGCAATCACGCTGGCAGCAGTGCGGGCGACACGATTCGCCAGCGCCGTGCAAGGAGCGCCATGGTGGTTGTGGAGAGTCAAATCTCTAGCGATTTGCAGCATCGAAAATGCTCCGTCCTGACGTGGAAGGTGGAAGCTCAGAAAATCGCCAACGGATTGAGCGGCGATCCTGTGCCTTTTTCGATGCGCAACGGCGCAGCCGTGAACAAAAACTCGAAACGATTGAGCCGCCTTGCCTGCTCGACCGCTCGCTCGAAATCGAGATTATCGAAAATGTTGATGCCCATCGCGACCAGCGCCAACCGATGCAATGGATTTGGGACAGATGCCGGCAGACCTGAGGGCGAAACGTCGTTAGGCCCGTCGCCTCCGATGAAGGAAACGCCCCGCTCCTTCAGGAAATACGCAACGTCGGCGTGATATCCGGCGAATCCGGTTTCCCTTGGCCAGGCGCCAAGCGCGGCGCGCCGCTTCCAACGCCCCGTATAGAGGAGGATGACGTCGCCTGCCGACACCGTGACGCGCTCCAACTTTTCCAGGGCCTCGAGGTCTTCGCGATGGATCGCCGTTCCTGGCTCCAGCCACCCTTGAGCAGTGGCCTTGCCCGGCAGGCGTGTCGCATCGAAGAGAATGGCTCGCGTGACAATACCATCTTTCAAAGCGTTGATACTTCCCTTCGGACAACCGCCTGCGGCCTTGATTTCTTCCATCGCCACTCCGTTGTAGCCCTTGCCGTCCACCATCATGTGACAATCGAGCGAGTCGAGATGGCTGTGAACGATGCCGTGATATGTGCCCGTGTACTGGTATCTATCGGCGGTGCCTGTCGGATTCACCGGGCCCAGGGTGCGCTCCAGGATATTCGGTGCATCCGCTGCTTGTTCCTGCACGATATCGTGTGCGAGTGAAACCGGCAGGCCCTCTGTGACTAAAGCCATGGCCTGTTTCCGCTTCGCCGGAGTAATCAGGTTGGCCGCGCCGAGCTCGTCGTCATTTCCCCATCGTCCCCAGTTCGAGAGCTCTTTCATTGCGCGCCGGAAGTCCTCTTCACTTGCCATGGTCGGGCGCGCACCACTTTGACTTTGCACCTCCGGAATGGAAGCCGCCACGGTTCCCAACGCGATCAAGCCAATCACCAGGATTCTCATGTGTTTCCTCCTCTGAGTGAGCCGGAGCTTGAAACCAGCGCTGCTCGATTGGCGGGTTCCGGGAGCCAAGGCATATCGGGCACCCACCAATTATGTCATCGATAGTTGTCTGGGAAAAGGCACATGCTGCATCTGGCCTGGAGGCCAGTCCTGTGGTCCTTATTGTGGCGCGGACAGCGGGTTATAGTCCTGACTATGCGTCCCTCCCACCCGCGGCCTGGGCAGTAAGTCTTCGACCATGCGCCGACGCAACGGGCTTACTGCCTGTTCGGTCACGGGGATGCTCCTGTTTTGAATGAAGGTTTACAAAGCCCCTCACCTCAAAACGGAACGCCCCCCACCGCGCTAAACCGCCGCCGCGGACTCTTACCGCGGCGAGCGGTTTAGTCCGTTGCCCCAAAGCGGTCATCGCATCGGGTGGAATTCGCGAACGAAATTTTTGCAATATTGATACCGATTGCCGGATCACTCCGGCTTCATACCGGCGAACTTGACTACCTTGCCCCACTTCTCGGTTTCCGCGGCGATGAGCTTGCCGAAATCGGCGGGCGAACCTGGGACCACTGTGGTGCCAAGGTCGGCAAGCTTCGCCTTGATCTTGGCGTCGGCGAGGGCCGCGTTGATCTCAGCATTCAGCTTGTCGATGATCACAGATGCTGTGTTCTTGGGAGCGCCCAGGCCGAATGCAGCGCTTGCCTCGTAGCCAGGCACAAACTCGCCGATAGGAGGAATGTCTGGTAGCGCCTCCGAGCGCGTCGCAGTAGTCACTGCAAGGGCGCGGAGTTTGCCGGACCTTATGTGCTGGATCGAAGAAGGCATGACGCCGAACATGACCTGTACCTGCCCGCCGATCAAATCAATCAGCGCGGGGCCTTCACCGCGATATGGCACGTGCACCATGTTGACGCCGGTCATCATCTTGAACAGTTCGCCGGCAACATGACCCGCGGTCCCGTTGCCGCCCGATGCCATGTTGATCTTGCCGGGATTGGCCTTCGCATAGGCCATGAATTCGGAAACCGATTTGGCAGGGACCGCAGGGTGTACCTCCATCACATTTGAAACGCGGGCCATCCCCGCAACAGGCGCAATATCCCGGATGAAGTTGAAATTTAGTTTTTCGTACAAAGCCGCGTTGATCATGTTGGGCGGGCCGACCAGCAGAAGCGTGTAGCCATCGGCCGGAGCATTCACGACCGTTTCTGCCCCAACGTTCCCGCCACCGCCCGGACGGTTGTCTACGATAAATTGCTGACCTAACCGCTCTGACAGCCATTGACCAATTAGCCGCGCCAAAACGTCTTGCGCTCCTGCAGGTGCAAAACCGACCACGAGCCGCACCGGCCGTGCCGGATAGTTTTGCGCCCGCGCCATCCTCGACACGGCTGACAGCGCGGCGGCTCCGGCGGCCAGATGCAGAAATTGTCTACGATGGAGAAGTTTCATGCCGAGCCCCAAAAGTCGCTTTGCGGGACAGCTACCAGCGCGTAGACCTCAGCACGCCAGCCTTTAATGCCTCGCGCATTGCCCGCTTGATCATCTCACAAAACCATCAAATCTTTTCCGACGATGATCTCGCCCTTAAAATACTTCGCCGCCGGGGTGCGCCAGGTGTCGTCGCTGATGCTGTCGAAGGCCGGGATGAGATGCGACAGCACGAGGGTCTTGACCCCCGCCTCCTGCGCGATACGGCCGACATCCTCGACAGGGGTGTGGTCCGCCTTCATGTGCGCCATCAAGTCTTCAAACTTGATCGGCCGGCCTTTGGCGATCTCGCCGCGGATATAAGTCTCAATCGCCGGGACATACATCGCCTCGTGTACGAGGACATCGGCGCCCTTGGCCATTTTCGCCACCGCTTCCGACGCCGCGGTATCGCCAGAGAATGCTATCGAGCGGTCCTTGAAGTCGAAACGGTAACCCAGTGCCGGCTTCACCGGCGGATGCTCGACGATGATCGCGGAGACCTTGACGTTGTCGTCATGTGTCACCGGTCCGGCCGCCGACACTTCCTTCACGTCGACAGTGACCAGTGGCTTCATTTTGAGATCGTCGGCCCAAAAATCGACCGTGGTCTTGTAGGCACGCAGAAAATCCTCGGTCATCTGCTTGAGCGGCGGCGGACCGAAGGCACGCACGTCAAGATGCATGCCATTGATCCAGCCGATCGTCAGCAGCGGGCCGAACTCGATATTGTGGTCGGCGTGGTGATGGGTGATGAAGATCGAACGGAGCGCAGAGAACGGGATGCCGGTGCGGGCGTATTGGTCAATGACGCCGACGCCGCAATCGAGCACATAAGCGGCGCCGTTGCTTAGCATCACGTGCGAAGTCATTTTCCGGGTGCGTTCTGGGCCCTGGCCGCCCGGGCCGGCACCGGTGCCGAGCAACACCAGCTTGGTGCCCTTCGCGTCCTTCAGAGCAGCCTGCGCTTGCTCCGCCGCGGCCTTGGCCGCCGGCGTTTGCGCAGTTACTGGGACCGCAGTCAGGGCCGGCACCGCTGCCAGACCCGCAAGCAAAGTGCGCCGTGAAAGCGCGCTCGATGTGACTGTCCGTGGAAGTTTCATTTGGAGGATTCTCCTTCTGGACGACGATCGCACTCGCGAAGCTTGATTGTCCTTGCTGATAGCATCGGGCTGCTATAAGCAGAAATTCTCATTTAATATGGTGCGATAACCACACGGTTAGAGGCGACCTCCATGCAGTGGGATGCACGAATTGGAAGGAAGATCAAACTGCGCGACCTGCACATTCTTCTTGCAGTGGTCCAGGCCGGGAGCATGGCCAAGGCGGGCATCCAACTCGCCGTCTCGCAACCCGCCGTTTCGAAGGCAATCGCGGAAATGGAGCACGCACTTGGTGTCCCACTCCTCGATCGCGGTTCGCGGGGAGTGGAACCGACGCGCTATGGGCGGGCACTCATCAAACGAAGCTTGGCAGTTTTCGATGAATTGAAGCAGGGCATTAAAGAGATAGAGTTCTTGTCGGACCCCACTATGGGCGAGATATGCATTGGAAGCACGGAGCCCCTGTCCGCGGGCTTGGTAGCTACCGTGATTGATCGGCTTTCAAGTCAGCACCCTCTCGTAAGCTTTCAAGTTGTGCAGGGGGATCCCGCTACGCTGCTCCGTTATTTGGGCGAACGAAAAGTCGAAGTTGCACTCGCACGAATTTCTGACAGGCGCGTCGACGAGCACATGAATGCGGATATCTTATTCGAGGACGCGGCCGTCGTGGTGGCAGGCGCACAAAGTCGATGGATACGCCGCCGCAAGATCGCACTTTCTGATCTCGTGAACGAGCGTTGGGTACTTTCTCCGCCGGACTCGATTTTCGGGTTAGTAATGGTGAAAGCGTTTCATGACAACGGACTTGAGCCGCCGCGCGGGGCCGTAATCACGTTGTCCCACAGTATGCGAACAAGCCTTTTAGCAACGGGTCATTTCTTGTCCATGTTGCCTGCTCATGCATTGAAATTTTCCGCCAAAGATCCAGGGATAAATGCTTTGCCCATCGAATTGCCATCCACAAAACAGCCCATCGGGCTTTTCACATTGAAAAACCGGGCAATCAGCCCGGTGGCGCAGCTTTTCATCGACTGCCTCTGGGAGGTTGCGAAACCGCTGGCAAATCACCGGCAGTGATTGTCCGAATCTGGCCCCCAGCAGAATCGTGCCGCACCGCAACATCACTTACGGTTCTGAAACTACTGCGATCGAGTATTGCTCATCCTGAGTTTTTCTCAAAATGACCAAAGCAGCGCGTAGGGCGCAATCGCTTTATTGCGCCGCTTGTCGGCCGAAACGCGCAAGACCGATGTTGGTCAATGGCGCAATAAAGCGATTGCGCCCTACGCACTTTCCGCTCCTGGCCCGTCTCGACATCCGACGGTAACGATGACTCACGTCTTAGCTCAATTAATGGCGCAAGAGACGACCCCGCCAATTTCTGAACTTTGCTCTCTTGACAAAAGAACAAAACAAGAACAATACTGAAAACTCAGGGCCGAGCCGTTTTCCGGTCAGCGTCGACAGTAAGGACTTGGCGGGAACGCCGATGGGCAGATACGATATTACATTGCGACACCTTGCCCGGATCGGCTGCCGCTCATTTCTGCGGAGCATCGGCGGCGAAGGCCAATTGACGCTGCTGCAAACCGAGTTCCCGAGCACGAAGGAGCGGCGGATCGATTATTTGGCTGTTCTCGATTCTCCGCAGCGGAGCCGGAAAATCCTTCAAATCGAAATTCATACGACCGCTGATCGAACAGGAGTACGACACCATGTCCATCGTTGTCAGCATTGAAGACAGCACGATCCTGCGCCCACCGATCGATCGCGCCTATGCGGCAGGTGAAGCCAAAGGTAAGGGTGAGGTGCCGGCACGGTGTACACTCACATCGCCGAAGGGACGTGCAACGCGGAAATTTCCTTAACTACCAAGTAGGCGGAGGCTCTTGTGGTTCTTACCGAATTGCATTGTGGGTTTTGCCACAAATACCATGACCATGACCAAGTGACCCAGCTTATCGCGGGGCCCAAGATCGGCATTTGCGATAAATGTATCGTGCGTTGTGATGAATTGTTCTCGGAGGCAGGCGATACCGATGAGGGGGGCGTCGGGGCGTTCACGGATTCGGGCCCCTTCATTCCTGAGCCGATCAGCAAGTCGTGGAAGGATTTCGGCAAACCGAGGAAGGCAGGCACGACGCCTTACTGCTCCTTCTGTGGTGGAGCAATACATTATGCTATCCACAAAGGAGACGTCATCATCTGCGACGAGTGCACTGATCTCTGCATGGACATCCTGATCGAAAAGGGTGAACCAGTTACCCGCAAGGCGCCACACCGCGCCGAGAAACGATTTGCTCGCTTGCGCTTTCCGTTTTGATGACGCGCTGCTCATCGCGCGCATCCGAATATGTGGAATCGGCGAGGTGAGCGCCGCAATCGAGCCATGCCGCGCGCAAGAACGCGCTCGGCATGGCTCGATTGCGCCCTGCGGTGCCTCACGTGCCTCACACCTTTCCGAAGCCGTAGAGCGCGGCCGGATTGTCCGCCAGGATTTGGCGCCGCGTTGCGTCGTCTGGGGCCCAGTCGGCGAGCAGGTTGAAGAGCTGCACCGAGCCGACCTTGTCGGCGAACGACAGGTGCGGATAGTCGCTGCCCCAGATCAGCCGGTTCGGCGCCGCCTCGATCAGCGCGCGCGCCATCGGGGCAGCGTCCGCCATCGTCGGCAATGTCGCCATGCGGTAGGTGCCGGTAAGCTTAACCCACATGCGGCCGTCGCCGTGACGCAACACATCAAGCATCTTTTGAAATCCGCGCTGGTCGGGACCTTCCTTGGCAAGGAACATCCCCATGTGCGCGATCGTGTAGGAGCAGCGCATCTTTTCGAACACGGGAAGCAGTTCCTCGGTGAGCCATCCGGGATTGAGAAAGTCGACATGCCAGCCGATCTCGGCGCAACGTGCGTCGATGCGCTCGATCCGTTTGCGCCAGACGTCGGCGAAGCCGGGTTCCGGCGGCTTGACCGGCGACTGGTTGATCCGCACGGCACGCACGCCGATCCTGTTCATTTCGTCCAGCAGGGAGTCCGGCGCATCGACGTCGACATCGACGACGCCGCGGCAGCGCGCAATGCCGACTTCACGCATGGCATCGAGCATGCAGGAATTGTCGCGCCCGTAGGCGCTCGGTTGAACGAACACGAAACGTTCCGTGCCGAGATGCTTCGCCAGCGTCATGTAGTCGGCGAGCGGCGCGAGCGGTGGTGCGTAACGAAGCTTTTCGTTCACACCACCGTGCGGATACTTGTCCGCAGGGCCGAAGACGTGGAAATGTGCGTCGCAGGATTGCGCAGGCGCCAGGAATGCAGGCTGCGGTTCGTTGAGAAGGCTCATTGGATAGTGACCTTTGCGGTAGTGATGATTTCACGCCAGACCGCGATCTCGCGCTCGAGATGTCGGGTCATTTCCTCCGGCGTCGAACTGACGGCGAGAGCCGCCTGCTTGAGATAAGCCTCGCGCAGGCGCGGTTTGGCGCTTGCGATGACGATCTCGCGGTTGAGCCGCTCGATGATGGGCCGTGGGGTCGCGGCCGGCGCCGCAATACCCCACCAATAGGACATGTCATAGCCCGGCGCTCCGGCTTCGGCGAAGGTCGGCACGTCCGGCAACAGTTCGCTGCGCATGTTGCCGGAAACGGCGAGGCCGATGAGCGTGCCGGCCTGCACTTGAGCCACGCCGGAGGCGAGACTGGCGATGCCCATGTCGACACGGCCAGCGATGACCTCGGCAATGGCCGCAGCCACGCCGCGGAACGGGACATGCAGGGCTTTGGTGCCACTCAAGTTCAGCAACAGCTCCATGGCGAGATGTGCCGACGATCCCGGCCCGCCCGACCCGAACGTGAGTTCGCCGGGTTTCTGCATGAGCAGCCGCACCAGTTCGCCGAGCGTCTTCGGCCCGAGCCCGGGCCGCACAAGCAGGATCGACGGCGACTCGGCGATGCGGCTGATCTGCGCGAGATCCTTCAAGGGATCGTAGGGCAGATTGTGGTAGAGACCGGGGGAGACCGACAGCGATGTGTCGGTGAGCAGAAGCGTGTAACCATCCGGAGCCGCGCGCGCGACCGCGACGGTACCGGCCGTGCCGCCGGAGCCGCCGCGGTTCTCAACGATCACCGGTTGGCCGAGCTGTCCAG
Source organism: Xanthobacteraceae bacterium (assembly GCA_035300505.1). GTDB lineage: Bacteria > Pseudomonadota > Alphaproteobacteria > Rhizobiales > Xanthobacteraceae > VAZQ01. The sequence continues at coordinate 11,824 of DATGVJ010000102.1, forward strand.
TTAGCTCCTGGGCGAGCAGGCGCGCCGAGATGTCAGTGAACGCCCCGGGGACGAACGGAACGATAATACGCACGACCTGGCTGGGCCAGCCGGCCTGGCCGGCGGCGAAGCTGGCGGCCAGCGGCATTGCGGCGCAGCCGAGAAGAAACGTGCGACGTTTCATGGTGTGCCCCTTGGAGGTACGAAAGGTGCAAAGCGGTGGCATTTTGTTCATTCGGTCACCACGTACCGCGCGCCTTCTTATGCGGCAACCGGAAGCCGCCCGGCATCCCAGGCCGTTGCACTGATTGATGACCAGGCCGGCCGCCCCAATTCGGAGGCAAGGCCGGCGAGAATGGCGCGCGTCGGCAATTGCGAGCAGGCGATGAACAGCGCGTCGCAATCAGGCCCCATCGTCTTTCGCGCGAGTTCTTGCACCTCGATGGCGGTGATGCGCCCGAGCGACATGACATCGGGCGCCCGAAAAGTGTCGAGCCGTACGATCTCGATGCCGCCGTCGTTCAGGAACGCCTCCAGTTGCAGGTTCACGGCGTCCTGATAGGGCGTGACCACGGCAACGCGGCGGGCCTTCTCGTACTGCAAAGCGCGCACCATCGCGCGTGACACGGTGACAACCGGCAGGCCGGCGGCCTGCGCCAGCATGTCTGATAGCTCAGCGTCTCCGGCAGGGCCCGAGAGGAATCCGGCTGCTGTGCATCCGTAGGCAATGAGGTCAAGGTTGCCGTTGGCGAAATGCTGCCGTGCGAGCGCGATTGCCGCATTGCGATAGGCGGGGATCTGATCCACGGTCAGCAAGCCTTGGCCGCGCGGGATTTTCACAGTCGTAACCGTCGAGCCGGCCGGCAACCATGCCGGCAGTTCGACCTGCATGGTGGTGTTGTTGGCCGGCACCATCAGGCCGACCCGAAGCGCAGATTGCATTCCCATGCCGTCTCCCTGTTGGCTGCTGCCGACCTTGACTCTACTCGTAGCGCAATTCCAACATACCGGAAATAATTGACGCGGGAGTAGCTGCTATGAACGGGAGGCATCCTTTGGCTCAACGTACGACACGGCGTACCTTCATGGTCGGCGCGGCCGCGGCTCCGCTGATTGCAAGTCGCAGTTTCGCCCAATCCGTGTTTCCCTCCCGGCCGATCCGCATCGTGATCGGGTTTCCGCCCGGCGGCGGCATCGACATTCTGGCGCGCCTGATCGCGCCGAAAATGTCGGCCAAGCTTGGACAGCCGCTTATTGTTGAGAACCGTCCCGGCGTCAACGGTCTGATCGCGACGCAAGGCGTCGCGCAGTCCGAGCCGGACGGCCACACCATCTTCTTCGGCACGACCGGCAATCTCGCCGTCAACCCGGCCCTTTATCCCGGCAAGCCCGGCATGAATATGGAACGTGATTTCATGCCGCTGTCACATGTCGCCTCGCTCTCCTTCGTGCTCGTGGTCAACCCGTCGGTCGAGGCCAAATCGCTCAAAGAGCTGATCGAGCTTGTCAAAGCCAAGCCCGGGCAGATGTTCTTCGGTTCGAGCGGCAATGGCGGGCTGCCGCATCTGTCCGGCGAGTTGCTGAACCTGCAAGCCGGCATCCACGCCACGCACGTTGCCTATCGCGGCAGCGCGCCGGCCATTACCGACCTGATCGGCGGCCAGGTGCAATATGTGTTCGACGCTCTCGCCGTCGCGCAGTCGCACATCGAGAGCGGCAAGCTCCGCGCGCTGGTGACCACGGGTCCAAAGCGCATGGCGGCGTTGCCTGACGTGCCGATCGCAAAAGATACGCTGCCGGACTTCGAGGTGGTGAACTGGTACGGCATGTCGGTGCGCGCGGGGACGTCCGCCGAAATCGTAACACGGCTCAGCGCGGAGGTTGCTGCCGCACTGCGCCAGCCGGACGTCGCCGAGCGCGCCGCGGCGCTGGGCCTTGAACTCGTCGGCAGCACGCCTGAGCAGTTCGGCGCCCTGCAACGCAGCGAGATCGTCAAGTGGGGCAACGTGGTGCGCACCGTAAAGATCCAGATGGAGTAGCGCGGGCGAGCATGATCGGATCTGCCGCCTCGGACGCAAGGGTTGCACGCATCGAGAACGGCCTGGATCGCACGGCGCAAAGCCCGCCCCATCGCGCTCGTGTCACCCCGACGGGCGGACACCATAAGCGCATCTGCGCGCGTCCTCCGGCGCACCATGGTCCGCCCCTACGATTGCTCCGGCCAAAGAATCCGTTCATTGAAGATGACGTAACCCACTAAGTTTCAGGTCTTGTCTACATGAACCACGGTCCTTCCTCCGAACATCACTACCCTGTCGCGCCGCCCGCGAGCGAGCGGCGCGTGCTCGGCCACGCCGTCCCGCGCATCGAAGATCTGCCGCTGGTGACCGGGCGCGGGCGCTATGCGGCGGACATCAATTTTCCGCATCAGCTGCACATGCGGATCGTGCGCTCCGCGCGGGCGCATGCGCGCGTGGTTTCGGTCGATGCCGCGGCGGCGCTCGCATTGCCGGGCGTGGTTGCGGTGTGGACCAATGCCGACATCGCGGAACTCTCGCCGATCGATTTTCGCGCCGACAAGAACGCCACCGGCATACGGGAATTCCGCCAGCCGGCGCTCGCAAAATCTTTCGTGCGCTATGTCGGAGACCCGGTCGCGGCCGTGTTTGCGGAAGATGCCTATCTCGCCGAGGATGCGGCCGAACTCGTCGACGTCGCATACGAGGATCTTCCCGTCGTGGTTTCGGCGAGCGAACCTCCCGGCGAGTTCGAGCCGGGCCGCAGCAGCGAGGCCGTCATTTTGCGCCACAGTTTTGGCGACATCGAAGCAGCTTTCCGCAAGGCCCATGTGGTGATCGAGCTTGATCTTTCGACCGGCCGCCACGCCGGCGTTCCGTTGGAGACCCGCGGCGCGATCGGGCACTATGACGCGGCGAAGGATGTGTTGGAGCTGCATGGCGCTGCCAAGATTCCGCATCGCAATCGCGAGACGCTCTGCCGCATGCTCAACCGCAGCCCGTCGTCGCTGCATGTGCACGAATGTCATGTCGGCGGCGGCTTCGGCATTCGCGGCGAACTATACCCCGAAGACCTGCTGGTGCTCGTAGCCGCCATGCGCTTCGAGCGGCCGGTCAAATGGATCGAAGACCGGCGCGAGCACTTGATCTGCGCCAACCAGGGCCGCGAGCAACGCCACCTCGCACGCATCGCGGCTGACCGCGACGGCATGATCCTCGGCATCGAGGACGAAATTTTCCACGACCAGGGCGCCTATATCCGCACTCACGGCGTCAACGTGCCGAACCGCACCATGTATATGCTCACCGGCTGTTACCGTGTGCCGGCCTATCGCGCGATGGCGCGGGTGCGGCTCACCAACAAGACGCCGGCTGCCACCTATCGGGCGCCGGGACGCTTCGAGAGCACCTTCGTGCGCTCGCGGCTGATGGATGCGGTTGCTGATAAGCTTGGGCTCGATCGTATCGAGGTGCGGCGGCGCAATCTCATCACCGCGGCCGAAATGCCTTATGCGCAAGCGTACAATGAGCCCGGCATCGAGGAACTCGATATCGATTCAGGCGACTACGCAAAACTACTCGACAAGGCGCTTGCAGTCTTCGGCTGGGATGAATTGCAGAAGGAACTGGCGCGACGGCGTGCGGCCGGCGAAGCAGTCGGGGCCGGGCTCTCGTTTTTTCTGGAAGAAAGCGGTCGCGGGCCTTCGGACAATGCCAAGGTTTCGGTCGACACTTCAGGCGCCGTTGAACTCATCACGGGTGGCGCCTCGATCGGCCAGGGTTTTCCGACCGCCATGGCGCAGATATGCGCCGAGGCTTTGGGGGTCGATTACAAGACGGTGCGCGTCATTCACGGCCAGACCGACCTGATCGATCATGGCATCGGGGCGCATGCGGCGCGCGCCACCGGATTGACCGGCGGTGCGGTGCACGTGACCGCCATGATGGTGCGCGAGAAGGCGCTCGAATTTGCATCTGAGCTTCTACAGACGCCGGCATCCGATCTCGACATCGTCGATGGGGTCGTCGCGCGGCGCAATGGCGGCCCCTCGATTACTTTGGCAGAGATCGCCAAGCGCATCGCGCCGGGCGCGAAGCTGCTGCGCGGCCGGCCGCCGCAACTCGCCGCGCACGGCTGGTACAACACGCCGCACACGGTTTTCCCCTATGGGGCCCATCTTGCCGTGGTGCGTGTTGATCGCGACACCGGCAAGATCACCGTCGAACGATTCATGGTTGCTTATGACGTCGGGCGTGCGGTCAATCCCATGATGGTTAAGGGTCAGCTTGTCGGCGGTTGCGCGCAAGGGATTGGTGGTGCGTTGCTGGAAGAATTCGTCTATGGCGACACCGGCGAGCCGTTGTCGGTCACATTCGCGGATTACCTTTTGCCGGCACTGCACGATATTCCCGATGTCGAAGTACTCATCACCGAAGATGCGCCGTCGCCGCGCCATCCTCTTGGAATTAAGGGCGCGGGCGAGGGCGGTATCAATGGTGCGGGCGGCGTGATTGCGAGCGCGATCGACGACGCGCTCGGCATGCCGGGATTGATCAAGCAATTGCCCGTGTCGCCGCAACGGCTCAAGGCATTGTTACGAAAATGAGTTACGGCGCGATCGCCTTGCGGGTGTCTTCGACGACATCTTTGGGCGTGCGATAAAGTTCGCCCAACAGCGTGTCGATGGCGTCCCCCGAAACCGGATTGACCTCGAGCTTGAGCTTGTCGGCCTCTTCGAGGAAGGCCGGATCCTTGACCGTGGCATCGAACGCGCGGCGCAGCGCCTGCTTGCGATCTTCCGGCACGCCGGGCGGCGCCGCGAAGGGCCGGCCCATGATCTGGCGCGAGAGCACGAGCTTGAGAATTTGCTTCTGCCGGTCGTTGGCGAAATCGCTGATCTTTGGAACATCGCCAAGTTCCGGGGCCTTCGCCTCGGATAAGTGCACGAGGTAATTTAGCTTCTTCTCCGCGAGCCATGCGGCGCGCGTCGACTTGAGGCTCGACCACGACCAGCCGCAGCGGCCGTCGACCTCGCCGCGCTCGATTGCAAGTATCATGTCAGATGTGCCGTGATAGCCGGTGACGAGCTTGAGCTTGGCGCCGAATGTGTTGCGCACCAGCGCCGCAAACGTATCGGGGTCTGACCCCGCGCCTTCTCCGCCGACTGCAAAACTGGTCTTGAGCGCATCGGCCCACGTTTTCACCGGCGAGGTATGCCAGGTGGCGCAGAGCGACACTTCGTTGGTGCCGCTGCCGAGCCAGGTGAATTTGGTTGCGTCATATTGCACCTTGGCGGTGCCGATGAGCGGCTCCATGGCGAGCCCACGGCCGAATGTGCCGAACACCGTCCCGTCCTTGGTCGACACATTGTAGATGTGGTTTGCCGCATTGAGACTGCCGGCGCCCGTAATGTTCGTCACCACGAAATTGGGATTGCCGGGCATGTGCTTGCCCATGTGGCGGGCAAGCGCGCGGGCATAGATGTCGTAGCCGCCGCCGGCCGTATAGCCGACGATCACGGTGACATTTTTGCCGCGGTAGAATGCGGCGACGGGGTCGGTCTGCGCCTGACCGCCGGTGGGCGCGACCACGGCCATGGTGCACAGTCCCAGAAGCGGCAATTGGCAGGCTAGGCGCATCGTAATCCTCAAGCTTCGACAGATCACTTCGGCAGATTACTTGGCTAGATTACTTGGGCAAGTCCATGCCCTTTTTCGTGAGCACCGCCATCGCCGCCTCTGAACGCAGGAACGCAACGAGTGCCTTGGCGGTTTCGCTGTCCTTGGCCTTGGTGGTGATGCCGGCAGAGTAGGGGATCTGTTTCTG
>DATGVJ010000103.1:0-4468 GCA_035300505.1 Xanthobacteraceae bacterium
AAAGTGGCGGGCGACGACGCCCGCAAGTTCCTCAATGGCCTGGTGACATCAGACCTCGCCAAACTGGCGCCTGGAAACGCACGCTTTGCCGCACTGCTCACCCCGCAAGCCAAGATCATTGCGGATTTTTTCGTGGCCGAAATCTCCGACGGCAGTGGATTCATTCTCGATTGTCCGCGCGCGCTCGCAGCGACACTGGTGGAGAGGCTCAACTTCTACCGGCTGCGCGCGAAGGTCACGATCGAAGACCGTTCCGCATCGCTCGGCGTACTCGCCATCTGGCACGGTGACATTGATGCACATCGCGGCGATGTCCACCACGGTACGGAAAACGGCTTGTGTTACGCAGACCCGCGCCTTCCTGAACTTGGCCTGCGTTGTGTTCTTCCCCCCGAACGCGCGGGCGCTGCCGCATCGGACCTCGGCGCCACACTGGTCGGCGCCGACCAGTACGACGGCCATCGCATCACACTTGCCGTGCCGCAAGGCGGCGTCGATTTCATTTATTCCGATGCCTTCCCGCACGAAGCCGACATGGATCAGTTGAACGGCGTCGATTTCAAGAAGGGTTGCTTCATCGGTCAAGAAGTCGTGTCGCGCATGGAGCACCGCGGCACCGCGCGCACGCGCGTGGTGCCGGTGACGTTCGAGGGGCCCTGTCCGGAACGAGGCAGCCCCGTGACCGCGGGCGAGCGAAGTGTCGGCATGATGGGATCGGCCGCGGCCGGCCGCGGCCTCGCGACTCTGCGCCTCGATCGCGTCGACGAAGCACTCGCCGCCAACTCGGCGCTCCTCGCCGGCGGCGTAGCGCTTCGCGTCGTCAAGCCGCATTGGGCGCGATTTGCATTTCCGGGCGAAGCCCTGAGCAGGACGGCAAGATGACCCAATTGCCACAACACACCGATGGCCTGAAGCGTTGCGCATGGCCGGGCCAAGACCCGCTCTATGTTGCCTATCATGACACCGAGTGGGGCGTCCCCGAATACGACGACCGCGCGCTCTACGAAAAGCTCGTGCTCGACGGCTTCCAGGCTGGACTTTCCTGGATCACCATTCTGCGCAAGCGCGAGAATTTTCGCCGTGCCTTCGACGGATTCGTGCCGGAAAAGATCGCGCGCTACACACCAAAAAAGGTCGAGCGGCTGATGGCGGATGCCGGCATTGTGCGCAACCGGATGAAGATCGAAGGCACCATTCTCTCGGCACGCGCCTGGCTCGACGCGATGGAACAAGGCCCGGGTTTCTCAAAACTCTTGTGGGACTTCGTCGACGGCCGCCCCCAGAACAACAGTCTGCGCGGCGGCAAGCAGATCCCGACGGAGAGCGAGATTTCGCGAAAACTATCAAAGGAACTTGCCCGTCGAGGTTTCAAGTTCTGCGGCCCAACCATCGTCTACGCGTTCATGCAGGCTGTCGGCATGGTCAACGATCACCTGATCACGTGCCATCGCCATGCGGCATGTGCGGCACTGGCGCAGCCCCATAGGCATTAGGTTAAGGTTCGTAGCCCGGATGAAACGCCGAATCGCTCTTTGCGATTTGGCGTGAAATCCGGGATTCACGCCACACATTCCCCGCATTGCGCCAAAGCGCGCGAAGAGCGCGCAATTGGCTCCATGCGGGCTACGAATTGCCGGCTTGGCGAAGATTGCGGCCGCGCATTGGACCGGTTCGACTTCTGCGAAACGTATAACCATTGACTTACATCAACGACGCCGAAGCCCTGACGCTGATACTGAAATCCTAACGGAAGTTCCGATCGGGGCGCGGAAATGAACCAGCAACATCGACAAGCGCTGTACAGTTTCTTCGCCCATCCCATCAGCGCAGACGACTCGCCAAAAGGTGTTCCCATGATCAAAATAGCGGCGTTCTTTTCCTTGGTATTTTCTATCATCGCGCTCGATGCCGCGGCGGCCGCGGACGCCAACCACGGCCGGCAGGTTGCCCGCCGCTGGTGCGTAACCTGTCACGTCGTCGCAGCCAATCAGCGCCAGACGACGTCTGAAGCCCCGCCTTTCGCGGCCATTGCGCGCAAGCCGGACTTCGACGTCAATCGGTTGGCCACGTTCCTGATGAATCCATACCCCCGGATGCCGGCCATGTCGCTTACACGAGTTGAGGCCCAGGACATTGCAGCCTACATCGCCACATTGCGGAGATAGGCCGCAATCACCATCCAGAGCACCCCGGGGCGATATGACACCGTGGTTTACGCGTGGAAAATTGACAACGCTGGACATATCCGGGCCATCAAGGAGAAGATCCGCCCGGCAACCAGCTGTTCAGGGCAACTGGGTCCTGCATCTTGTCGAAGGGACGGTCCTGGTCATATTGGGATTCCTCGCCTTCATCATGCCCCCGGGAATCGGCCTCGCGCTTTTTGGATGGCTGTTCCTCATTGGCGGGGCGACTGGTTTGGTCTCGACGCTCGTCATGTGGCGGGCACCCGGGTTCTGGTGGTCGCTGCTCTCCGCCGTCTTCACAATAGGAGTAGGCGGCGCCCTGTTCATGATACCGGAGCTTGGGATCGTCATGCTGCCCCCGCTCCTCATCGCCTTCCTCATTCTCGAAGGCATTGTAACGATCATGTTTGCGCTGGATCACTGGCGCGAACTTTCAGGACGATGGGGCTGGGTGCTGGGAAGCGGTGTTGTCGATCTTGCCCTGGCGGGTCTAATTCTCATCGGCCTGCCAACAACCTATACATGGACCCTGATGAACGCCCTCCTTGTGCGCCCCGTGCAACAGCAGGATATTGCCGCGATTACACGCATCTATGCCCATGCGGTACTTCATGGCACGGCGTCGTTCGAAACCGAGCCGCCGGACGAGGCGGATATGGGGCGCCGCCAGAATGGGCTGCTTGCTGGCGGCTTCCCTTATCTGGTGGGTGAACTCGACGGCACTGTTGTCGGCTATGCTTACGCCGGCCCCTATCGCGCCCGCTCGGCCTACCGCTTCACGGTCGAAGATTCGGTATATGTAGCGCCACAAATGCACAAACAGGGTGTCGGGCGCGCGTTGCTCGATAGCCTGCTCGTGGAAGCGGAGGCGCGCGGCTATCGGCAGATGATCGCCGTGATCGGGGATTCCGCACAAAGCGCATCCATAGCACTGCACGTAGCCTGCGGTTTCAAGCACATCGGAGTTTTGGAAGCGGTCGGTTTCAAGTTTGGCCGCTGGCTCGACTGCGTGCTGTTGCAACGCGCCCTCGGTCAAGGCGCGGAAACCCCGCCCTAGTAGCGCGCGTCATCCAAACAGAAGGGATTGCACACCCGTCGAATTCGATAGGGGTAGGAAGAAGTGCTGCCATCATTGGGTCCTGTCCGAGAAGGTTAGCCGTTTCCGACACTCTCTCATCGGTGTCTGTCCAGCAGTTTGGTTGTCTACAGGGTTCCCGGGAACCGGCAGTGGTCACGTCTCCAGCTCTGCCGGTGAGTTGTTCCAATTCTTTGACGAATTCGTCGCAGCCAAGCGGCCGGCCCGTGCCTTCTGCATCACGCAAGGCCGCAAACAGTCACACGTCGGTTTCTGCCGCTATTGAGTCGCATAGTAGGACCCTTGTGCCGCAACGCTTCGGGGATTTAAGATATCCCACGTTGGCGTGAAGCGACTGGTCAACTAATGTCCGTTATCTCCGAGCCTACGGCGCGCGGCGGCAAACTCTGGCTGTTCCGCTGACGATGCGTCCAGCTGACAACGGGAGATATCCATGCTCGCCGCAATTCGCATGACCTGCTTGATCCTGAAGCTGAGGATCGGCGTTGCGATCACGGCAAGCGCGCTGGCCGGGATGGCGGCGGCTAAAGGCCCTGCCATCTCGGTCGCGCATGCCTCGGCCTTGGCACTTGCGGTGCTTGGAGCATCAGGTGCTGCGGGTGCGTTCAACCACTACTACGAACGCGACCTTGACCGGAAGATGCGGCGAACCCGATCCCGCCCGTTCGCCAGCGGCGCGTTTCAGCCAAGCCTGTGGTGGCCAATCTCGTTCCTGGCCCTGCTCGTCGCCTCGCTCGCGTTGGCGGCGGCAGCGAATGGGCTAGTGTCATCGCTTCTCGTTTTTCTCGGGTCCTTCACCTATGGCGTCGTCTATACGGTGTGGCTCAAGCGCCGAAGTGCCTGGAACATCGTGATCGGGGGCTTGGCCGGAAGCTTCGCCGTGCTCGCGGGGGCGGCGGCGGTTGATCCGACGCCGCAAGTCGTTCCCGCCTTACTTGCGCTTGTCCTGTTCCTCTGGACGCCGCCACATTTCTGGAGTTTCGCCGCTGTCAAAGGCGACGATTATGCCACGGCGGGGGTGCCGATGTTGCCGGTCACCGCATCACAGCGGGTATGGACCTGGGCAATTCTTCTGCATGCGGCCGCGTTGGTTGCGATTTCGCTCGTGCCGCTCTGGTACGGCCAAGGCCTCCTCTATGGGCTCGGCGCAGGCGTAGGCGGTGCATACTTTCTCTGGAAAAGTTGG
>DATGVJ010000104.1:0-35691 GCA_035300505.1 Xanthobacteraceae bacterium
GAGCCATCTGGGCTTGGCCGTGAACCGGCTCATTCGCGTCTCGTTCGGCCCGTTCCAGCTCGGCCAATTGGAGCCCGGTGCGGTCGAAGAGGTCAGGACCCGCCATTTGCGAGAACAATTGGGCGAACGGGTGGCGGCGGCTGCCGGTTCGGATTTCTCCTCGCCAATTGTCCTACGGCCGGAGGAGGAAGTTCGCAAGCCGGTAGAAGAAATGCGCTCCGCGCGGGATGGGGCGCGGCAGGAGGCGCGCACGGGCGAGGCCGGCGAACGCCCTCCACGTGCATCGCAACGACCGCGCGGTCATGTGCGCCGCTCGGATACAGAACGCATGGGTGAACCCGCGATGGCGCGCCGCGAGAAGCGTCGTGGCCTCCGGGCCGGCGCCAAGCCGCCCGGCGGCAAGCCGCACGGCAGTCGACCACGCAGCGCTGGGCCACAAGGCAGCAAGCCGCACGGCGATAGGCCGCGGCGCGGCAAGCCACGGTAATGCGTATCGTTGGCGGCCGATTGCGTGGGCGCGCATTGGTGGCGCCGAAATCACAGAATGTGCGGCCGACGGCCGATCGGCTGCGCGAGAGCCTGTTCAACATCCTGGTGCATGCCTATGGGGATCCGGTTACGGATGCGCGCGTGCTTGATCTCTTTGCCGGCACCGGCGCGCTGGGGCTCGAAGCAATGTCGCGTGGCGCTGCTTTTGTACTCTTCGTCGACGAGGGCGCCGAGGCGCGCGCCTTGATGCGCGAAAACGTTGCAACGCTGGGCCTTGGCGGCACGACGCGCATCTTTCGCCGCGATGCGACCAAGCTCGGCCCCGCGCGTCCGATTGAACCGTTTGCACTCGCGTTTCTCGATCCGCCCTATGGCCAGGGCCTTGCCGAACAGGCGCTCGTTTGCGCGCGTCAAGGCGGATGGCTGGTGCCTGCGGCACTGGTCGTCGTGGAAGAAGCCGCGGATGCGGGCTTCAAAGCTCCGTCGGGGTACGATGAATTGGAGCGACGGCAATACGACGATACGGAACTGGTGTTTTTGCGCGCCCCTTTGTAGCCCGGGTTGGAGCGTGACGCGCTTTTGCGCGTTACGTCGAAAACCCGGGAACGGTCTTTCAGCGTTGCGAGATCCGCCCCGGGTTTCCCATTTCGCGCGTAAAGAGCGCGCAAAATGTCCACCCCGGGCTACGACGGAGACTCACTCCGCAACTGCCCCACTTGCTTTCACGGGCGCGGCCAAGTTCACGAGATCGCTGCGCACCAACCGGTCGAGGACTTCGGGCCCGCGCCGATCCGGTGCCGGCACGCTCAGGCCCAAGGCTTCGAGCCGTTCGCGCATCGCCGGCTCCTCAACGATTTCGTTCACAGCTCTTGCGAGCCGCTGCACAATTGCTTCCGGGACGCCCTTGGGAAAGAAGAAGGCATTCCAGCCGTCGGTGTCGAAATCTTTCAAGCCCTGTTCGTGCGCCGTGGCGAGGTACGGCATTGCCGGACTCCGCTGCGGCGAGAGCAGCGCGATCGCCTTGATGACTTTGGACTCCACCAGCGGCACTGTCACCGAAATGACATCGCACACGTAGTCGATGCGGCCGCCGATCAGGTCCTGCATGGCGGGGCCCGTGCCGCGATAGGGCACGTGGGTGACATTGATGCCGAGCGCGCTGTTGAGCAGGATACAACTCACTTGTGTGGCCGACCCGGAGCCCGCGGAGCCGTAATGCATCTTGTCGTGGTTCGCCTTGGCGTAGGAGGCGAATTCGGCGAGTGTGTCGGCCGGCAGGTCCTTGCGCGTGACCAGCATTTTTGCATTCGTGATGGCCACGGAAACCGGCGCGAAATCCTCGGCCGCATTGTAGAGCGGCTTCTTGTAGAGCATCTGGCTGAACACGTGCGTGCCCTGGTTGCCGAACAACATCACGGAACCATCGGGCGGCGCCTTGGCGACGCGTGCGGCGCCCGACATGCCGCCGGCGCCGCCGATGTTCTCCGCAATGATCTGCTGGCCCAGTTTCTCAGAAAGCCTTTGCGCAAACAATCGCGCCACGAGGTCGACCGGCCCGCCGGCCGGGAACGGCACCACCAGGGTGACGGGGCGCGTCGGCCAAGTCGATGTTGTCGACGCGTTGGGTTGTGCGGCGACGGGCGACGCCATGGCGCAAGCGAGCGTGGCGCCAATCAATGTTCTAATCATGGCTCAATCTCCGTGCCACCTACTCCTCAACAATTCCGCTGGCTTTGATCGGAGCTGCCCATCGTTCGATTTCGGCCGGGACGAACTTGTTGAGATAGGCCGGCGTCCGGCGTTCCGCTGCGACAACCGTTACGCCGATGTCCTGGAAGCGCGCGCGCAGGTTCGCATTTTCGACCGCTTCGTTGGTGGCCTCTGCCAAGCGGCGAACGATGGCCGCGGGCGTGCCCTTGGGAAACGAGAATGAACCCCAGCTGCCGCAGTCGAGGCCCTTGATGCCTTGTTCTTCCGCGGTTGGGAGATTTTCAAGGCCGGGCGCGCGATCAAGCCCAAGCGTGACGATCGCCTTGACGGTCTTGCCCTGGATTTGCGGTAGCGCCGTCGAAATCTGCTCGGCCACAAAATCGATGCGTCCACCGATGAGGTCCTGCATCGCGGGACCGGCCCCGCGATAGGGCACGTGCGTGATCTTGGTGCCCATTGCGACATTCAAGAGGACAGCGCAGACATGGGTGCCGGAGCCGGCGCCCGCAGAACCATATTGCATGTTCAGGTGGTTTGCCTTCGAATAGGCGATGAACTCTTGAAACGTATTGGCCGGGAAATTCGGGCGCGCGATCACGACTCGTGTGGAATCTGAAAACAGCGCCACGTGTTCGAAGTCGGTCACCGCATTGTAGAGCGGCTTCTTGTAGAGAGTCTGGTTGATTGCGAGAACGGCGCTGCCGGACATCAGCAAGGTGTAGCCGTCAGGCGCGGCCTTGGCGACGCGCGCGGCGCCCGTCATACCGCCGGCACCGCCGATATTTTCCACGATAACCGTCTGGCCAAGAACTTCGCTTAAGCGTTGCGCCATGATGCGCCCGATCGTGTCGATCGGTCCGCCCGCCGCATAGGGCACGACCATCGTGACGGGACGGGTCGGCCAGTTCTGTGCCTGCGCATGGCTGGCGCTGAGGGCCGTGGCAATTGTCAGGGCGATCAAGGTTCTTGACATCACGTTCTCCTTTTTGGGAGCGAGCAACAAGTGGCGAATAGCGAGTAGCGAATAGCGAATAGTCAATGCGCAGATCGCGATCCAGGTACTTACTACTACTCGCTACTCGCTACTCGCTATTCGCTATTCGCCACTATTCCCTACTCGTTACCCACCACTTTCAATCGATACTGATACCCGCCGCTCGGATCACTTTACCCCAGCGTTCCACTTCCGCGGGGAGGTATTTTGCGAGATATTCGGGTGATCGCTGTTCCATGGGAAGTATGTCGAGGCCGAGATCTTCCAGGCGCTTGTGAATGGTGGGATTGTCGATGGTGTCGCTCATCGCCTTGTTGAGCTTGCGCACGATCGGGTCCGGTGTGCCCTTGGGCAGGAAGAAGCCGTTCCACACCGTCGCTTCGACGCCAGGCAGCCCCTGTTCGCCACTGGTCGCGAGATCGGCAATGATCGACACGCGCTTGTGCGCCATCACGGCCAGGCCTCTCACGGTGTCTTGCTTGGCCTGCGCGGCACCGCTCTGGATGGTGGCGCACGCGTAGTCGATGCGGCCGCCGATGAGATCCTGCATGATCGCTCCCTCACCGCGATAGGGAATATGCGTGACCTCGACACCGAGTGCCATGTTCAAAAGGAGGCAAGGCAGATGGGTGCCGGAGCCGACGCCGGCGGAGCCAAACTGCATCTTGGCATGGTTGGCTTTCACGTAAGCGACGAATTCCTGCAGATTCCTGACGGGCAAATCCTTGCGGGCGAGCAGGATGCGCGGAGATTCGGTCATCAGCCCGACAGGCTGAAAGTCTTGCGCCGAATTGTAGAGCGGCTTCTTGTACAGCGATTGGTTATAGGCGAGCGTGCCGGTGTTGCCGATGAGGAAGCGGTAGCCATCGGGCGGGGCCTTGGCGACGGTCAGGGAGCCCGCCATGCCGCCGGCCGCGCCGATGTTCTCCGCCACGATCGGTTGTTTGAGGAGTTCGCTCATGTGCTGGGCCTGAATGCGGGCACTGGCGTCGATGCCGCCACCTGCCCCAAACGGGATCACCAGCGTCAGGGGACGCGTTGGCCAGTCCTGCGCGACCGCGCTTGGGCCTGCCAGTGCAACAAGAATAGTCGCTGCGACAAATGATGGCGCGCGCAAAAGCTTTGTCATGGGCATCTCCTGTTTCCCCTGACAGTCGCGCTCCTTGGCGCCGGGATCAAGAGCCCAAATTGACCCGGGGGTGCGCAGTGACGAGGTGTGGCCGGGTCGTGCCTATCGCCGCCGTAATGACGCCAGGATGCTTCGCGCCTTGCTGAAGACACGCCAGAGGACAGGCGTCTGCTTGATGAAGCGTTTGGTGCGGCGGAAGGCGACCATGGTGGCAACGATCAGTCGCCCGCGCATCGTCGCCGGTGCGAGGTAGTCGTAGAGCTTCAATTCGATGTCCGACCAGTCGCGTTTGTAGGGCTCGTCGCCGACCGTGAAATCGAAATAGCGAAAGCCGCGATCAATTGTGCTGCGGATCAGCTCGTTGAGGTGTGCGCGGCCCGGCCCAAAGCGCGTCAAGGCGCCGTCTTCGTAGCTTGAGAGGATGAGATAATAAGAGCCCCGGAAGCGCAGGCCGAGGCCGGTCGCGACCGCCCGCGTGCCGACGTCGAGGCGGCTGACATGAATCACGCCGCGGGCTTGCGCGTCGGTGGCAACGTCGCGATAGAAGGCTTGATAGCCGGGGCGGGCCATGAGGTCGTCGACGCCCATGCGGACAAAGGACTGCGATTTCTGGCGGATCAAGGTTGCGACCGTGCGTTCGACATCGACACGATCCTCGACGTCAACGAATTGCACTTTGCCGTGTTCGGCAAGATGCTTGAATTGGCGACGCTCGCGTTTGCGCGTCGAAGCCGATCGCTTCTCCGCATAAAAGGCCTCCCAGGACCGGCCAAGGGTTGCCACGTAGGCGCCGCTCGGGTGGGCCGCGACGTCGAGACCCGTGAATGGGTTCTTCTGGTCGCCTACCGCGTCGGGCATTTTCTGCAGATCGATCCAGTCAAATCGAAATCCTGGATCATTGCGCAAGAGGAGAAGTGTATCGCTCCAGATCGCGGCAAAGCGATCGGCCGGTACGGCTTGCGCAAATTCCTTGGCCAGGATCGGCATGTTGTAGTCGCATAGTTCCGAGCCTAGCCACGTGAGGCAGCGGAACGGCCCATGCGCCTCGATTGCCAGCGGCAGTATGATCAACAGGCTCCCGCTCGCGTCGCGGCCGCACACGATGGCAGGCTTGGTGCCGCGTCGGGACCCGACATGCTGTTGGAATTTGGCGAGCCAGATGTGGTGCTGAAATGCCGCGCAGTCGGCATGCTGTTCGAACCGCTTCCACTCCGTTTCAATGTCGTGGAGATCGCCATGGAGCGTGAGGGAGAAGTTCGTGGACAGACCGCACGTCGGGGCATCATGGGTGAGCGCCAAGGGCGGGCTCGCCGCAATTGGGAGATCGTTTACCTTGATCGATGAATCACTCGCCTCGCGGCTGCGCATGGTGCTGGTTTGGGTCGGTGCCCCTTCCTGTAAGCCCCTCTCGGGTTGCAACAAGGCGGCTGTGTTCTCACTCATGTCGGGGCTCGCGATCAATCTTGTAAGGATCAGCCTTTAGCCCGCTATTGTTGCAGTGATACCTGAATAAATCATGTTTTGCATGCATCCGGCCAATGTTTGACGCCCCGCATTAACCATGACGGCGACAAATGCCGGATGGACCGATTGGCCAGGTCCTTTTGGCAAGTGCGTTCGAATTCAACGTTCTTTTATGGTTCGTACGCAATAATCGGGCCAAATAGGGGGCGGCCGATGCGGCAGACCGATATTGCGATCGTTGGCGGCGGACTTGGCGGATCGGCGGCTGCAGCCATGCTGGGGCGTGCCGGTATCGATACGGTTTTGATTGATCCTCATCGGGCCTACCCGCCGGATTTTCGATGCGAAAAGCTTGACCATGCGCAGGTCGAACTCGTGCAAAAGGCCGGTCTTGCCGATGTCATCTTGCCGGCCGCTGTCCTCGACCGCGAAGTCGCGATCGCGCGGTTTGGCCGGCTGGTCGAGCGACGGCCCAATCAGCAATATGGCATTCTCTACGACAAACTCGTCAATACGGTTCGCGCTGCGATTCCAGGCGACGTGCCATTCATTGAGGCCAAGGCGACCGCAATCTCGACAAGCGAGAATCGGCAGCAGATAACTTTATCGAATGGAGAGGAAATTTCGGCGCGCCTCGTCGTGCTCGCCAATGGACTGAACATCGGATTGCGCCATAGTCTCGGGTTGGAACGAGAGGTGCTGAGCGAATGCCATTCGATCAGCATGGGATTCGACATTGCGCCGGCCGGGCGCGCAAATTTCGATTTTCGCGGGATGACCTATTATCCGCAGCATGCCGAACAAAAGCTTGCCTATTTGACGTTTTTTCCGGTGTCACAGGACGCGAGCCTGCGTGCAAACTTGTTCTGTTATCGGGATATGCACGATCCGTGGCTGCGCCAGATGCGCGCGAATCCACGCGAGACCATGCTGGCCGCCATGCCGGGCCTCGACCGGCTTCTCGGGGATTTTGAAGTGATCGGTCCGGTCAAAGTGCGGCCGATCGATCTCTATGTCACGACAGGCTATCGACAAGCCGGTATCGTGCTGATCGGCGACGCTTTCGCGACCTCCTGTCCGGCCGCGGGAACAGGCACCAATAAAGTCTTCACCGATGTCGAACGGCTCTGCAACCGCCACATCGGGCGCTGGCTTGCGAGCGGCGGGATGGGCGCGGACAAGATCGCTTCTTTCTACGACGACCCCGTCAAGCAGGTTTGTGAGGAACATTGCCTTGCCAAGGCCTATTATTTGCGTGACCTGTCGACCGCAACCGGGCTTGCCTGGACGGCGCGGCGCTGGGGCAGGTTCCTCGGCCACTGGGGCGTCGGAACGCTGCGATCGGTTGGCGATCAGCTTTCGATTTTTCCGCACTGCCGGGAGGATGTCGGCGCGACGGGTGCTGCGGGCTCATCGGCGATCCGCCGCGTCAGCAACGAGTAAAAGTGCCTTGCGGGCATCAGGTCTTTGGCCGCTCACGCATAAACGAAATCTTGATACGGCCCTGGTATCAGGACGCTTTGCTGCTTCGCTGCAACGCAGCTGTGTTCCTCGGTAGCTCAGTGGTAGAGCAAGCGGTTGCTTCCCGTTCGGTCGATGGTTCGAGCCCATTCCCGAGGAGCCAATTTTCCACAGATAAGCAATTGCACCGTCAGTTCATTCATTCGCGAGATGCGAACGGCGTTGCCGCAGTTTGCGGAAGAGGACCATGGCGCCGGTGAATAAACTAACGGGCAGCCACACCCATAAGAGCTCGCTCAAGATTACGTCCAATCCGCGAGCGCTGAAGAAGTTGCGCCCAAGAGGAGAGACCTTGATCGGCTGGAACGGGAAGAAGTAGCGCGTGTCATCAAACGGCGCGAAGAATGCAACGCCCAGGCCGCCGTCGGTCATCGCGTCCAGGATCCCGTGTGAGGCGGTAACAACAAAAAAGTAGACAAACAGCAGAAACCTTGACCAGCCGTTCGGGATGCGGGGAAACGCCGCGAATGCGACGAGCAGGCTCAAGACGATCGCGAAGACCAGCGAGTGCGAGAGCCCGCGATGGCCGAGCATGTCTTCGTAAGGAATGCCGAATCGGAAGGCGATCACGTCGGCGTCCGGCAGCACCGAGCAGAACACCGACAGCACCCAGAAGCGCGCGGGTATGCGACCCGAAGAAAACGACTTCCCGAGCGCGGCGGCAACAAATCCATGGGTGATGATCGTTGGCATTACATGTAGCGAACGCGTCACCAAGTTTGCAGGGCTATGAAATCTGAGCCAATATCTCCACCAGCCTTTCGGGTGCGTCGACCATGACATCGTGGCCCGAATTCGTCACTTCGAATGTCTGCCAAGTTTTGTCGGCTTTGCATTCAGCGAATGATTTGTCGAAGGACGGCTGCGGATAGCGCGGGGCGCGGATATAGGTCTTCTTGGCCACCTTCTCGCGCGCGCCGGTGAGCTTGAGCGGCTGCAGCGCGACGCCGTTGGGTTGCGGCGTGGTTTTTGAATCGACCCACGCGCGGTCTTTCTCGTTGACGTGAAATACTTCCGCCTTCGGCGACGGCCGCCCGGGCTCGCCTCTCGCGACGGCTTCTTCCAGTCCACGCCGGCTGAACTCCGAGGCTGAGTCGATGCTGCGCTGACCGTTCTCAGGTTTGAACGCGTCAAGCCACACAATCGAGGCGACGCGATCGCCGATGTGTTCAAGCGCGCCGGAGCCCGGCCAGCCACCGTAGGAATGCACCACGAGACAGATATCCTTGAGGTCCTCCCATTTGACCAGGTTGACGATGTCGGCGATGTGGGTGTCGAGCACAACGTCCTTGCTCAGCAGGTGTGAGCGGTCGCCGACCCCGGTGAGCGTGGGCGTGAATACCTTGTGGCCCTGCTTCTCAAGCAGGTCCGCCACACGCCGCCAGCACCAGCCGCCATGCCATGCGCCGTGGACCAGCACAAAAGTTTTGCGGTTCGTTTGCGCCTGCGCGCTGCTTGAAATAGTTTCCGCCGTCGTTGCGGCAACAACGGTTCCAGCCACACGGCTGATCATGCCGCGCCGGGTCATGTGTGAGTCGGTCAAGGCCTGTCCTCCCTCTTCTGGTTTCACGGTGCAGGGCTGTTTGCCGGCTTTCCCTTCTCCACAACGAGCGTTGCGATGAGTTTGACGGTTACGCTGCCCATATTGATGCCCTGATGTATCTTGCCGGCCTCGACCAGAAATGACGTGCCGGTCTTGTATGTGGCCCTCGGCCGTCCCTCATGTTCGAGGATAAGTTCTCCCTCCGCAACGTAGCCTGCCAATGGACCCGGATGTGTGTGGCGAACCTCGCTGACGCCGGCGGGGATTTCCACGATGATCATGTACAGTTCGTAGCCTGGTATCGTGGAATCTTGCTGCAGCAACAGTTGGCGTCTGATCTCGGGTTGTTGCTGGGCGGAGGCCGCCTGATTGCCCAAGAACAATATGGTCGTCGACAGCAGCAGTGAAAGCACGGTCGTCAGGGCGGCGGTACGTCGCATCTTCGTTTCTCCTCATTGAAGCAATTTCCGGAAAACTGGATAGCACTTCCACGGGAGGAACGCGACGAATGTTGAATCTACCGCCCGAAATATCGCAGGTCCGGTGGCGCCTGGCCTTTCTTCGACGGCATCAGGTGGCCGTCGTGGCTGAGCATATAGTGCTCGCCGCGCAATAGGACATGCTGATTGGTTTCAATGCAGGTCGACTCGGACCAGACCGGCCGCGCCTGCGGGGAGCGGCGATAATCCTTGGTGACCGCCCACGGCTGCGTGAAGGCGCTGTCGTAGATCGTGATTTCGTCGTGCAGGATATTGGGGTTCTGCTTGTCGCTGTAGATGCGTTCCTTGACGATGGTCTTGTTGTCGGCGTGCAACGGAATGGCGCTGCTGTCGAGGGTGCGTAAACCCCGAAAGTCGCGCGTCTCCACTTCGAGCACGTCATATTTGCCGTCGCCGTCCTCATCAACCCAGCGCCCGACCGAATAGCCCGAATAGGACGGCTCAATGCGTTCAGTCCAGTCGCGTCCATCCGTAAAAATGCGGCGGAGATCGTTGAAGGTGCCCAGCAGCATGACGGTCATTTCCGGCTGCACCAGGATTTGCATGTTGCTGTAGACGTTCATCATGCGCGGCATGCCGGCGGTAATGCAGGTGAGGTCGCGGTCGAGGCCCGCGCCGCCGGCAGCCTGGTCGGCCAGGCTCTCTTCGTGGATGGCCTGATATTCCGCCGTCAACGGCGCCTGCTGGGCCCGGCCTTCAGACTTGTTCGGGTCCCATGAAGGATTGCCGGTAATCCCGGCAACGGGCACGCGGCTCCACTGGCCTCTCCAGTCCGGATATTTTGTCTCGTCATGGGCTTGTGATGCCGCAATGTTCACGAACCATGCAGTCATAAACGCGAGCATGCCGATATAGGTTTTGTGGAGCATGACAATCTCCCGAGGTGTGCCGTATTTGCTCATCCCTTGTCGTTTTATCCAGCCGTTCATTTGCTGTCATCACTCTTTGATTCGAGATGGTTCGTTACGGCGCCTCTATCGTTCCGGGCGGGTTCAAGACTTGCGGCCTCCGCGTGCCAATTCGTGCATGGTCTCAAGCTGCATTTGCTGGATTTCAGCAAGTCGTTGCCATTGCCGAGAAATCAGATGGTCCATCTTCTCATGAAGGTGCCTGATTTCAAGCTCCGCCTTGAGGTTCACCCGGTAGTCGTTCTCCGAACGCAATCGATCCTTCGCCTCCACGCGCTTTTGACTCATCATGATGATGGGGGCTTGGATGGCAGCAAGCGTTGATAATATCAGGTTTAGAAGGATGAACGGGTAGACATCGAATCGATTCGGCTCCGGAACGGCGATGTTGAATACTATCCAGGCCGCGAGAAGGAGGCCGAACAGGATTATGAAGGTCCAACTACCGCCGAAACTGGCGAGGTGATCGGACAGACGTTCTCCCAGGCTCCGCCGATCCTCAAACCCCTCGTCGATATTTTCTGCAAGCGTATCATGCTGTGCGATACTTTCCGCGACCTGGCGATCGAGTTCCGTGAGTTCCCCGTGCTCGGTCTTGAGCAGATCCTCAAAATACAAGGTTCGGTAGTGCGCAAGCTCGTCGCGGCTGATAAATGCATCGACCGGGATATTTGGATGATCGATTCGGATACGTTCCACCAGACTGGGCCGCAACGTTTCCAGCGATACGAGGTTGCCACGGGGGTGTTCTTTGCCTGAAATTGCGCTAGCCGCCCTGGCCTGCTTTCTGGGTGTGGTACTTGGACGGCCAGCGTTTTCTTCGATATTTGCCATTTTTATCCCCTTTGCTTTTGGCAACTAGGGTTCATGTTGTTGCGGAGGAGGGGCATGGAGCCCGGACGCCTGAGTACGGCTGACAGTTCTGTCGAGAAGACCTATGTCAAGCCGCAATTCGGCCTGTTTGAATCTTCCGACGGACACGGATGTCCACTTTCGACCTTCGTGCCGGAATTGTTCGGCCGGAAAATGACTTTCAGTTGGACCCATCGGGCTTATCAGATTGCGTCCCGGATCCGGACTTTGGGCAATACTTGAGCAGCGAAGCTCCCGCTGACGGAGATGTCTGTCTCAAGCGGGAGCCATTATTGGAAAAAATCCGCAATCGTCACCGGTTTTTCCGGCAACGCGTATGGCTTGTTCCACCAGCCGCCCCCGAGTGCCTGGAACAGGGCGGCCGTATCGGCAAAACGGTTGGCCCGCGCCTGCACGGTGACGAGCAGCGCCTGCTGATAGGTCTGCTGCGCATTGAGCAGCGCCAGGAAACTGATATCGCCCAGGCGCAGACGCTGCTGCGTGATCTCGAGGCTGCGCAGCGCGGCGCGTTCGGCGGTAAGCGCCTTGTCCAGCGCCACCGTGTCGGTCTTGATTGCAGTCAGGGCATCCGCGACGTTTTGAAACGCGGTGATTACCGTGCTCTTGTATTGCGCGGCGGCCTGGTCGAAGGCGGCGCGCGCCGCCTGCTCCTGATGGTACAGGGCGCCGCCGCGAAAAATCGGCTGCACCACACCTCCGGCCAATGACCAAAATCCCGATCCTGGTGAGAACAGTTTCGAAATATCGAATGCCGTGCTGCCGACTGCAGCGCTGAGCGTAATGTTTGGCAGACGGTTGGCAACCGCAACGCCGATCAAGGCGCTCGTTGAACGGACATTTTCCTCCGCGGCGAGAACGTCGGGGCGCTGCCGCACCATGACGGATGGCAAACTCAGTGGCAGGTCGCGAGGCAACTTCAGCGATTCAAGTGTGAATGTCTGTGACGGTGGCCTGTTGGAGAGGCGCCCGATCAACGCCGTGATGAGATTGCGTTGCTGCGCCAACTGCCTTTGCAGCGGCGGCAGCGTCTGTTCGATCTGGGCGAGCGCTGCCTCCTGGGCAACGACGTCAGCCTCCGCCACCTGGCCAAGGGCGCGCTGTCTTCGCAGAATCCCTAAGCTGTCGCTGACGAGCTTGATGATCTTCTCCGTCGCGGCAATCTGCCCGCGCAGCGATCCCTCCTGGACGACGGCCAGCACGATGTTGGTCGTCAGCGTTATGTGGGTAGCCTCTAACTGGTAGCGCTGATTTTCGGCCGTCGCCTCGAGCGATTCGACCGCCCGAAAGTTGGCGCCAAAAACGTCGGGCGTGTATGAGACGGTAACCTGGCCCGTGAAGGTGTTGAACATTTTGGGATCCGGAGGGTTCCCGAAGATATCGTTCGGATCCTTTTGCCGGGTGGCTGAGAAGTTGGCGTCGGCAGATGGAAAAAACGCGCCGCGCTGGACTGCGGTATTTTCACGCGCAATCCGGAGCGCTGCCTGGGCGGCCTGCAAGTCCGGATTATTCCTCAGTGCCTCGTCGACCAATGCCCGCAGGCCGCTTGACCCAAACAGCTTCCACCAGTCACCCGGGACGTCCCGTTTTCGTTGATAGCGTTGTGTTACACCGTCGGCGGTACCCGCGACCGATGCCTGGCGTTCCAGCAGATAGCCGTCGACGTTGGGAGGCGCAGGCCGCTCGAAGTCGGGACCGACTGCGCAGCCGGAAAGCATGACGGCCCCGACCGCAGTTGCGCTCAACGCGATCCGCAAACTCGCCCGGCTACCGGCAACCGGGCGAGGACGCAATAATGCGCCACGTGACCGCACGGATATGACGCGACCCAAAACTGCCCCCGAATCGGTGCGCTGCTCGCGCGGTGACGCGTGGGTATTGCGTCCTGCCGCCGAGAATTCCGACCACCCATGGCGACATTAGTCGCTCGGATCGCCATAGACGAGCCGAAGCTGGAAAGGGCTGTGGATTGTTGTGGACTAACGCGTTTCCGGAACGGCGGCTATTTGTTCGTCCTGCGTGCCCGCACGCCGTTCAATCCATCGTTCGATGACATAATAAAATGTCGGGACGATGATCAAGGTCAGGAGTGTCGCCGGTATAAGGCCGCCGGTTACGACGGTGGCGAGACTTCGTTGTACATCGCTGCCGACGCCTGTTGCCAAAGCCGCGGGGAGCATACCGACCGTCGCGATGGTCGCGGTCATCAGAACAGGGCGCAAGCGTTCGCTGGCAGCCGCTATCACGCCTTCGATCAGCGGACCGCCAAGGTCACGGACTCGATTGAGGTTTGCCACCATGATGACCCCATTCATGACGGCGACCCCGAACAGCGCAATAAAACCGATTCCAGATGCCACATTCAGCGTGACCCCGGTGACGTGGAGCGCGATCAACCCGCCAAGCGTCGCCAATGGGACGACACCGAGAATCAAAGCTACTTGTCGCAACAAGCCGAAGCCCGCATAAAGCAGGACAATCATGAGACCGAGGATCAGACCCAGGATCAGGCCGAAGCGCGCCTCCGCCCGCTGCTCGTCCTCGAAGTGTCCGATCCATTCGACGCGATAACGTTGCCGATCAAACGAAACGTTGTCGGCGACGGCGCGCTTGGCGTCCGCCAGAAGTGCCGGGAGGCTAAGCTCTGTGGAATCAAATTTCACCAAGAGGTAGCGGCGATTCATGTCGCGATTGATGGTGCTTTCGCCCAGTTGCAACTTGATGCGCGCAACTTCAGATAGCGGAATGAGGGCGCCTGAGGTCGACGTGAGCACAAGATGGCCGAGCGCTTCGGGGTCGTTGCGTACCCGCTCCTCGAACCGGA
The DNA here is from genome assembly GCA_035300505.1 of Xanthobacteraceae bacterium. Lineage (GTDB taxonomy): Bacteria > Pseudomonadota > Alphaproteobacteria > Rhizobiales > Xanthobacteraceae > VAZQ01. The sequence continues at coordinate 13,953 of DATGVJ010000104.1, forward strand.
CTGTCACATCATATCGTCGGTCACTGATGAATACCTGGCTTACGGCTCCGCCGCCAATACCCGTCTGGATGAGATCCGTGATGTCAGCGACATTGATGCCATACCGCGCCGCCGCCTCGCGATCGACCGTAATGGCAACCTGCCCTAACGGCGGCCGGTCGTCGACCAGGATATCGGTGGTGCCAGGCACGGTGTCGAGTACTTTGGCTATGTCCGTGCCGATTCGGCGCAGTTCATTGAAATCGTCACCGAATATTTTTATCCCAAGCTGGCTGTGCGGCTCGAAAACCTTGTCCTTGATGCTGTCGAGGATGGGCTGGCTGAAGGTCAGTTCAAAGCCTGAAAGCTTGGCGAGTCGCGCCTTCATGCGGTCGATGAGATCCTGCTTCGACCCTCCGGAAGGCCACGTATCATAGGGGTGGAGCACGATGAGTGCTTCCATGTGCGACGGTGTATTGGGATCGGTTCCGTCATCATTGCGCCCCACGTGGTTTACAATGGTTGACACCTCTGGAAATTCCAAGATGGTCTTGCGCAACTCAGCATCCATCTCGCTTGCCTTCGTAAGCGAAATTCCTCCGACCATCTCGCCATGCAGAAAAAGCCCGCCTTCATCGAGCGCCGGCAGGAATTCGCGCGACACCGTGATTGCGAGCCCAACCACCAAAACGGCGGCACCGACGGTCACCGCGTAAACAATACCTGGCCGGCTCAGCGAGCCTTGCAGCGTTCGCCGATATCCGGCTTCGATCCAACCGAGGACAAAATTGTGGAAAACCCGCCGGGGCTTGCGGTAAGCGAGATACGCCAACCCGGGCACCAGCGATAGCGCCAAGAACAATGCGCCGAACTGCGCAAACCCCACCGCGTAGATCATTGGATAGAACAGCTTTGCCTCGATCCGCTGGAATGCGAACAGCGGCAAATAGGCGGTAATGATAATCAGCGTTGCAAAGAAGATCGGCCGTGCGACCTGAAGGGCAGCTGCGCGCACATCTGATTCTGTGAGCGGCTCATCGGGGTTCGTTTCGCGGCGCCGCAGGATTGCTTCCGTCATTACAATGGCTGCATCCACGATGATCCCGAAATCAATGGCGCCGAGCGACAATAGGTTCGCTGGAATCTTAAGCAGGTTCATCAGGATGAAAACCGTCATCATGGCGAACGGAATCGTGATGCCGACGATCAGGGCACTGCGTGGACTGCCCAAGAAAAGGATGAGGACAATGAAAACAAGGGCAATTCCCTGGAAAATTGTGTGAGAAACCTTGCTGATCGTTTGATCGACGAGGTCCGAGCGGTCGTAATAGGGCACGATACGGACGTCGTCCGCGGCCAGCCGCTGGTTGAGTTCGGCAACTTTGGCATGAACCCCTTCCAAGACCCGTGACGGGTTCTCGCCTTTCAGCAGCAGGACAGTACCTTCAACGACGTCATTGTTCTCGTTCTTGCCTACAATACCGTGGCGCTCCTGGTTTGAGAGCTTGATCCGACCGAGGTCACGCAGGAAGATCGGCGTTCCGCTCCGTTGCGTGACCACGACCGCACCCATGTCCTCAAGGGTTTGAACCAGACCGATTGCGCGGACGACCAGGCCGAGATCACCGCGGTCCACCACGCTGCCGCCGGCACTGCTGCTGTTGGCATTGATGGCCGATACGATGTTTGACAGTGATAGGCCGAACCGGATGAGTTGCTGAGGATCGAGTTCAAGCTGAAACTGCGTCGTGATGCCGCCGAAGTTCGAGACATCGGCAATGCCCGGCACCTGCTTGAGGGTCGGAATGACGGTCCAGCGCTGGATCTCGGAAAGTTCGCGCTGACCCTTTGTATCGGATTCCAATGTATAATAATAGATTTGCCCGGTGGGCGATGTCAGCGGACTAAGACTCGTCGTGAGATCGTTAGGCAAAGTGACATTCTGGATGCGCTCGCTGATGCGCTGTCGCGACCAATAATCCTCGACGCCGTCACGAAACACGATTGTGATGATCGACAGTCCGAAAGTGCTTTTGGAGCGCATCAAGAGCAATCCCGGCGTCCCGTTCAACTCGCGTTCGAGTGGGATTGTGATCTGCTGCTCGACCTCTTCGGCCGCCAAGCCAGGTGGCTGAGTGATGATTTGAGTACTTGTGTCCGCGACATCCGGATAGGCATCGATCGCGAGTTGAGTCCAGGAATAGTATCCGAAAACACTAACGAAGACGCAGATCATCGCTACGACGAGATGCTTCCTCAAGGCGTAGCCGACTAACCAATCAATCATTGAGAAGAACTCCGCCCTTCACGACCGCGCGCTCGCCGGCCATGAGGCCACTTTTGACGATCGCCATATTGCCCAGTTGAAAATTGATTTCGACGGGACGCGTCGCGAAAGTCCACGGTGCCACTTCGACGAAGACGCGGTCGCGGTCGTTTTTCAGAACCAACGCGCTTGCAGGTACTGATGCCGCCCTCAGGGGGCGTGCGAAGAAAGTGACGTTGGCGAACATGTTGGGCTTCAATCGCATGTCCGCATTTTGGAAGGCGATGCGGACCTTGGTACGTCGCGTGTCGGGATCGAGAACGTCGCTGACGAAGAGCACCTCACCTTTGAAGACTTCGCCCTGATACGCCGAGAATACGACATCGACCGGTTGCCCCTTCGAAATAAGGGCAGTATCGTTTTCCGGAACGTTGGCTGTGACCCAGACCGAACTAAGGTCCGCAAGGGTCATCATCACGGCCGTCGAATCGTTCCAGAATGCGCCGGGCGCTGTTGCGAGATCGATCACGCTGCCGGCGATCGGCGCTGTGATTGTCACCATGCGTGACGGCGTCGTGTCCTTTGCTTCTGGATCGACACCAATCTGCTGGAGCCGAGCGTCTGCGCGCTGGTGCTCGACAACGGCGGTAACGTAATCGGACTCCGCCTGCAGGAGTTCCTTGACGGCGGCGCCGCCGATCTTTTCAACATCGCGTAAGCGGTCGCGATTCTTGCGGGCAAGTTCAAGCAGCACATTGGCGCGTTCGTGGTCCGCATAAGCCGTGCCCAGATCAGGCGAATCCAAAACCGCGAGCGCCTGCCCCGCGACCACGCGCTCGCCGAGCTGGACCTTGAGCTGCGTGATCCGGCCCGTCAGCGGCGGTACGATCTTTACGAGCTTGCTGGGGTCGGCCTCAACCGATGCTGGGAGAATCCGCGTTCGTTGAACTTCCTGCTCCGCAACTGTTTCGACCGTAAGCTTGGCACGTAGCGGTGAACCCTCGGGAACGATGATCCGATCGCCCTCGCGCAAAAGTTGCGGCACATTGACCGGCTTGGCTGGTCCCTGGGCGAGTGCCCCGGTGCCCGGTGCGGTCAAAAATCGATAGGAACCAGTTATCAGGATCACGGCTAAAACCGCCAGGGCGAGCCCCCCGACGAGTACGGTAAGGGGTCGTGCGGGCGATGAGGCTCGCGAGGTGGACGGCGTTTGTTCTACATCGGATGGGCGCATTGGCAGTCCCCACGATCGACACGACGTGACACGGGCGCTTATCAAGTTAAGCGGCGTCTCGATAAGTGGATACCATAAAGCGGTAACGACACAGAATATTGTTAATTTTGGAAGACTTCCCCGTGTTCCTCGTGCCGCACAGGCTCACCGCCGTCCGAACAGACGCTCGATGTCGGAGAGTTGCAACTCCACATAGGTCGGCCGGCCATGGTTGCATTGGCCTGAATTAGGCGTGGCCTCCATTTCGCGCAAGAGCGCGTTCATTTCGTCCGGCTTGAGGCGCCGTCCGGCCCGCACGGACCCGTGGCACGCCATGGTGGCGGCGACATGCATGAGCTTGCGCTCAAGCGGCAGCGTTTCGTCCCATTCCGCGATGTGTTCGGCAAGATCGCGCACGATCGCCTGCGCGTCGGCCTTGCCGAGGAGGGAGGGGGTTTCGCGGACTGCGACAGCTCCCGGGCCGAAGGGTTCGACCACGAGGCCGTAGCGGGCGAGTTCTTCGGCCCGCGCCAGGACACGCTCGACGTCAGCTTCGTCGAGTTCGACGATCTCGGGGATCAGTAGAAGCTGGCGTGCAACGCCGGTCTTCTCAAGCGCCGCTTTGAGCCGCTCATAAACGATCCGTTCATGCGCGGCATGCTGGTCGACGATGACCATGCCGGTGCGCGTCTGCGACACGATGTAGGTCTCGTGCACCTGGGCGCGTGCGGCGCCGAGTGGCTGGTCGATGAGGTCGGGCGCAGGCTGGCTGATGTCCGCCCGAGCGTCGGCCGATGGGCCGCCGACGTCAAAGGCTGCCTGCTCGCGTTCCGCAAAGGCGGTCGCGACATTAGCGGTTGCGGCGCCGAACGGGGCAAGCGGCATGCCGCGCGGATCGGGGCGCGCGGGCGACCGCCGCCAATCCCATCCCGGCTGCGGCAAGGTCGCTGGACGAAACGCCGCCACGGTGGCGTCACCGCCCGTTGTCGCAGCGCGCCGACCTTCGCGCGTCAGTGCCTCTTGCAGGGAACGGATCATCAGCCCGCGGATCAGTTGCGGATCGCGAAAGCGCACCTCGGATTTGGCGGGATGGACGTTGACATCGACTTCACGCGAATCGACCGTCAAGAACATTGCCACGACGGGATGGCGGTCGCGCGGTAGATAGTCGGCGTAAGCGGCGCGTACCACGCCGATGAGGAGTTTGTCGCGCACCGGCCGGCCGTTGACGAAAAGATATTGGCCGAGCGCATTGGCGCGCGTGTGGGTCGGTAGGGCCGCGAAGCCTTCCACAAGCGTTCCATTGCGTTCGCCTTGCACTTCGACTGCGTTTGCCCGGAACTCCGTGCCCAGAATGTCGGCCAAACGTGCGAGGCGTCCGGGCGCGCCCGGCAGCGCGGCCACCCAGGTCACGGGGCTCCGCTCCTCGCCCGCAAGCGTGAACGCCACATCGGGCCGGCTCATGGCGAGGCGGCGCACGACTTCGCGGATGGCGTCTGCTTCCGAGCGGTCGCTCTTGAGGAATTTGAGCCGCGCCGGCGTCGCATAGAAAAGATCGCGCACTTCGACGCGTGTGCCTTCACCGAGGGCCGCGGGCTTAGCCTCCGATTTGCTGCCGGCATCGACCGCAATCCCCCAGGCATGCGGCTCGCCCGCGTGTCGCGTCACGATCGACAGGCGTGCGACCGAGCCGATCGAAGGGAGTGCCTCGCCGCGGAACCCGAGCGTGCGGATGTCGAGCAGGTCGTCTTCGATGAGCTTCGAAGTGGCATGGCGCTCGACCGCAAGCTCCAGGTCGCCGCGCGTCATGCCGGAGCCGTCGTCGGTGATCCGGATCAGCCGCCGCCCGCCGCCGTCGGTCAGGACATCGATGTGGCCCGCGCCGGCATCGAGCGCATTCTCGGCCAATTCCTTGACCACGCTCGCAGGCCGCTCGACCACTTCGCCGGCGGCGATGCGGTTGACAACGGCTTCCGAGAGCTGGCGGACTGGCATGGTATGGCCGTGTGCGAATCGGGGGCGATCAGAGACCCCAATGTAGCGCAGAGCCTTGCCGGTTGCGACGGCTGCGCTCGACTGCAAAGCACAGCTGACAGGAGCAGGTTTCGGTATCATCGATCCAGGCGCACATTGATCCGATGGACATCGCGCCATCGCATCCGACTAAGTTCCGCGCGATCTGATGAAGATGGTACTGCCCAAGCCGCGTGCCGGGCTCTAAGTTCGGAAACAGGTTGCAGCGATGGATTTGCTGTGGCTTTGGGAACGCGTTAGGCTTCTCGCATGACTCGCGAGGCCGTCATACTGGTGCATGGGCACGGAGCGCATCCTGTGCTGCTCGTGCCGCTGCGGCGCGCCCTGGAGCGACAGGGGTTTCGTGCCGTGAATTGGCGTTACGGCAGTACGTCGGGATCAATCGAGGTGCATGCGGCGCGGCTTGCGGCCGAAGCAAAGGAGCTCGATGACGACAAGAGCGTCGAGGGGCTGCATTTCGTAGGTCATAGCATGGGGGCCATTGTTGTTCGCCGTGCGCTCGCGATGACGAGGCCGAGAAAACTCGGTCGTGTTGTGCTGCTCGCGCCGCCGAATCGCGGAGCTCGCTTGGCGGACATGGCGCTGCGGCTTTTCGGGCAGCGTCCCGTCGCGGCAGTGGAGCTTTCCTCGCACTCCAATAGCTACGTGAACCGGCTCGCGCCGGCACCGGACCTCGATTGCGGCGTTATCGCGGCGTCGTGGGACCATTGCGTGCCGCTCGCATCGACCTACCTGCTGGGCTTGCGCGATCACATCGTCCTTCGCAGCTTGCATACGGTGCAGTTACATCGGCGCACGCCTGCGCAAGTAGGACACTTCTTGCGTGAAGGCCGTTTCCTGCGTGAGACCGTTTGAACCTTGATTGTCCAGCGCGGACTCACTGTATCGACATTAATCCGATCTGCGTATCAGGGGGGACAGCCCTTTACCTCCGATGGCGGCGGACGTCACCACATTTGGGAAATGTCGGACATGGTAAAAGTGCTGGAGGATTGGGAAGGGAAATTGCTATTGTGAAAATTTTCGAGAGCAAGCGCTTTGGGGCGCTACTCACGGGCACTATTGCCTTCGCGACATTTTTTCTAATGAACATGACTAGTTGGAAAGCGCTTGCGCTGGCCGCGATTGTCATGGGATTGTATTTCCTTATATTCCGCGGGCCTTCCGATGGTAATTAACCAGCCAGAGCGGCCTCAGCTGGCGGCCCTACGGCCAAACTGTACCACTACCCCCTCTATCGACAACGGTATCAGGGGGGACAGACCGTTACCTCCGGAAGGAAAGCCATCCAGGTGATGGCGACTGCTGCTGGAGGCTGGTCGAAAGCTTCAGGCGAAATAACCACAACAGGCCTCGGCGCTGGGTAATTTTCCACGCGAAGAACGGGCCGGCCACGCCAACGATTGTGAGAATGACAAGCTGACCCCAGGGGGCCGCGGCAAACAGACTGGTCGCGAGTTCCAATCCAGCGTTTAGAAAATAGGAGTGCAGGAGATAGATGACCAATGTCGCCGCTCCAATTCTTGCCAGAACTGTCTGTTCAATTGTCTTGCCGAGATATTGCACCAAGCACATCAACGCCAATGAACCAGCCGATCCACAGAGCAGCCAGACGATCTTGTACTCGGTCCATCCCGCATTGAGCGAAAGCCACAGGAACAGAAACGCGCCGAGAGACAGGGCCAGTGGCGTCAAGCGATCGGAGAATACGAAGCGTGCCGCAAAAGGTTGCAACATTGCTCCAAGGAGCAAGAACGGTAAATGGTCGATCACCAGACTGAAAGTGCCCAAATCGGTGTCTTGCAAATACAGGCATGCACAAACACTTGCTACAAACAAAATCCAGACCGGCAATCGAGCAACAGGTACCAGCAACACCTGCATGACGTACATTGTCCATAAGAACCAACCCAATTCGCCGCTCATCGCGCGAACGAACCTGTTGGACCACTCGATGTCGGACGGTGGACTGGACGCAGCTGTGATCTGCAAAAGAGCTGTGCCGACAAGAAATTCCCAAAACAGGTAGGGCCACGCAATGGATTCAGTTCGTCCGATCAGTGCGTCGATCGGATTGGCGCGCATCGGTGCGATGCAAAACATGCCGGACACCACAAAAAAGAGCGGCATGTGAAACAGGTAAATAAACTTGTAGATCTCGCGCGAAGGTCCCTCCGCGTCCAGCACGCCGCGTTCCACCGCTCCTCCGAGGACATGACAGAATACCATCAATATGATGGCCAGTCCTTTTGAGGCATCGATCCAAGCAACACGATCCGCGGCAATCGAATTGCCGGTAGTGAACGCATGGTCTCGCGTGGCGATCATCGTCATCGACCAGAACGAGGCACTCGCCCGTAGGCGCCACCATGTCGGTCGGCCCGGCCACCAAATCCTCACCTGCCGGCGCGCCGTCCCGATCGGGCACAAACTAAAGCGATTGCTGGTTGGCTTTTCACGGAACACCCCACCGATGTGCGCGGCACCACCCGTTGCTCAGGGCGCCAGCAGTGGCCATTCCGATGACCAAATTGGTAAGTGACAGATGGGTTCTCGTCAATGGGATGCCGCCAATACCAGTATTTTCTTCTGCCTTGATGCCGGCAGAATCCACCGCGTCAAGCGCAGCCTTGTCGGTGATTTATCAACGATTTCGATGGTGGATGACCGGCCAAGCTCCCAAATTGCGCTACCACTACTGTGTCAGAAAGATATTTTCGCCTGACTCAGACCTCGTCCTGAGGAGGCCGCGTTCTTCACGCGGCCGTCTCGCGCCGGCTAAGGCGCCGGAAGGACGACGGCCATGGCCCGGCCTGCATGGTTCGAGACGCCGCGCATCGCAGCCAAGTTTACGCAGGCTGCGCCTGCTATGGAGCGCGGCTCCTCACCATGAGGCCGGGAAGTTCGGCGTTTCTGATACAGTAGTACTACTCCGCCACGGCCTTGGCGCGGTCGATGATCTCTTTTGGCGATGCATAGATGCGCTCGAGCAGCGCCTGGATGGCTTGCCCGCCGACGTGTTGGACCTCGACGCCCATCCGGTCCGCGTCCTGCAGGAATGCCGGGTCTTTGAGCGTGCGCTCGAAGGCCGTGCGCAGCGCCGCGAGCCGGTCGGCCGGTACGCCGGGCGGCGCGAAAAAAGGCCGCCCCATTTCCTGTGGCGCAAACAGAAATTCGAAGACCTTGCGGTCTTCCGGTGTCTTGGCCTGGTCGATAAGGGCAGGAACATGCGGCAGTTCGGGATGTTTTTCGATCGACATCTGAAACAGAATGTTGACTTTTTTCTCGCGCAGCCAATCGCCCTTGCGCAGCTTCACGAAGGTCCAGCCGATTCCGCAAAAGCCTTCCGTCTCGCCGCGTTCCATCGCGATCAGCAATTCGGTCGAACCCGGATAGCCGAGAATGATCTTGAACTTGGTGCCGACGAGCTTGTTTGCGGCTTTGGGAAAGACGACTTCCGTGGCGTCGGCGCCGGAGCCGCCGACGATCAGTTCGTTGGTCTTGGCATCTTCCAAAGTTTTCACCTTGGCCGTGTGCCAGGCTAGGCAGGTCGTGTATTCCACATTGGCAGTGCCGATCCATCCAAAGCGGCGGCCGTCGAATTTGGCATTGGCATTGCCGAGCAGCGGCTCGATCGCTGCCGTGCGCCCTGTGATCGCAAATGTAGTGCCGTCGCGCGGGGCGGTGTTGTAGATGTTGTTCGCGACCAGGAGGCCGCCTGCGCCCGGCACATGCTGCACGATGAAGTTCGGGTTGCCCGGCATGAAACGCCCCATATGGCGTGCCAGCGCCTGAGCGTAGAGGCTCGAACTGCCACCGGGCGTGAAGCCGATCCCGATGGTGACCTGTTTGCCTTTGTAGAAATCGGCGACCGGGTCTTGGGCGAGCGCCGGGAAGGCGACACAGAGAGCAAGGCTGAAAGCAGCAAGGCTCTTTGCAACCCGCGCGGCGTGGGCTACCGGCTTCATTACTGTCCTCCTCGACGTTGGAACCATTGGAATTATAGCACGGAGGCCGAGAAGTTGCTGGGTAGGGGCTCTGTTCCCAATCCAGCAAGGTACCGAGTGGAGATCGTTGATCGCGATGGACCACGTGCGGAAAGAAAGTGTGTAGGGCGCAATCGCTTTATTGCGCCATGGGCCCACAACGGTCTTACGGGTATTGGGCGACGAGCGGCGCAATAAAGCGATTGCGCCCTACGCGCTGATAGCATTTGCGTCTATTCAAACGCCGGCTTGCCGCCGCGATGGCCTTTGATCTGCGCGCGATGCTTCTTCGATTCGATGCGGCGCTCTTTCGACGCTTTTGTCGGTCGTGTGGCGCGCCGGACTGTGGGCGGCGTCGCAGCCTGCCGGATCAATTCGAACAAGCGGTCGCGCGCGTCCTGTCGGTTGCGCTCCTGGGTACGATGGCGTTGCGCCGTAATGACGATGACGCCGTCGCGCGTAAGCCGCCGGCCGGCCAGCTTTTGAAGCCTTATCGCCACGTCGTTTTGCAATGACGGCGAGCGCCGCGCGTCAAAGCGAAGCTGCACCGCGGTTGCGAGCTTGTTGACGTTTTGCCCGCCCGGACCGGAGGAGCGGATGAAGCTCTCGTCGAGTTCTGCTTCGTCGATGCTGATATCGTCGGTGACGCGGATCATGCGGGCGATCATACATGGCGGCGTCGTCCTGCCGCATGATTGTTGACGTTGCTACTAGTGTGGGAAATCGCGTTAAGCGGCGCGTTGCGACTTGATCCGTTCTGCATCTTCAGGGTTCAGATTCCGACGTGCCAGCTTGAGATCATAGTGAGTTTGCAGGTTCATCCAGAACTCCGGACTGTTGCCGAAGTACAATCCCAGCCGGAGCGCAGTGTCAGCCGTGATGTGTCGCCGATTGTTGACAATCTCAGCGATACGGTTCGGTGAAATGCCGACGGCCTTCGCAATCTGATTCTGCGACAGGCCATACTCGGACAGGAACTCCTCCTTCAGCATTTCGCCAGGAGTGACTGGTGCAAATTCATTCTCAGCCTTTTCGTTTTTTGCCATTGCTTCCTCCAATCAGTGGTAGTCCACGATTTGGACTTCGTGCGCCTCGGCATTGATCCATTTGAAGATAACCCGCCGTTGATCGTTGATTCTGATCGAATAGTAAACCAAAGGCCGCCCTTCGGCACTCCCAACGTTTTGAAGGATCGAAGAGGGCTCGCAGGTATGGCCTACCGTTCGCCTGACAAATACTGCTTGGCCAGCACCTTGCCTTCTTCGACGGCGGGCTGGTCGAACGGGTCGACGCCAAGGAGATGGGCCGCGATGATCGTCTCCAACATGAATTGCATCAGCAGTTCGCCGAGGCTCTGCTCGTCGAGATGATCGATGTGGAGCGTTCGGACCGGACAGTTGTTGCGCGAGGGTTTCGGCGGTAGCGCGGCCTTGGGCTGCAACAAGATCGCCCATGGTCTTGCCGGCGAAATCCGGCTCGCCCACAAGCTGGGCAAGATCGGAGGCGATGCGCGGTCCGCGGCCGGCGGCTCCCGTGGTCAGGATGGTGAACAGCTTGTCGCGCGGGCCCGCGATATAGAGCTGGAGCTGGCTGTGCTGGTCGACCGGCCCGATTGCGCCAATCGGCGTTGTGCCTTTGCCTTCTTTGCCGAGGCTTTCGGCCCAGAGCTGAACATACCAGCGGGTGAAGCGTTCGAGCTTGTCCGCATAGGCCATCATGACGGCGATCGGTTTGCCGATCGCGATCGACAAAGCGGCGCCGACGGCCGCGGGTACCTCGGCCGGCGGGTGGCCTAGAAGTACGGGTGCAAGCGCGTTGTTGGCACCTGAACGGATCGCCCCGACGTCAAGTCCAAGGGCCGCCGCCGGTAACAAGCCCACATTGGTGAGCACCGAATAGCGGCCGCCGACGCCCGTGTCGTGATCGAGCATTGCGATGCGGTATTCGTCGCACAGGACACGCAAGCCAGAGCGCTTGCCGCCTTTGGCAGGCTCGGTCAGGCCCAGGAACAGTTCCGGGATGCGTGCGCCAAGCCCTGCATCGCGCACGGCTGCGAGTGCAGCGGCGGTCTGCATCAGGGTTTCGCCGGTACCGCCGGACTTCGAAATCGCGACAAAGCGCGACGTTGCAAGCGGCAGATTCGCAAGGAGGGCGCTGTAGCTTTCCGGGTCGAGATTGTCCATGAAATGCAGGCGCGGCCCGGCGCGCAACGCACCGATCCCCGGCACCGCATGACCGGCGAGCTGCGCCAGCGTCTGGCCGCCGAGGCTCGATCCACCGGTTCCGAGGATCACAATGTCGGTTGCACCCGCGGCGAGCTTGCCGCCGGCTTCGCGGATTGCGGCGAGATCGTCGCGGCGCCCAGGCAGTTGCAAGAGGGGCAGGCCGCCATCGCGATAGCGCGCTACAAGCCAGGCGAGCGCTTCGCCCGAGCCCCTGAGCGCGTCGTCGTAAGCTCTCGTATCGAAGCCCGGGGTTTGGCGCGCGAGTTCGATCGACTGAATGACAGGCTTTTTCGGGAACATGGATGTGATGCGCTTCGTTCGAAAAATTAAAGGCACACTTGGGTTCCTGGGAACCCGAATGTGCCTTTCTCTTACAGCCTGAGCCGTGAATATTCCGGTAACCGGCTATCGCTCAGTTACCGGCCGCCTTGGATGCCACACCTTGCGGCCGGCCCACGACGGTAACAAGCTGGCCACCGTCCAGGAGACGCTTGGCGACGCGCTTGGTGTCGGCGAGCGTTACGGCGTCAATCAATGCCGAGCGGCGGTCGATATAGTCGATGCCGAGATTGTCCTGCTGCATGTTGACGAGCTGGTTTGCGATCTTGGTCGACGTATCGAGCCCAAGCGCGAAGGAACCCTTGAGGAAGGTCTTGGCCTTGTTGAACTCGTCTTCGGTAGGCCCATCCTTGATCATCGCCTTGATCTCGTTCTCGATCACCTCCAGCGTGTCACGCGTCGCGTCGCTGCGGGTCGCGGTGCCGCCCATGATGACGGCGGTGTGATAGAACCAGGACACTCCCGTCGAGACGCCGTAGGCAAGGCCGCGCTTTTCGCGCACTTCCCGATAGAGCCGCGACGAGAACGATCCGCCGCCCAGAATGTGGTTGACGATGTATGCGGCCATGAAGTCAGGATCGCTGCGCTTGATCCCGGGGCCGCCCCACGTCACGACGGCTTGCGGGACATCGAGGTCGACCACGATGCGGCGGCCGATGCCTTGCGGCGTGACCTCCGGAAACTGCTGCAACTCGGCCTTGGCGGGCAGCGATCCGAACGCGCGATCGATGAGCCGGCTCGTCGTGGCGAGGTCGATATCGCCCACCACGCCAATTTTGAGGGTGTCGCGCGCAAATACGTGCTTCAGGTTGGACTTCATGTCGTCGACGGTGATCCGCGCAACCGACTCCAGCGTGCCGTTACCGGGCCGCCCATAGGGATGGTCGGGATAAGCGGTACTCCACCAGGTGCGGCTGCTGATTTCATTGGGATTGGTGGTTCCCCGCTGCAATCGCGCGACGATCTGCGAACGGATGCGCTCGACCGCGGCGGGCTCGAAGCGCGGGACCGTAATGGCAAGCCGCAACAGTTCGAAGGCTTCGTCCTGGTTTTCTTTCAGCGTGCGCAGCGTGCCGCGAATTGTATCGCGGCCGGCGTTGAAGCTCATTTCAATCGCCTTGCGCTCGAGCAGTTCATGAAAGACTTTGCCCTCGATGTCGCCGGCGCCTTCGTCAAGCAGGTCGACCATCATGTTGGCGGTGCCGCCTTTTTCCGACGGGTCTTGCGTGCTGCCGCCGCTAAATCCAAAATTTATCGCCACCAGCGGGACGGTTGGGTCACGTACCAGCCAGACTTCGATGCCGGCAGGCGTAATCAGGCGTTCGATCTTGGTGGCACCGGCGCTGTTGGGTGCAAGCCACAACAGCGCAACTGCCGCCAGCGCCGAGATTCCCCAGCGCGCGATGCGGTCGATAGATGAAATGTGGCTCACGGGCGTTTCTCCACGGTCTGAGCGTCTTTGATGAGATATCCGGTAACCGAACGGCGTTTGTCGAATGTGCGGCGCGCAGCTTCGCGCACTTGATCCGCGGTCACGCTCTTGATGCGATCCGTCCAACTCTGCACCTGCTCCACCGTGCTGCCGGTGGTCAGCGCCGCGCCATACCAGCGTGCGAGCGTGGCTTGGCTGTCCTGTGCGTAGATCTCGTCGGCGATCATCCGGCTCCGGGAACGATCGAGTTCCGCGGCGGTGACGCCTTTTTCCATGACCTCGGCCAAGACGGCGTCGATGGCGTCTTCGAGCTGGGACAGGCTGGTGCCGGGTTTCGGCGTTCCGTAAACGCGTATCTTGGTTTGATCGAGCGCGGTACCCTCGTAGCCGGCACCGGCGCTGACCGCGATACCCTTATCGACCACAAGCGCCTGGTAGAGCCGGCTGTTCGATCCGCGGCCCAGAATGTGCGAGAGTATATCGAGCGCCTCGGCTTCGCCGGGTTTTGCCGTCGCGTAGGACGGCGCCAGATACATGCGTTGCATGCTTGGCTGGGTGACACGCGCATCCGCAAGCGTCACGCTGCGCGGCGCTTCCTGCACCGGCTCCTGCGGGCGCTGCCGCGCGGCGACCTGCGTCTGGATCTCGACCTTTCCGTAAGTTTCTTCGGCGAGGATCTTGACTTCTTCGGCCGTCACGTCGCCGGCGACGACCAGGATCGCGTTGTTGGGCGTGTAGAAACGCTTGTAAAACGCGAGCGCGTCGGCGCTCGTAAGACCCTCGATCTCCTGGCGCCAGCCGATGATCGGCCGGCCATAGGGATGATTGAGGAAAAGCGAGGCATCCATCTGGACTTCGAGGCGGGCTGCCGGATTGTTGGCGATCCGCATGTTCTGCTCTTCCAACACCACCGCGAGTTCGGGGCGTACCACGTCGTCGGTCAAGACGAGACCGGTCATGCGATCGGATTCGAACTCCATGAGGGTCTTGAGGTGTTCGCGTGCGGTGCGTTGGAAGTAGCCGGTGTAATCCGCGGACGTGAAGGCGTTTTCCTGCCCGCCGATGGTGGCGACCGTCTGCGAGAACAGCCCTTGCGGATTCTTGTTCGTGCCCTTGAACAGAAGGTGTTCAAGAAAATGGGCGAGGCCGGTTTTGCCAGATGTCTCGTCGGCGGCGCCGACCCTGTACCAGACCATATGGGTCACGACCGGAGTGCGGTGGTCCGGAATGACGACAACTTCGAGCTCATTGGCGAGCTTGAAGTGCGAGACTTTCGTCGAGTTCGATTCCTGGCTTGAATTTTGGGCGTGGCTTGAAACCGGAACAATGGCCACGATGGCGGCGAAAGTTACGATTGCGGGAAGAAAGACAAACGGGCGCTTGATGTGATGCAACAAGGCAGGCCTCATGGGATGTTGCGGCCGGTTCGCCAGCCGTTGGGTGGTGACCATACCGGAAAAACGCCAACTCCCACAGCCCGAATTATCGCGGCGGCTTTGCAAATCGCGGCGGCTTTACAAGCGGACCACTGGAGTGGATCGGAAGGTCCTGTCATATCGCGACAATACGCTCAGGGACTTCGAATTCAAGAGCTGCAGTATTAACAATAAGTTAGTAATGCGCCTGGATTCCGAAGTTCGCACTGACTTCGAAGTTCGCAAAATGCAGGTGCCGCGATATGATTCAAACTTCGCAATTGATGCGCGAGTGCGCAATCAGAGTCTGCCAACCGCCGGATCAAGCGGAGTGACGGTCCTTTGCACCTTCTCCTTGCTCACTCCGTAGGGCTGCTCGGGTGAGGGCGTCTGATAACCCACAGGCGGCACCGTCAGGGCCGATCGCGGCGGCTCCTTGGTAAAGGTACCAACTTCTTCCTTCTGGCCGCCAAAGCCAAATCCGCTCCAGCTGAATAGCCCGCCCATGTAACCGAGTTCCGAGGGGCGCATGTTCGTGCCTTCGGGGCTGGCGCTTCCCGCAGGCTTGCTGTCCGCGGTGCGGCCGCGGGCCGTCCCGGGAGGATTGAGTTCACTGGGTGTGAGAGCCCGGCCTCGGTAGTCGTCATCAAAGCCGCGGGCATCGAGTTTTTTCTTTGAGCCGCTTCGTTCCACCCGGCGCTTAGCGTCCGGATCGACGGGCCAACCCGCGGCGCGGGTGCCGCTCTGGGCTTCCGGCGGCGGCAGATCACGTGTCGGTGGCACCACCAACGGGGATCGTTCGCGATAATCAAGGCCGACGGAATCGCCTCTTTGCAGGCCAAGGCCTTTGACGAAGCCATCGAAGAGCCGCTTGTCGAGGTTCCAAATGCTGTTTTTTTCATCGTCGTCCTGCGCACGGGCGACGCCAGGGGCGACGCCGAGCACCACCGCGCCCCCCAGAATTACCGCGCAGGAAATTGACCAGGCAGTTGATCTGGCTTGCATTTTTTGTGTTTTCCACTGAGCGTAAAGCATGCGACCTTCAAACATGGTGGTTCCCCCTTGGAAAGCCCTATCGTCGGCGTACCCCACAACCGGAAGGACGTGAACAATACGCGAGAATCAGGGCGCTTTTACGGCGCCATCCCCCACATAGGAATCATACAACAGTCCGATGACGCCGGCAACGATAGCGGCGTCCGCAAGGTTGAAAACATACCAGCTGAAATGGAAGGATTCCGTGGTGATGTGGAAAAGCACAAAGTCGGCCACTGCCCCGTGGGCCAGCCGGTCGACCGCATTGCCGACGGCGCCGCCGATGATCAGGCCGAGCGAAACGGCGGTAAGTCGTGTATGCGTGCGGGCGAGCCAAACCAAAAGCAGCACGACCGCGACGATTTTGAGGGTTAACAGCACCCATTTCCCGACCGGACCTTCCTGTGGGAACAGGCCGTAGCTGATCCCCTTGTTCCACACCAGGACAAGGTCCAGGAAGGGCGTCAGCCGAACAGGCGCGCGGGCCGCGAGGTCGAAGACGTAGATGAGCCAAAGCTTCGAGGCCTGGTCGATTGCGGCACCTGCTAAAGCGACCACAAGGCCCAATCGCGTGAGGGATCCCCAAAACATCTGGTGACCTTAAGTCTGGCCGCGTGCAGCTTCCCATTCGCGCAAAGCTTGCACATCGCGCGGTGATAGGTCGGGATGGGCCGGGTCGGATCCGACGGTGGGCAGGATTTTCCAGCATCGGGCACATTTACGGCCCTCGGCGAGGCGGACCTCGACGGCAACACCCGCCGCATCGTCGAGCCGGAAGGCGCTGGCCGGACCTTGGCTTTCGGTGACCGTTATGGCCGAAGTGAGCGCCACTTCGGCAAGATCGACGCCATCAAGCGCCGCACGCAGGTCTGGGTCCGTCAAATGGACGACGGGGGCAGCCTCCAGCGAGGAGCCGATGCGCTTCCCCGCCCGTTCGATTTCGAGCGCGCCGGTGACCACACGTCGGACCATGCGTACCTTGCGCCACTTCTCGGCGAGGGCGTCGTCGCGCCAGGACGCAAGGCCCTCGGGGAAACAGCTGAGGTGGACCGATGACGTGGTCCCGGGATGGCGTGCAAGCCAGGCTTCCTCGCATGTGAAGGGAAGGATCGGTGCCAGCCACTTGAGCAGCGCATCGCACAAAGTGTCGATCATGGTGAGCGATGCCTTGCGCGCCGTTGAGGAGATCGGGTCGCAGTACAGCGTGTCCTTGCGGACGTCGACGTAGAATGCGGACAAATCGGTGTTCATGAAGGCGGTGAGGCTGGCAATGATCCGCTTGTAGTCGAAGTCCGCGTAGGCCGTATGGACGACCGCATCGAGTTCGGCAAGACGATGCATCATTAGCCGTTCAAGCTCGGGCATCCGGGCGCGTGTGACCTTGTCGCTCTCCTGGAAATGGGCGAGCGAACCGAGCATCCAGCGCAGCGTGTTGCGGAGCTTGCGGTACGTCTCGACCGTGTTCTTGAGAATTTCCTTCCCGATGCGCAGGTCGTCGGCATAATCGGACGCGCATACCCAGAGCCGCAACACGTCGGCGCCCGACTGCTTGATCACGTCTTGTGGGGCCGTCGTATTGCCAAGCGACTTCGACATCTTACGTCCTGCTTCGTCGAGCACGAAGCCGTGGGTCAGAACGACGTCAAAGGGTGCCGATCCACGCGTGCCGCAGCTCTCCAGGAGCGAGGATTGGAACCAGCCGCGGTGCTGGTCGGAGCCTTCCAGATACATCACGGTGTCATTGCCACCGCTAAGCTTCCGGCGGATGCCGGCGAGGCTCGGAAAGTGCGCCGGGTCTTCAAGCACGAAGGCATGTGTCGAGCCTGAATCGAACCAGACATCGAGAATGTCGTCGACCTTGGTCCACTCTTCATTGGCGAGCGTGCCGAGGAAGCGCTCGCGCGCGCCGGCCTGGTACCAGACATCGGCGCCTTCCTGTGCGAAGGCTTCGGCGATGCGCGCATTGACCTGCGCATCGTTGAGGATGTCGACGGAGCCGTCGCCCTTGTCACGAACGAAAACCGTGATCGGCACGCCCCAGGCGCGCTGGCGCGAGATCACCCAGTCGGGCTTGCTGGCGATCATGCCGTTGATCCGGTTCTCGCCCTGCGCCGGCACCCAGCGGGTGGCGCTGATGGCGGTCATTGCTCGATCGCGCAGCGTATCTTCGGAGTTCCTCCTGGAAACGGCCGCCGCGTCTGTGCCGGCCCTTCCGCCGGCTCCGGCATTTTTTTGGCCGGCTCCGGCCCTTCCGCCGGCTATGGGCTTGTCCATCGCAATGAACCACTGAGGGGTATTGCGGAAGATCACCGGCTTTTTCGAGCGCCAGGAATGCGGATATTGATGCTTGAGCCGCCCACGGCCGATGATCATGCCGGCCTCCGCCAGCGCCTTGATGACGGCTTCGTTGGCGTCGCCTTTTTCGCCCTTGTCGGTGAGCACGCGCTTGCCGGCAAATCCCGGCACCTGCTCGGTGAAGCGTCCGCCGGCATCGACCGTATAGGGGATGACCGTGTTGATACCGCGGCTCATGAGCTTCGCCGCACTGGCGGTCCAGATCTCGAAGTCGTCGCGGCCATGGCCCGGTGCGGTGTGAACGAAGCCCGTGCCGGTGTCGTCGGTGACGTGATCGCCGTCCAGCAATGGTACCTGAAAGTCATAGCCGAGAGCTTTAAGCGGGTGATCGCACACCAATCCGGCGAGCACCTGTGTCGGCAGTTCGGCAATCTTGTCGTAGGCGGTAACTTTCGCCTGTTTGAACACCTCGCCGGCGAGGTTCTGCGACAGGATGAAGAGGTCGCCGAACTTTGCCCAGTTCCCGGGCGCCGCGTCGGTGACCTTGTAGAGACCGTATGGGATCTTCGGAGAGAAGGCGATGGCGCGGTTGCCGGGCAGCGTCCACGGTGTCGTGGTCCAGATCACGACGCATGCGCCTTTGAGATCGTGCTCAAAATCCTGGTGTGCGGTTTCGCGAACCGGGAACTTCACCCAGACCTGATCCGAAACATAGTCTTCGTATTCGACTTCCGCTTCGGCCAGCGCCGTCTTTTCGACCACCGACCACATCACGGGCTTCGATCCGCGGTAGAGCGTGCCGTTCTGCGCAAAACCCATGAGTTCGCGCGCGATCTGCGCCTCGGCGGCGAAATCCATGGTCGTGTAGGGATGCGCCCAGTCACCCTCAACCCCGAGGCGCTTGAATTCCTCGCGCTGAACGTTGAGCCAGTGCTCGGCATAAGCGCGGCATTCCTTGCGGAACGCGATCATGGCGTCCGGGTTCGAAAGGTCCGGCTTGCTCTTGCCCTTGGAGCGGTAGTTCTCTTCTTCGATCTTCCATTCGATCGGCAGGCCGTGGCAATCCCAGCCGGGCACGTAATTGGAATCAAAGCCGAGCATCTGCTGGCTGCGCGTCACCACATCCTTGAGAATTTTGTTGAGCGCATGCCCGATATGGATGTTGCCGTTGGCGTAGGGCGGACCGTCGTGCAGGACGAACTTGACGCGGCCTTTGGCCTGTTCGCGCAGTTGCCGGTACAGCCCGATCTCCTCCCAGCGCTTGAGGATTTCGGGCTCCTTCTGGGGCAGGCCCGCGCGCATGGGGAAATCGGTCTTGGGCAGAAAAAGCGTTTCGCTGTAGTCCCGGGCGGTATCGTTCATGGAGCGCTGTGTAACAGGCACTGTGCCGGGGAGGCAACGGGCGAAAGTGTGGAACGATTGCGGCGTGAACCGCAAGATTGCCTTGCCCCTTCGCGGGGGAGCATAGACAGTATGGGGACTTGAGCGCGACGGTGCGTTTTTGAGCGTATGACATGAACGAATCTGCCGACCACAAAGCCGATAGTGTTCTCGTGACTGGAGCGACCGGCTTCGTCGGTTCGGCCATCGCAAATGCTGCGCGCGCGGCGGGTTACAGGGTCCGCGTGCTTGCACGCGTGTCGAGCCCGCGGACCAATCTTTCGCCTGCCGACGAGATCACCATTGGCGACCTCTGCGATCGTGCTTCGCTCGATCCGGCATTGCAGGGCGTGCGTTATCTCTTTCATACCGCTGCCGACTACCGGCTTTGGTCGCGCGACCCCGGTGAAATCATGCGATCCAATCTGGAGGGAACGCGCAACGTCATGGACGCGGCGCTCACTGCCGGAGTCGAGCGGATCGTCTATACCAGCAGCGTTGCGGTACTCGCGCTCCGAGACGGCGTGCTTGCCGATGAAAGCTGTTCGCTGCCCGAAGAAAAAGCCATAGGCGCCTACAAGAAGAGCAAGGTTCTCGCCGAACTCCTGGTGCATGACATGATCGCGCGCCAACGCCTTCCCGCCGTGATCGTCAATCCCTCGACGCCGATTGGCCCGCGTGACGTGAAACCGACCCCCACCGGGCGGATCATCGTGGAGTGCGCATCTGGGCGAATGCCGGGTTACGTTGAAACGGGCCTCAATCTGGTACATGTCGACGACGTGGCCCAAGGGCATTTGGCGGCGCTGCGGACTGGCAGGATTGGCGAACGCTACATTCTCGGCGGGGAGAACGTTCGTTTAAGCGACATGCTCACAACCATCGCCGCCCAGGCGGGCCGGCGTCGACCATGGCTGCGACTGCCGATCGCCCCGCTTTATCCGGTCGCATACGCCGCCGAATGGTGGGCCAGCCTCACCGGGTCGCAGCCTTTCGCAACCCGCGACGGGTTGAAGATGGCGCGCCACCACATGTATTTCGATGACGCGAAGGCCAGGCGCGAGCTTGGATACTCTTCACGGCCCCACCAGGACGCCATTGCGGATGCGATCAACTGGTTCAAGCAGGCCGGATATGTGCGATAGGGAAAATTCCGGGAGGACTACAATGAATCGTCGTTTCATTCTCGGTGCCTTTGCGCTCACCGTGTTGGGACTTGCGGTAATTTCAGGCAGCGCCATCACCCAAGAAAAGATGCTCAACGAGCAACTTACCACCGCGCCAACGCCGGAAATACGGCAGGCGCTCGCGCCCTCGGGCAAGCTTCGCGTTGGCGTTTATCCCGGCAGCCCGTTTTCGATGGTTCGCGATCCCGTGTCGGGCGAAATGAAAGGTATTGCAGTCGAACTCGGCAAAGCACTCGCGATGCGGCTGGGCGTCGCGTACGAGCAGGTCGAATTCCGCAGGCCTGGGGAAATTTACGAGGCACTCAAAGTCGGACAGGTCGATATGACGATCGCCAATGCGACACCGGCGCGCGCGGATCGATTCGCGTGGTCGCCGCCGCTGTTGCGCATCGAGCTCGGATTCCTGGCCGCTGCGGGTTCGCCGGTCACCACCCTCGCCGACGTCGACCGGCCCGGCGTGCGGGTCGGCGTGACCCACGGCGGCACTATGAACGGCGCGCTTGCGCGCGAATTGAAGAACGCCACCGTGGTGCCGGCCGCGACGCTGAAGGACGGGATCGAAATGCTGGCGCAGCACAAAATCGACGCGTATGCGACCAACAAGGCCGACCTGTTCGAAATGTCCGATGCCGTGCCCGGCACGCGTGTGCTCGACGGGCGATGGGGGCTCGAGCATCTCGCGATGGCGATCCCGAATGGCCGCAATGCGGGATTCGTTTACATGCGCGCGTTCCTCGATGACGCGAAATCCGAAGGGCTGGTCGCGCGCGCGGCCGCGCGGGCAGCGCTACGCGGCGTCGCCGCGGAATAACCCACGGGTCCGTGCCCTAGAAATCCGCATAGCCACCGAGCGCAATGTCCGCATTGCGCGCCGCCGCTTTGGCCAAAGGGGCCACGAGCGCTGCGAATTCTTCCGCATAGCGATAACCGGGGGCTTCTCCCGCGAAGCCATC
>DATGVJ010000105.1:0-4926 GCA_035300505.1 Xanthobacteraceae bacterium
TGAAATTGCCCATCATGCCAAACAAATTTTTGTCGTGCTGAAACAATCACCGCGCAGTTTTGTCGCGAAGCTCGATTTTTGCACGAGCGCAGGCTTCCTGAATGGAAATGGCGAGCGAGCACGGCGCGCCATCCCCGGTGCGGGACCGCAAGTGGTGATCACCGATTTGGGTGTGTTCAAGCCAGCGGCCGGGTCGCAGGAGCTAACACTAGTAGCCCGCTATGAGAACGTCAGCGTAGACAAGATCCGTGAGGCAACAGGCTGGCCACTAACCGTTGCCGACACCATCGACATTGTTGCACCGCCGACCGCGGACGAGCTGCGGGTTCTTCGCGACCTGCATAAGAGAACCGAAATCGCGCACGCAAGTTATGCACATCGATTAACGAAAATTCCGCCGGTGTTGTTCGAGCAAGCGAGGTCAACCGCATGAACAAAAATTCCGATAGGCATCCCGCTATCCGCACTGAATTGCCCGGACCCAAAGCGCGGGCACTCCTTGCGCGCGATGCCGAGGTAGTGTCGCCTTCGTATCCGCGCGAGCACCCGTTCGTGATGTCGCATGGTCGCGGTGTCGAAGTCTGGGACGTTGACGGCAATCGGTTCCTGGATTTTGCCGCAGGCATTGCCGTCTGCAGCACGGGCCATTCACACCCGCAGGTGGTTCAGGCGATCAAAGACGCTGCAGATCGGTTTCTGCACATTTCTTCTGATTACTGGCACGAAGGGCAAGTCGCCCTCGCCGAAAAGATCAATGCACTGGCACCGATGGGGGAGCCGGTGCAGAGTTTTTTCTGCCAGTCCGGCACCGAAGCGGTAGAAGGCGCATTGAAACTGGCGCGCTATGTCAGTGGACGCTCGCGATTCATCGGCTTTCTCGGTGGTTTCCACGGGCGCACGATGGGTTCGCTGGCTTTCACTGCCAGTAAGCAAACCCAACAGCAAGGTTGCGCGACCATGCCGGGTGTCACCCACGTGCCGTTTCCGAATACTTACCGACCGCTGTTCGCGGGCGAGGATCAAGGTCAGGCCGTCCTTAACTATATAGAGAACGGCTTGTTCGTCAGCAACGTGCCAGCCAGCGAAGTCGCCGCCATCCTGGTCGAGCCGATTCAGGGCGAAGGCGGCTACCTGGTA
Organism: Xanthobacteraceae bacterium; assembly: GCA_035300505.1. Lineage (GTDB taxonomy): Bacteria > Pseudomonadota > Alphaproteobacteria > Rhizobiales > Xanthobacteraceae > VAZQ01. The sequence continues at coordinate 1,138 of DATGVJ010000105.1, forward strand.
CCGCCCGATGGATTTCTGGCGGGCTTGCGCCAACTCTGCAATCGCCACGGCATTCTGTTGATTTTCGATGAAGTGCAATCAGGCATAGGGCGCACCGGCAAAATGTTTGCCTGCCAGCACTGGAACGTGCAGCCGGATATCATGACGCTGGCCAAGGGCCTGGGCTCGGGCCTGCCGATCGGTCTGGTAGTAGCTAAGAAAAGCATCATGCAACAATGGAAGTCTGGCGCGCATGCGAACACTTACGGTGGAAATCCGCTTTGTTGCGCCGCCGCGTTGGTGACACTCGACCTGATCGAACGCGAGTACGCGGCTAATGCCGAGAAAGTAGGCGCTTATTTTATGGACCGCTTGCGCGAATTGCAGTCGCGGCACCAAGTGATCGGAGAAGTTCGCGGCAAAGGACTAATGATCGGCATGGAGCTGGTTAGCGATCGAGCCAGCCGCAACCCTTGCAAATTTTCGTGTCATACCGTGATCACGCGCGCATTTCATCGAGGCCTGCTCTTGCTCTCTTGTGGGCAGAGTACAGTGCGCTTCATGCCGCCGCTGATGGTGTCGGTGGCGGAGGTAGACGAGGCAATGACTTTGCTAGAGGCTGCCCTGGTCGAAGCAATGGCTCAATAATGGGAATGACAATGCGCCAGCCCAAGATTCTGCTGGCTGGCCTGTTGTTACTCTCTTCCTTCTCGGCGCTGGCGGAGCGCAAGCCTGTAGCGGCGCAAATCCAGTTGCCGCACAATTATTACTACCGCGAGATGTATCTGCCGCAGCTAACGAGCGGCCCATCGGCATTAACCTTTTCGCCCGATGGCAAGGAGCTTGTTTATAGTATGGGTGGCTCGCTGTGGCGCCAGACTATCGGTGACGATCAGGCGCGTGAACTTACCCACGCAGGCGGCTACGACTACCAGCCGGATTGGTCACATGATGGTCGACATATTATATTCACCCGCTACCAGAAGGACGCCATCGAGTTGTGGCAGCTCGATCTGCAAACCGGCACGGAAGTCGCGCTAACCTCGCATGGCGATATCAATCTCGAACCGCGCTATTCGCCGAATGACCACCAGATCGCTTTCGTTTCCACCGCTGACAGTGGCCATTTCAATCTCTATCTCGCAGAGGTTGCTGACGATCGGTTGAGCGGCGCGAGACGTTTGGTGCCTGAACACACCAGCAACGTCTATCGCTATTACTACGCCACAACCGACCACGCCATCAATCCTTCTTGGACTCCCGATGGTCAACGCCTGTTGTTCGTCTCGAATCGGGAAGTCGCTTATGGAACAGGTGATATCTGGTGCGTGGCTGTGAACGCGCCACAAGATCTGAAAAAAATCTTTAGTGAAGAAACAGCGTGGCGCACGCAACCGCAAGTCGCACCGGATGGCAGGCGGGTTCTGTTCAGCAGTTATCACGGTCGCCAGTGGCAACAGCTCTGGCTGACGACCATGCAGGGTGCCGCACCGTTCCCATTGACCTTCGGTGACTTCGATAGGACTCAAGCGCGCTTTTCGCCAGACGGCACTCGGATTGGTTATATCAGTAACGAGGACGGCAATACCTCGCTCTGGATCCAGGAAGTCCTCGGCGGCGCGCGGACTCGCATCACTGCAGCGCAACGGCATTACCTAAAAGAGGTCGGTCGCCTCCAGTTGAGTGTGCGTGACGAGCATGGCCAAAAAGTGCCGGCCCGAGTGAGTGTGATTGCTGCCGATGGTCGCGCTTACGCGCCCGACAACGCCTGGATGCATGCCGACGACGGTTTTGATCGCAGCCTGCAACCGTTCGAAAACCATTACTTCCACTGCCCGGGTGAATGCACCGTGATCCTACCGACTGGCGATGGGCAGTTGCAGGTCTCTCATGGCCTCGACTACGCCATCGCGGAACGGCGAGTCGGCATCACGAAAGACGGCAATACGATGACAATCGCGCTCAAGCCGCTGCGGTTACCGGCGCAATATGGCCACTTCGCTAGCGCGGACCTGCATGTGCACATGAATTATGGCGGACACTATCACAACACTCCGTTAAATCTGATCGAACAGGCACGTGCCGAACATCTAGACGCCGTCTACAACCTGATCGTCAATAAGGAAGAACGCATTCCCGATATCGCGCAGTTCACTACCCGGCCGCTGCGTAAAGACGACGTGCTACTGATGCAAGCACAGGAATTTCATAGCAGCTACTGGGGACATCTAGGTCTGCTCGATCTGGATGATCATTTCCTGACCCCGGATTTTGCCGCTTATCGGGAATCGGCTTTGGCCAGTCCCTATCCGCACAATGGTGTGATCGCTGGCCTGGCCCACGCGCAGCATGGTTTGGTCGGCTATGCGCATCCCTTTGATGCCCCAGTCAACCCCGACAAGGATCCGGAACTTAGTAATGGCTTGCCGGCCGATGTTGCCCTCGGCAACGCAGATTATTATGAGCTCGTCGGTTTCTCCGATCACCGTTCCACCGCCGACATATGGTATCGCCTGCTCAATCTTGGTTTTCGTATCCCAGCCGGCGCAGGCACCGACGCGATGGCGAACTACGCTTCGTTACGCGGTCCGGTGGGCATGAATCGGGTATTCATCGCCATTGTCGGCGAGACCACCCCAGAAAAGTTGCATTCGGGTCTGAAACAGGGTCGGACCTTCGTCACTAACGGCCCCTTACTGGGTTTGGAGATCGATGGCAAACATCCGGGGGATGACATTACACTGATCAAGCCGACGACACTGCCGTACCACGTATCTCTGCGGTCCATCGTGCCGATCGATCACTTCGAGTTGATCTTCAACGGCCGTGTTATCGCCAGTCATCATCTTAATGGGGCGCGCACACAAGCCGATGTCAGTGAAAGGGTTGAGATTCCGGCCAGCGGTTGGTTGGTCCTGCGCGCCTGGAACGATCACTCAAACCCGAAGATCCAGGACATCTATCCTTATGCCAGCACGAGCCCAATCTACGTAACAGTTGATCAAAAGCTGCCCCGCTCGCCAGCGGACGCCGCCTATTTTGTCAGCTGGCTCGATCGCGTGATCGCTGGGGCAACGGCGCGGAGCGACTACAACAACCCGCAAGAGAAGCAGAACACACTGCAATACTTGAACGCAGCGCGCACGGTCTTTCAAACGAGCACACGGTAACAGCCAGAGCCAGCCTTTGGTGTGATTGAAGCAAGAGGAGTAGAATAAATAGGCAGTCCCGAAAACATCAGGGCTGCCTCTTCGTTAACCTAACTAACGGAGAGAACTAGAATCGCTTCTTTAGCCCGACGTACCAGAACCGGCCTTTGATGGTTGCTAACGACTCGTCGTAGCCGTTCTCGAAGTTGCCAGCCACAAACGGTGGGTCTTCATCCGTCACGTTCTGCATACCAAGCGTGAGCGTTGTGTTGTTAAGCCACCATTTCCAGTTGCTGCAGCCGTACTCGGTCGTAGATATTGGGACAACATTCTTCTCTTTGCCGTCGTGCGTCTTCACGTTTTTGCCCCCGTCCTTGGCAAAGCCAGGCACTTCAGCCGCAGCGGGCGGTGGAAGGTTAAAGGTGTAGTTCAAGATCAAGTCCAGCGTGGTCCATGCGGCGACCTTGCGCGCGCGGTTAGGAAGGGCACCGCTTCTGGGCTCTTGAGGCTTACTTGCTAAAGTAAGGTCGAAATTGTCGTCTTCAAATTGGCCGGTCCAGTGAACTACGGCACCAACGTCCAAACCACCAGCCCAAGTGTCAGCCGGGCCGTCGTAAAAGATGCTGAAATTGGCCCGGTGCCATGGCAATGAATTGGTCAG
>DATGVJ010000106.1:0-3401 GCA_035300505.1 Xanthobacteraceae bacterium
AAATCGCAGGCGGTGATCGAGTTCAACATGGATGGCTCCATCCTCACGGCGAACGAAAACTTCCTGAATGCGCTGGGCTATTCGCTTGGCGAAATCCAGGGCAAGCGTCACAGCATGTTTGTCGAAGCTTCGGAACGTGACGGCGCAGCCTATCGCGAATTTTGGGCAAATCTGAACGCCGGTCTGTACCAGGCGGGAGAATTCAAACGCATCGGCAAGGGCGGCAAGGAGATCTGGATTCAGGCATCCTACAACCCGATCCTCGATCTGAACGGCAAGCCCTTCAAGGTCGTCAAATACGCGGCAGACACCACCGCTCAGGTGATTGCCCGCAAGAGGGCCGAAAGCGTGCGCGGCATGATGGAGACGGTGGCGGCAGGCGCTGAGGAGTTGAACGCCTCGGTGCGCGAAATCTCCGAGACGATGACCAAGTCCAGGCAAACAGCGTCGGAGGCGGTTGTCAGGGTTGATGCGGCGGATCAACAGGCGCAACGTCTGAGCGCAGCGAGCGAATCGATGGGCGGCATCGTTGAGTTGATCGGAAATATTACCGGCCAGATCAATCTGCTGGCGCTTAACGCCACCATTGAGTCCGCACGCGCTGGCGAAGCCGGCAGGGGGTTTGCAGTTGTTGCTTCCGAGGTGAAGAATCTCGCCAATCAAGCCAAGCAGGCGACCGACAAGATCGGGCAAGAAATCGGAAACCTCAACGGCATTTCGGCTGACGTGGTCAGTGCGCTCACGGCGATCAAGCAGTCGATCCAGGAAGTCAGTGAGTATGTGACATCAACCGCCGCTGCGGTCGAGGAGCAGAGCACCGTAACGAGCGAGATGTCATCGAGCATGCAGCGCGCCGCAGCAGAAGCTGCCGGCTCAGCACGATAAGCAATCGCGAGACCGGGGCGCGGTGGCGCATGCGGGCTTCCGGATCTCGACGGGACACCGGAGTCAGGATTCGTCGTGGCCCGGGACGAAGGCGCGAACCGAGCCCGCGTGATGCCCGGGGCTGGATCATGGTCCGATTAAATTGAATCGGATCAACATCTCATCTCTTTCCTTGAGCATGAACTCCGGGCAAACGCTTTGCGTTCGTCCCGAGGGAAAACCGGTTTCCATCCATCGGGTCGTGGCCCGAGGGCTTGCTTTTTCGGATCAGGCTCCAGCCCATCAAAGGCGGCCGTAGGCAAGTTGCCGGAATTTGTTTGTTGCACGACACAGGCTTGATGAGGTCTTCGCGCGACGCCGCGGAAAGCCGCGTCATGGCGGTAGCGCAACGATAGATGGCTGCAAGTCAGTCCCCGAATAGCGTGATTGGTCCAACTTGGTCCTCGACCGGCAATTGCCGAAGTTCGGATTGCCGCTGAGCCGTGAAGCGTGGTTTGCGAGTTATTATTTAGCTGGCAATCGCCGTATTTTCGGAGCTGCCGGCCAATCCCGTTAACAAGTGCCGGTAGTGAGCGATCGGCTGTGGCCGTCCGATAAAATACCCCTGAACCTCGTCGCATCCTTCCGTCACCAGGAAGGCGAGTTGTTCTTCGGTCTCGACACCTTCGGCAATGACGGGCAGCGCCAGGGCGCGGCCTAACCCCACAATGGCGTGGATGATCGCGGTCGCCTGATTATTCGTTCCGATTTTTGCGATGAAGGTCTGGTCAATCTTGATTTTGTCGAACGGGAACGCCTGGAGATATGACAGCGAGGAATATCCGGTGCCGAAATCGTCCATGGCGACGCGAACGCCCAGGTTCTTGATCTTGCGCAGGATGGCGATGGCGCGCTCGAAATCATCGATCAGCACGCCCTCGGTGATTTCGATTTCAAGGCGCTGCGGGTTCAGGCCGGTTTCGAGCAGCACCGAAAGAATCATCTTTGGAATGTCGCCGCGGCGAAAATCGACCGGCGACAGATTAACTGCGATCGAAAGCGGATTGGCCCACGAGGCCGCTTCCCGGCAGGCCTCGCGCAACACCCATTCGTCGATCTGTCCGATCAAGCCGGTCTCTTCCGCCAGTGGAATGAATATCCCGGGAGACACCATGCCCCGCACGGGGTGTCGCCAGCGCACCAGGACCTCGAACCCGAATACCTCGCCCCCGGCAATGGCCTGCGGCTGAAAATACAATTCCAGTTCGTTGCGCTCCGTGGCGACAGCAATTTCTTGCTGAAGAGCTCTTTTTTCCCGGGTATGCCGGTCCATCGCAGGTTCAAAGAAGCGAATCGTTCCGCGCTGTTCTGTCTTCGCACGATAAAGTGCGGCTTCTGCATTCGCGACCAGGGTATCTATGTCCGAACCGTGCTGCGGAAAAATGCTGACCCCGACGGTGAAGCTTCCGTCGACATCGTAGTCGTCGATGCGAACGGGCGCGTCAACGACCGACAACAATCTCTGACAAAGCTCGTTTGCCGCGGCCGGTTGTGTCCCGCCTGACAACACGATCGTGAACTCGTCGCCGCCGAGCCGTGCAAGGAACGCTCCGTCGCAAGCCAGCGTAAGCCTGCGTCCGATCTCGTTGAGAAAGCGATCACCCACCGAATGACCGTACATATCGTTGATTTCCTTAAATCGATCGAGGTCGATGCAAAGCAGCGCAAGTGTTTCGTTGCCCGTAGATGCGCTCTGGAATGTCTTCGCAAGGTAATTGCCGAACGCAGCTCGGTTGGGCAATTCGGTGAGCGGATCGTGAAAGGCCAGGTGCGCGATGCGGGCTTCACTCTGCGTGCGCTCGGTGATGTCCTCATGCGTTGAGACCCATCCGCCATTTTCAATCGGCTGGTAGGCAACGTTGACGATCCGGCCGTCGACCAGCTCCGCGGTAAAACTGTCGGGAGAACGCGTTTCAACCGCCGTCTGCAGCTTTGCGCCATATTGCCCGAGGTCCCGGTAAACTGTTCCCGCGACTTCGCGGGCCTCGAGCATCTCTTCATGGGTGCAGCCCACGAATATCCGTTCCGGTGAAATCCGGTACATCTTCAGATAAAGATCATTCCAGAGCATCAGGCGGTTATCAGAGCCGAACATGCACAGTCCAAGCTTCATGTTGTTGAGTGCGGCGTCCAGCTTCATCATCATGGCGTGGTCTTCATCGGCACGCGTCTTGAGATGGCATTGCATGGCATCGAGCGATCGCAGCAGGCGGCCAAGTTCGTCGGGCCGTTGACTGGCGATCTGGTCGGTGAAATTGCCGGCCGCCACGCGTTCGGCGACCTGCATGGCCTCAAAAATCGGCTTGCTCATGGAGTAGGAAAAACTGATCGCAAGCATGATCCCGACCAGTGTTGTTCCTATCGCCAGCGTCAGCATGGTTGTGCGGGCATCCGCAACTGCCGTCTCGGCGGCCATTCGATATTCAAAGCCATACGCGGCGACAGTCTCGACGAGGTCGTCAAGCGCCTTTGCGGCG
>DATGVJ010000107.1:0-7757 GCA_035300505.1 Xanthobacteraceae bacterium
CTCGGAACCGACGCCAATTGCCAGTTGGCGAAGCCGGGGACGGCATAATCGCGTCCTACCGGGCATTGTCCAGTCGCCACCAGGAAGCGGACAAACGACCGTGTTGCAGCGGCAATCGATTTAGCGCGCCCGCGGCTGTGCGGCTTGGCACGTTCAAGGACAAAGGCCCGGATTGCATGAGCAGTAAAGGTCGTCGGATCGTCGCCGAGCGCTTCGAGAAGATCGACCAGGGTCGACTGATAGGTATCGAGCGTTGAGTTGACCACACCACGCTGGTCGCGCATCCAGCGCCGGAATGCCGCAAGGAGCGGCCAGATCTCTGTCGGCGATGGCGGTGGTGCCGATCTGGGAAGGGTTTCTCGATCTTGAAGATAGCGGATGAACAGTCGACCTGCGCCGGCGTATGCGCGGAGGCTCTTCTTCCCCGTGAAGACGGTCGCGGATGCAGTGAGCCCGTCCAAAATATTGTCGAACGCAAAACCTGCCGCATGCATCCAGTCGGTCCAACCTGCGAGTAGTCTGACCTTCTCTTCAATGGTGCTAGGCGTGTATCCATGGTCTTGAAGCCAGATCTCGAATCCATCGACATATGGTTTCGCAAAGTGCAGCCGACTCTCTACACTGTTCCAATGCTTGCGTTTCTGCTTCGACATGATTGCCTCCTTTGTTGCTTGGAGGCCACAGCATGCGGCGTTCTGCGACGGTCCGAGCGCTTGGCGTCACGACAAGGCCGTCTGTCCACAGAAGATCGGGGCTGTTTGGACCGAGTCGGCGCACCTCACTCGGCGGCGTCATTTTGTCCTGCGCGTGCCGCATTCTCGCTGTTGCTGCCAGCGCGCATAGGCCGGTTCTTCGCGTTCTTACGGGAGAGGCTTAATGGCGCCCAATTGCACCGGGAGAGCGGAATGCTGCCGTGACGCCACCGTCATCGCCGCGGTTGTGATGTGCCTTTGAGCCGATGCTCTCCTGTGGGGCTGCTTCCGCCCAAACCATAGCGGCCTTTTGCTGGCGGATCACGCGCCACAATACGCTCGCTGCGCTCGCCGACCTTTACCCGCAATGGCTCGTTCGCGATCTTCTTCCCCTGCCGCCAAGCGGCGGCATTCCTCGCGAGGCAACAAGATCGCTCAGCCCGCCATCCTCCGCTTCGCTGCGGGCCAAGGCTGCGGGCCGGTCGTTGCGGCGCTCAAAGATCGCCATCAAGGCCGCGATGGTCGCGGGCTTGGATACAGCAACAGGAGATCACCATGGCTCAGATTGGCACCTTCACCCGCGCCGAAGATGGATCCTACAGCGGCACCATCAAGACGCTCTCGCTCAACATCAAGGCGCGCTTCCTTCCGGCCGAACCGTCCGAGAACGAGAAGGCTCCGAGCTTGCGCGTGATGGCCGGCAACGTCGAGATAGGTGCCGCGCGGCAGCGGACCTCCAAGGAGAACACCGTCTATCATTCGGTGAAGCTCGACGACCCGTCCTTCTCAGCGCCGATCTACGCCAACCTCGTCGCGGTCGATGACGGCTACGCGCTGGTCTGGTCGCGCTGACCCGCAAGCTTGCGGCGCCTCGCCCTGCGCGAGGCGCCGCGGCTTCTCTCACGATATTATGCGGAGCGCGGCGGTCCCGAAACCTCAGAAAACCTGCACTCAGACGACACCACTCCGCATAATGCTCCGCTCCGCATAATCGGCATTGGACTAAACCGCTCCGCGGTAGGCAGCGATGGCGGCGGCCTGAAGAAGGAAGCGGCACAGAGTGCGCGGCAGCGGCATTAACGATCCTTCGCTGTGCGTCGCGCCGTCCGACCCGTGGCCTCGCTGAACAGGTGGCGGGGGATGTTGATTATCGCAAAACGTCGCCGTTCTTCCGGGTGCGTTTCAAAATCTGCCTCCACAAAAATCTCGACGGTCTCCTCACTGGCATGAACTTCGACGCGTACCGGCGCGTCGTCAAACTCCACTTCATATCGGCGACCATTCTTTCCTCGGATAATCGCGTGCGCCATTTCTATGCTACCTCCGGCCCTGCTTCTTGAGCTTCTTCACTCGGTGCTTCTGATAATCCAGAACGGCCGCTGCAAGTGGCATCGAGCGCGGCACGCGCACATGTGTGAGGGAGACGACAAGCGCTCTGCCTGTTTCTTCCGAGCGAGACAAATGGCAGATGATGCCGCCCTCGTCACCGGCATATGACAAATCCCAGACGACGTGGTGCATCCGATCAGCATCGGCAACATTCTGGGCTTGCAGATATTCGATCAACGATGGTGCCAGTTCAACGTCAAATGGCGCAGCTGCCTTGAGTGCGGCGAGCAGCCGGGCGGTCTTCTCCGGATTGTCGAGCATAGCGTCGTCCATCTTTAACGGGGGAATCAGAGAGCCGACGATCAGCGATGATAGCGAATATGGCTCAACAGAGCCATATTCGCTATCCGTCGCACAACCCGCCTTCCTCCCATTGCCGGTTGACCCGATCCAATGGCGATGACCTCACGGGCATTACCCCGCTTCCTCGCTAATACAAGGCCGTCCGCCCCTCTCCGGCGCATCACCGCTTCGCGGTAGGCGACTCGTGGCAAGCTTCGGTGCCACCATCTGATCTTCCTGCATTCCCGACGAAGTTCGATTGCGAGACGCTGGAGGCGCTGCTTGCAGCGCTTTCATATCGCAAAGGAGCTTCCCATGACGGTTCTTCGACAACGGATGACTGAGGACATGCAGGTGCGGAATCTGTCGCCGCATACGCAGGCATCGTATCTTCAACAGGTATCGCTGTTTGCACGTTACTTCCGTATGTCGCCGGATGCGCTGACCCCCGAGCACATCCGGACTTATCAAATCTACCTCACGAACGAGAAGAGGCTGGCCCCCAATTCAATCCATACGGCTGTCGCGGCGCTTCGGTTCCTTTACAGGATTACGCTCAAGAAGGACTGGACCTTTGGAGAAGACATCCCGCTTCCAAAAAAGCCGCAGAAGCTACCCGTCGTCCTGAGCCCTGAAGAAGTTGTGCATTTCCTCAGTTGCGTGGATTGCAACAAACATCGGGTGATCCTGACCACCTGCTACGCGGCAGGCTTGCGCATTTCGGAGGCCGTCCGGCTGAAGGCCGCCGCCATCGATAGTGCCCGTATGGTTGTTCGCGTCGAGCAGGGTAAAGGTCGCAAAGATCGGTACGTGATGCTGTCGCCCATGCTGCTGGAGATCCTGCGCAGCTACTGGATCGCCGTTCGCCCGAAGGAGTGGCTGTTCCCTGGCATTCACGATGATCGGCCAATCACGAAGGACGCCGTAGAAGCAGCCTGCCAAAAGGCGCATCGGTTGTCCGGCCTCTCTAAACCCGTCACCCCACATTCGCTTCGGCACGCATTCGCTGTACATCTCCTCGAATCAGGTACCGACTTGCGGACCATTCAGCTCCTCCTCGGTCATCGCAGCCTCGCCACCACGGCCAAGTACTTGCGCATCGCGACCAACAAGGTCTGCGCGACGTCCAGCCCTCTGGACCTCTTGCCGCATCCAGTTCCAGCCGAACCACAGCCGGCGCCGCCAAAACACTTCTGAGTTTCGGACCGATGGCCCGCTCGGGGCCGGAAGTGGCGGACATATTCCGCCGCTACGGTGCAGCCTATCGTGAGAGCCATGGCGCCTCGCTATGCATTGCACAGCGTCGCGTCATGAGCGCGATCGAATTGTGTCGAACTGCGGCACTTGGTGGTCATGTCGAGCGCTGCGATCACTGTGACCACCAGCGCATCTGCTACAATAGTTGTCGTGATCGCCACTGCCCAAAATGCCAATCACTGGCTCGTGCCCAGTGGTTGGACGACCGTCGATCAGAACTTCTCGACACCCAGTATTTTTATGTGGTCTTCACCATACCGCAGTCCATTGCAGCTATTGCCCTTCAAAACAAGGAGATCGTCTACGGCATTCTGTTCCGGGCCGCCAGCGAGACGTTGCGCACCATCGCAGCTGACCCCAAGCATTTGGGCGCGCAAATCGGATTCTTCGCGGTGCTTCATACTTGGGGTCAGGCTCTTTTTCACCATCCGCATCTGCATTGCGTGGTTCCGGGTGGGGGCATTTCTCCGGATGGCACACGATGGATTTCCTGCCGGCGCAAGTTCTTTTTGCCCGTTCTCGTGTTGGCGCGTCTGTTTCGTCGACTGTTTCTCGATTATCTCCGGAAGGCCTTCGACGCCGGAGACTTGCAGTTCTTTTCCTCGCTGGAATCCCTTCGGACGCGCGACGCCTTCTTGCGTCACATCGCGCCTATCCAGAAGAAGGATTGGGTGGTTTACGCGAAGCACCCCTTCGCTGGACCTGAACAAGTCCTCAAGTACGTCGCACGATACACGCACCGCATCGCCATCTCCAACAATCGCCTCCTCGATATCGACGACGGCAAGGTTCAGTTTCGCTGGAAAGATTATCGCAATGGCCACCGTCAAAAGACGATGACGCTTGGCGCTGACGAATTCATCCGTCGGTTCCTGCTTCACGTACTTCCCGACGGGTTTCAACGTATTCGGTATTTCGGCTTCCTGGCCAATCGCTACCGCGCAGAGAAGCTCGCTCTGTGCCGGCAGCTCATGCAAATGTCGCCGCCAACGGCCACCCGCAAAGTCAGCATGGATTACAGAGATCGATATGAGGTACTCACGGGCGTTTCCCTGAAGACATGCCCGCTGTGTCGCTGTGGCACCATGGTGGTCATCGAAACTTTCGAATGCGCCGCCAATCGTGCGCCAATCATGGACACTTCATGACCGTCAACGGCTACTCACCATCATGTCTCGGCCAAACCTGCGCGATCTCGCGAACGGGACAATTTCGCCCCGTGAGGCTTCACATCGCATTTCCAAGGCAATTCTGTTGCTCTTTGCTCGTGATCAGTACCTCCGATGCGTCATCGCGTCCGCTCAAGTCTCCTGTCTTCATTCGCGACCGCGTTTGCGGTCCCTTGCAACTCTTGGCCGCGTTACAATCCCCATAGCTGTGGCGCTGCGGTGCCCGGCGGTTTAGTCCAACACGTTTTTAGCCCACCAGCGCGGGTCGCACACTTGTGTTCAACCGCACCGCCGTGGCCGCGCCGCTGAGCTAAAAACGCTCTTCATTATGCAGAGCAGCGGATTATGCCGCGCAAATCTGTGGAGCAGCCCACTTTCCAACGCGAAGCCGCGTGATCCGCTCCGCATAATTATGGTCCCTTCGGTTGCCACAACCCGGAGGGATCAACATGATATTCAACCCGCGCCATTTACTCTTTCGACCTCGTCTTGCAGACGACGCGCCTTCTTCGACCGATGCGGTCACCGCATTTCTCGAGCCCTTGCGCGGTACCGCTTCGTTCGTAAATTACGGCAGTGCCGCCCGTCATTTCCTACACTGGCTCGATCGTCGCCGCCTCCCGCTCGCCAGCGTGGGTGCTACAACCGTCGCTCGGTTCGCGAAGCACCAATGCCGCTGTCCGCGTTATAGTCCGGCGCAGCTTCGCAATCCGGTCTATCTCGGCCGTGTGGGGCGGTTCGTCCGCTTCCTCGAAGACCGCGGCGATATTCCCGTCACGGATGGCGTCGAGGATGTCCGCCCCTATTTGTCGCTCTATGCCGACCGCCTGACCTCCTTGGGCTTTTGCCGCGGCGCTTGGCGCATCCATTATTCAGCCGCCGAGCACTTTGCAGCATGGCTTCGGCTCTCGCGACTCCGGTGGGATGATGTCGATGACGCCATCGTCGAGCGCTTCGTTCGGCACACCTGTCGCTGCTCCCTTTGTCGCAAGGGCGCCAAACTGCAGGAGTCTGGCGCTGGCAAGCGTCGGCGTGGCGCGCATCGGTTTCTCACGTTCCTGAGAGAGCAAAGCGCCATCCCGGTTACCTTCATGGCGCCATCCGAGGATCTTCACCTATCAGCGTATCCAACGTGGCTTCGACAGCATTGTGGTGTCACCGATCAGACGATCGCCAGATACGTCGCCGAGGTGTCCCGATGGTTGCCGACGCTCGGCGCCGCCTATGACGCAGTCGCAATCCGCAACGTGGTGCTGAGCCAAGGACCCAGCCGCTCTCGCTCGTCCGTGCGCCTGACCGCGACCGTGCTGCGCAGCTATCTGCGTTTCCTGGTGGCAAGAGGAGATTGTCGCCCTGAACTCTACCATGCGGTCCCATCGGTCGCGCGGCGCCATCTCGCTCCGCTGCCGCGGTACGCGAGCGCCGCGACCATCGAGCGGATCATCGCGTCATGCGAGGCGGCGGCGACCCCGGTCCGCCTTCGCGATCGTGCCATAATCCTGCTTCTTGCACGCCTCGGGCTTCGCGCCGGCGATATTCGTCGCTTGCGGCTCGACGATATCGATTGGTCGAACGCTCTGATCTACGTTCATGGTAAGGGGCGGCGGGCGGCGAGCCTGCCATTACCGCAAGACGCTGGCGACGCGGTGCTCGCCTATATTGAGCACGGCCGGCCGATCGCTGCGCAAGAGTACCTGTTCCTGCGTGTCCTGGCGCCTCACACCCCGCTCGCCTCATCGGCGGAGATCGCCGGCATCGTTTCCCGCGTACTCGCGCGAGGCGGGATCACCGGAGTCCCCACCGGTGCCCATATGTTCCGTCATTCGCTCGCGACCGCCATGCTGCGGACCGGCGCCAGCCTGGAGTCGGTCGGCACGGTGCTCAGGCATCGATCGCCAGGCACCACCGCCATCTACGCGAAGGTCGATATACCCATGCTCATGCGGGTCGCGCAGCCTTGGCCGGGAGACGCGTCATGCTGAGCAACGATGTAACCCGCTATGTCGCCGTCTACCAAGCCCTCGGTCTTAACTTCAGTGAGCAGAGCCGGACCCTCCATCTCTATGCCCGCTACGCCGAGGCATATGACGACCGGTTCACGCTGGTGAGCCGGATCCGCGATTGGTGCTCAACCGCATCGTCGCCAATCAGAGCGCGATCATGCTACGACACGGCGCGCCGTTTCTGCGTATTCATGAATGCCGAGGACTCCCGGCATGAAGTTCCGCCCGCCGGTGCGTTTGGCCGCGGCAAGCGACCGCGGCCTGCACCGCATCTTCTTGAGCTGCATCAGATACGCGCGATTATGAACGCGGCGCTCGATCTTCCTCCCAGAGGATCGATCAGGCCGCACACCTACTACCATCTGTTCGGCCTTCTCGCCGCGACGGGACTTCGCATTTCGGAGGCGCTGGGCCTCCAGCGGAACGATTTCACCGAAGATGGCTTGGTGGTGCGGTGTGGCAAGTTCGGCAAGAGCCGCCTGCTGCCGATCCAAGCAAGCACGCGACAGGCCTTGAACGACTATATAGCGATCCGTACCCGCCTCGGATGCGACGGTGACGATCTGTTCGTTGTCACGACCGGACGCGCTCCTCACAAGGTCACCACTCACGTTATCTTCGTGAAGTTGGCCCGCCAACTCGGATTGCGGGGGCCAGGCCGAACACGAGGTCCGCGCCTTCATGACTTGCGGCATAATTCCGGCAACCGGATTATTCCGGCAACTGACGGACAACATCGGCATTTTCTGGAGAATCGCGAGGTCGTGGGCACATGATTGGCGGAATAATCAGAGTGTCTTCAGGAGCGCCAATACGCGATGAGAGAACTGGTAGCGAGAAGACCGTCAAAAAATGACGGGGACCGTGATGAATCGGATTCGGCGCGAGCATGTATTTCCGGTTCCGATCTCGACGTTGCTGTCATGTTCGTCTCTCGTCCCGCGCTGGGGATTTTCCCCAGCTTT
>DATGVJ010000108.1:0-3569 GCA_035300505.1 Xanthobacteraceae bacterium
ATTTGTGCGCCTGATGCATGCGCTGCCGGAAAAGGGCGTGCTTGCCGTGCAGATGCCGGACAATACCGATGAGCCGGCGCTCGCTCTCATGCGTGAGGTCGCCGGGCACGGTCCATGGGCGGCCAATCTTGCGCTCAAGGCAGCGGCACGGGACGACCTGCCGACGCCGCGGGATTATTACAATTTGTTGCGGCCGCTCGCCCAACACTTCGACATATGGCACATCGTCTACAACCACGTGATGGCCGGGCCGGAGGCGATTACCGAATGGTTCAAGGGGTCGGCGCTGCGGCCGTTTGTCGATGCGCTCGCAGGCGGAGCGCGGGAGGATTTTCTCGCCGCCTATACGGCGGCCGTCGCCAAGGCCTATCCGGCCTGCCAGGACGGCAAGGTGCTGTTGCGCTTTCCACGGCTGTTCATCGTGGCGATGAAGTAGGATGGGTAGAGCCAAGAAAAGCGCGTTTTTTACGCGCTTTTCTTGCGAAACCCATCATTCCATGGCACCGCGAGATGATGGGTTTCGGTAAAGCGCGCGAAGAAAGAGCGCGTTTTACCTCTACCCATCCTACGGACACCGGCTCCCGCGCCATTTCCATACCTTCGGCGCTTTTTGGTCCTTTGGTAACGTTAACGTGGTTAGAATCGCCAAGTGGCCGCGGGTAGCACCGGGCCAGGACACAGGGGTTATGCAGATGGGATCAGTGCGCCGATTGCAGGCCGCCGCTTTGGGTGTTTTGGCCCTGATGTGGGTTGTCGTGCCGACGCGTGCGGCTCCGGATCCGACCTTTTCGCAGTGGCTCGAGAGCCTGTGGCCGCAGGCGCAACAGATGGGCGTGTCACGCAAGACATTTACATCTTCGATCCATGGCGTCGAGCCCGACCTTAGCTTGCCGGATCTCGAAATTCCGGGGCGCGGGAATCAATCGTCGCGCGGGCAGGCGGAGTTCGTGCAGACGCCGGCCGATTACATCAAGGAATCCACGATAGCGCGGCTTGCCGATCAGGCCAAGAAACTCGACGCGCAGCATCGGCAGACGCTGGCCGCGATCGAGCAACGTTTTGGCGTTCCGCCGCACATCCTCCTGGCCATCTGGGGCCGTGAGACCGCGTTCGGGGGCTACAAGCTGCCGAAGGGCGCCATCACGGTACTTGCCACGCAGGCCTATTACGGCCGGCGCAAGGACATGTTCCGGCAGGAGCTCCTTTATGCGTTCAAGATGCTGGAGGAGGGCCATGTCAAACTTGCCGACATGCGCAGCTCCTGGGGCGGTGCCATGGGGCTTACGCAATTTCTCCCTTCGGAATTTTACAAACATGCGGTCGATTTTGACGGCGACGGCAAGAAGGACATCTGGAACTCGGTGCCGGATGCGCTTGCTTCCGCGGCGCAGCAACTCGTCAACAAGGGCTGGCGGCGCGACACACGCTGGGCCTATGAGGTTCGTCCGTCGAGGGATGTCGACTGCACGGTTGGCGTGCCGGAACAGAAGCAGCCGCTGGGCGAGTGGTTGCGGCGCGGCTTCGTTCCGGCCCACGGGCGGCGGCCGTCGCCTGCCGAACAGGCCGAACCGGCATCTTTGCTGCAGCCGGAAGGGATCTATGGCCCATCGTTTCTCACGCTCAACAATTATTACGTGATCAAGGAATACAATTTCTCCGATCTTTATGTGCTGTTCGTTGGCCACCTCAGCGATCGCATCGGCGATCCGCGTCCGTTCGAAACGCCATGGAGCAAAGGATCGCAGCTGCGCACCGCGCAAGTCGAGGCCATGCAGCGCACGCTCACAAAGGTCGGGCTCTACAACGACAAAATCGACGGCAAGGCCGGCATGCTTACGCGATCGGCCGTCGGCGCCTACCAGAAAGCCAATCATCTGAAGGTCGATTGCTGGCCGACAGACGCCACACTCTCCCACATGCAGGATAAGTACGGGCGTCCGTGACACCCTATGCCAAAGGGCAGCGTTTGTGCAAAATCAGAGTGTGCGCAAAATCAGAGCCCGGCGGCGCTGACGCGCTTGCCGGGCTCAAGATCGCAGAGACACCCGATCTAATACCCGGGCGCCTTAATAGCCGGGGCAGACCATCACGGGATCGCCGGTATAACCGATGACCCGGCCGCTTCTGCTGTAGATCGGTTGCGATGCCCAATAGCACCCAGGCCCGTAAAGCGGGCGACCGTAGCCCTGGTAGACCACATACCCTTGCGGTCTCGTCGCCAGATATGCGCCCGCGGCAATGCCGCCCACGATGCCGAGCCCGATAGCCGGCCCCCACCAGCGGCGTTGCGCGCCGGCGTCGGTCGCTGTCGCGGCAAGGGTGCCGGCAATTGCGGCAGCCGCGAGTAGTGAAGTCAGTGTCTTTGTCATGCGATTTCCCTCCAGATCCGCCGGCCTGCGCCGAGCGCGTTCAGCTGATCGCCCCACATCCATCGTGTAGTGTCTACTAGAAGACCGATCAATTTGTCGGAAATTTGTTGCCACCTGGGGAAAACCCCGAGTTCGTATTTGATGGTTACTCTTTCGCGTCCAGCGGGCAAGTCTGTTGCAACGCAACAATTGACGGACGTTAAGACATTCTTAAGACGAGCGACACGAAGGTTTAAGACGAGCGACACGAAGGCACGTGGGCAGGCAGACGGTGTGAAGACATATTGACCGCGCGACTTATGTAGATCGTCAGGTCACTTGCAGCGTCAATTGAACTTGATGCCCGCTGCCCGGACGAGTGCGATGTTGATATCGATTTCCTTTGCAATCAGCGCGTCGAATTCAGCCGGGAGCAGCGGCATCGGTTCGATGCCTTGAGGGGCAAATTTTTCCGTGACGGCAGGGAGAGCGAGAACCTTTTGCATTTCCCGGTGCAGCCGGTCGACAATGTCGCGTGGTGTTCTTGCCGGCACCAGCATGCCGTTCCAGAATGTATAGTCGCTGTCGGCGAGACCCTGTTCGAGGGTCGTCGGCACATTGGGCAGCGCCGCGGTGCGCTTGGGCGTGCAGACCGCAAGCGGTAGAAGCGTGCCTTGGCGAATGAAGCCGAGCGCCGACGACATGCCGGCGCACATGAAATCGACGCGTCCGGTCATGACTTCGGTGAGGCCTTCCGGACCACCCCGGAATGGTACATGCACGCCTTGAAACCCGGCGCTGAGCCGCAGGCGTTCTGCTGCCCAATGGGTTGCGCTGCCGACGCCGGCGCTCGCATAACTGATGGAACCCGCCTTGGCCCTGATGACGAGTTCCGCCAATGTGCGGACGCCTTTTTGCGGTGAGATCACCAAGACATTGGGCACACTGCCAAAGCACGATACGGCGGAAAAATCGCGGGCCGTATCATAGGGAACATTCGGATAGGCCGCGGGTGCTGCAGAGTGAGCCGACGCATTGATCAGGATCGTATAGCCATCAGGGTGGGCTTTGCCGACAGCGGCCGTGCCAATCGTTCCGCCGGCGCCGCCGCGGTTTTCAATAATGATCGGCTGGCCAAGTTGCGCTGAAAGTGGCTCAAGCACGATGCGCGAGACGATGTCGATCGTCGAGCCTGCCGTAAATGGGATCATGGCCCTGATC
>DATGVJ010000109.1:0-13964 GCA_035300505.1 Xanthobacteraceae bacterium
CGATGGCGTGGCGGGAGTCTCGTTCGCGGTCCTGGCGCCCGATGCCCAGCGCGTCAGCGTCGTCGGTGATTTCAATTCCTGGGATGGCCGGCGCCACATGATGAGGGTCCGCGGCAATGGCTACTGGGAGATCTTCGCGCCCGCGGCGGGGGCCGGCGACAAGTACAAGTTCGAAATCCGCGGGTCGCAAGGCCAGATCCTCCCCCTCAAGTCTGATCCCGTCGCATTTGCTGCGGAGTTGCGGCCGCAAACTGCATCGATCGTCGTCGATACCCGCTCGATCCCAAAGCCTTGTGCGGCGCCAGCGGACTGCAATTCCGTTCACGCTCCCATCTCGATCTACGAGGTGCATCTCGGCTCATGGCGCCGACGCTCCCATGGAGGACATCGCTGGCTCACGTATCGGGAACTGGCGGATGAACTGCCGGAGTATGTTCGCGGCATGAACTTCACGCATGTCGAGTTTCTTCCCGTAACGGAGCATCCGTTCGATGGCTCATGGGGCTATCAGCCGACCGGATTTTTTGCGCCGACGAGCCGGCACGGCACGCCCGCGGAATTCGCAAACCTTGTCGATGCTTGTCATCGCGCCGGACTGGGCGTGATCCTCGATTGGGTGCCGGGACATTTCCCCGACGATGCCCACGGTCTCGCGCAATTCGACGGCACGGCGCTCTATGAGCATGCCGACCCTCGCCAGGGCAGGCACCTCGATTGGGGAACTTTGATTTTCAATCACGGACGAATCGAAGTTCAAAACTTCCTGATCGCAAACGCACTGTTCTGGCTGGATCGCTACGGAATAGACGGACTTCGCGTCGACGCGGTGGCCTCGATGCTTTATCTCGATTATAGCCGCCCCACAGGAGAATGGATCCCCAACAGACAGGGCGGCCGCGAGAATCTCGAAGCCGTCGCATTCCTGAAGCGATTCAATACCGAGGTCTATGGTCGTTTCCCGAACGCTGCCACCATTGCGGAAGAGTCGACTTCCTGGCCGCAGGTCTCGCGGCCCGTACACCATGATGGGCTTGGCTTCGGTTACAAATGGAACATGGGCTGGATGAACGACACACTCGATTTCATCAGCCGGGACCCCATTCATCGAAAGCATCATCATCAGAGTATCACGTTCGGCATGCTCTACGCCTATTTCGAGAATTTCGTCCTGCCGCTTTCGCACGATGAGGTCGTGCACGGAAAGCGCTCGCTTCTGGGCCGCATGCCCGGCGACGAGTGGCAGCGATTCGCAAATCTGCGCACCTACTACGGATTCATGTTCGGCCATCCCGGCAAGAAGCTGATGTTCATGGGGAGCGAATTCGCGCAGGAGCGCGAATGGCGCCACGATCACTCGCTCGATTGGCATCTGCTCGAGAAGCCATTCCACTCAGGGCTACAGGCCCTGGTGCGCGACCTCAATCATCTGTACCGCACCGTCCCGGCCTTGCACCATTTCGATTGCGATGGATCGGGCTTCGAATGGCTCATCCTCGACGACATCGACAACAGCGTGTTCGCGTGGCTCAGAAAGGGGCGGCACATCCATGACCGTTGTCTGGTCGTGGTCAACTTCACACCGCAATTGCATCGCGACTATCGCGTGCCGATAAAAGACGGCGGCACATGGCGAGAAGTACTCAATACCGACTCCTCATTCTATGGCGGCAGCAACGCCGGCAATGCGGGCTTGGTCCGGTGCAACGCCGGCTCGAGTGGAAGCGAATTGCGCCTGGTCATACCGCCACTGGCCACGATTTTCCTCGTTCCGGAGCCTTGAGATGCACGTTTCTGCCGGGACGCCGCGACCGCTTGGAGCGACCTTCGACGGCATCGGGACGAATTTTGCGATCTTTTCTGCAAATGCGGAGAAGATAGAATTGTGCCTGTTCGATGCCGGCAATGGCCGCGAGCTGGAGAGAGTCCTCTTGCCGAAGCGCACCAACGATATCTGGCACGGCTATCTCGCCGATGTCGCCCCGGGCGCACAATACGGCTATCGCGTTCATGGCCCCTATGAGCCGGAGCATGGCCATCGCTTCAATTCCAACAAACTGTTGCTCGATCCCTATGCGAAGGCGCTCGCAGGTTCTTTGATCCCGAGTGATCTTCATTTTGGATTTCGATATGGCGATGCCCGTGAAGACTTGTCATTCGACCGCCGCGACAATGCTCACGTGATGCCAAAGGGCGTCGTGATCCAACCGCCGCCGGGGCCAACCGCGGGACACCGGCCGCTCGTTCCCTGGGAAGACACCATCATCTATGAAGCCCACGTCAAGGGTCTGACGCAGCTGCGTGGCGACATCCCCAGCGAATTGCGCGGCACGTTCGGCGCGCTTTCGTCGCCAATCATGGTCCATCACCTCAAGAGGCTCGGCGTTACAACGATTGAACTTCTCCCAATCCATACGTTCATCGACGAACCATTCCTCCTGCAGCGCGGCCTGAGAAATTTCTGGGGCTACAACACCCTCAATTTCTTTAACGCCGACCCTCGCTACGGGAACAGTGAAGCGCTGCGCACGGCGGTCCGCCGTTTGCACGACGCCGGCATCGAGGTAATTCTCGACGTGGTGTACAACCATACGGCGGAAGGCGATCACCTCGGCCGGACACTTAGCTTTCGAGGCATCGACAATGCATCCTACTACTGGCTCAAGCCAAAGCAGCTGCGGTTCTATGAGAATTTCAGCGGGTGCGGGAATGTGCTCAATCTTTCGCATCCGATGGTGCTTGCCATGGTGCTCGATTCGATGCGTCATTGGGTCGAAGCCGCAGACATCGACGGCTTCCGGTTCGATTTGGCGACCAGCTTGGCGCGCGGCCCCGGTGGCTTCGATGAACAGTCGCCGTTTTTCAAGGCGATTGCCGCCGATCCGGCTCTTGCAAAGCTCAAGCTCGTCGCGGAGCCGTGGGACTTAGGCGCCGATGGCTATCGTGTCGGCGCCTTTCCGACGCAATGGTCGGAATGGAACGATTTCTTTCGCCGTTCGATGCGTGGGTACTGGCGGGGTGACGTCAATTTGATTCGCGATATGGCGACGCGCATGACCGGTTCGGCGGACATCTTCAAACGTCCGGGACGAACGCCGCGCGCAACCATCAATCACGTCACGGTCCATGACGGCTTCACACTCGCTGATCTTGTGAGTTATGAGGCCAAGCACAACGAAGCAAATCGAGAGAATAACCTCGACGGCACCGATACCAATCAGAGCATGAATTTCGGCGTCGAAGGACCGACTGACAATCCAGCAATCGTCGAGGCCAGGCGCCGGCAGTGCCGCAACTTTCTGGCAAGCCTATTGCTTGCCCGTGGCGTCCCGCTCATCCTTGCCGGCGACGAGATCGGCAACAGCCAGGGCGGCAACAACAACGCCTATTGCCATGACGACGAAATCGGTTGGATCGATTGGTCGCGTCTCGGTCATGAAGGCGACGACATGTCCGCATTCATTGCGCGGCTTATTGAGCTCCGCAGGAGCTTCCCGCAACTGCGCGGGCAGCGATGGCTCAAGGGCCGCAACCCCGATGGTTCATTCGACGTGCTCTGGCTCACGCCTGATGGAACGGAAATGAGCGAGCAGGACTGGAATTTTCCCAACGGACATTTCCTGTCCTACGTGCTCGGAGCCGGCGAGGACGGACAACCGCCGCTTTACGTCGTGCTCAACGCCGCCACCGAACGTATTGGTGTCACGCTCCCGACCGTTCCGGAATGCCGCCTCTGGCTGGAAGTAGTGAATACGGCAACCATGGCGCCCGCCGCTAATCCTGTCGCGGCGGGTTCGCGAATGGATGCACCGGCGCGGTCCGTTGTGGTTTTCACCGGCGCATAGCGGCCGGCCGGGCGACCTTCGCTTTGCCCCAGGCTTCGGACACGACACCAAGCTCGACCGGACTTTGCGGCCGCACGCCGAATTGCGCCGCGGTCTCGTTGACTTGCGCGAGCGATGGCAGGCTCGCCTCGTTGCCGAGGTGCTGAATTGCGAATGTCGATGCCGAGCGCGCAAATTTGAAATGCTGTTCCCAGCCCACATCGTGATCCACGAGGTAGGAGTACATGTAGGCACCGTGAAAAATGTCTCCCGCACCGTTGGTGTCGATAACTTTTTCGGAAGGAACGCTTAAGGCCGGCATGAATCGCTCGGTGTTTGTTTCGTCGTACCACAACATTCCCCGCGCGCCCATCGTGACGGCACCGATCTTGCAGCCACGCGACCGAAGGAAGGCCAGCATTTCGCCAGGCGTTAGCTTCATCTGTTCGCACAGCCGTTCCGCCACAACTGCGACCCGGATGAAGGCAAGCAGATCATGCGTATTGGAACGAATACCGCCGCCATCGAGCGACGTCAGAATGCCGGCGTCGTGGCAAAGCTTTGCATAGTAAATCGCGGCGTCGGCGAGGTGGCCGTCGACGTGCAGCGCACGGCAACCGGCGAGATTGAGCATCGGCGCCGGATGTTTGAAGTTGTCATCGCGGCAACGCACGATCGCGCGCTGTCCGCCTTTCGGCATGATGAAGGACAGCGATGATTGCGCGACCTTTCGGTGGTGGACCGAAATTCCGTATTTCGCGGCCATGTCCACAAACATACGGCCAAGCCAATCATCCGCCACCGAGGCCATAAGGTCGGGTGCGATCCCGAGCTTGGCACAACAGAACGCCGCCGTAACGGCATTACCGCCGAAAGAAACGGCATAGTCGTGCGCCACCGTCTTTTCGTCGCCCGTCGGCATTTCCTCGGTCAAGAACGTGATGTCGATATAGCTCTGGCCGATAAAGAGTGCTTTCATGCTAATTCATCCGCTGTTTCGCAAGCCTGCCGCAATCCCATTGATGGTGAGGTGGATCGCGCTGACGACGCGTTCACCGGTATCGCCTGCGCGATACCGTTTCAAGAGTTCCAGTTGAACGTGATTGAGCGGGTCGATGTAGGGAAATCGATCCCGGATCGCACGGGCCAATGCGGGGCTGCGCTCCAGCAAAGTGCTTTGCCGGGTGATTGCCAGCAGGGCCTGCTTGGCGCGCTCATATTCATTCTGCAGGCGGGAAAAGATGGCTTCACGCAATTCAACATCAGCGACCAGATCCTTGTAGCGGGAAGCGATGCCGATGTCGCTTTTCGCCAGCACCATGTCCATATTCGACAGCATCGTCTGGAAAAAAGGCCATTTGTTGGCCATATCATGCAGCAGCGCCATGCCGCCATCGGGATGTGCATCCAGCCAATCGCTGATCGCCGTACCGAAGCCATACCACGCCGGCAACATGAGCCGGCATTGCGCCCAGCCGAACACCCAGGGGATCGCCCGCAGATCCTCGACGCGCGTCGATTTCTTACGCGACGCCGGCCGGCTTCCGATGTGGAGATTGGCGATCTCGCTGATGACGGTCGACTCCCAGAAATAGCGCTCGAAGCCCTCCGTTTCGTAAACCAGCGCGCGATAGGCGCGATAAGCACGCTCCGACAGGTCCTCGATGGTCTCGATGAAATCCGGACGAGTGGACGCTGCCTGCGGATGAAAGAGCGCAACCTCGAGCATCGCCGCGACAAGATGATTGAGGTTCTGCCGTCCGAGTTCGGAATTGAGATACTTGCCGGCGATGACCTCGCCCTGTTCAGTGACGCGTATGCCGGCCTCAACGGCGCCCGTGGGCTGCGCCAGAATGGCTTCGAAGCTCGGTCCGCCGCCGCGCCCCACCGAACCGCCGCGCCCATGAAACAGCCGTAGCCCGATCTTGCGGCGCTGAAAGACTTCGATCAGCGACATTTCGGCTTTGTAGAGTTCCCAGCAGGACGTGACGAAGCCCCCGTCCTTGTTGCTATCGGAGTAGCCGATCATGACCTCCTGCACGCGGCCGCGACCCTCCAACAAACGCGTGTAATCCGAAATGGAAAGCAGCGAGTCCATCACCTTGCCGCAAATTCGCAAGTCGTCGATCGTCTCGAAGAGCGGGACGATGTTGAGATCGAGGCGGCCTTCGAGCGGACGCAAGAGCCCGACTTCCTTCAAGAGCAGCGCCACTTCGAGAACATCGGAAACTGTGGCTGCCTTCGAAATTACGTAATTTGGAACCGCATCGCCGCCATAGCGGCGATGGATGTCCGCCGCCGTGCGCAAGATATCGATCTCGCCGGTGGTTTCTTCCGAATAGGTCACGAACGGGGAAATAAG
The DNA here is from genome assembly GCA_035300505.1 of Xanthobacteraceae bacterium. Classification (GTDB taxonomy): domain Bacteria; phylum Pseudomonadota; class Alphaproteobacteria; order Rhizobiales; family Xanthobacteraceae; genus VAZQ01. Next base: position 6,184 of record DATGVJ010000109.1, read on the forward strand.
CGGCCTCGCTGTGGCGAGTTCCGCAAGCAGCAGGGCCGTGCGCGATTGCTCCGACATCCCTGCATAGTCGGCGCCCGAACCGGCACGGAATAGTTCCGCCAGGACACGTTCGTGGACATCGGAATTTTGGCGCAGATCGACACCGGCAAGATGAAACCCGAACACGTCAATGGCGCGCCGGAGCTTGCGCAAGCGGCTGCGAGCGATCATTGCCGATCCGTTGGTAAAGAGCGACCGGTGCAGGATGTCGAGATCGGCACGCAACTCGCCTGCACTGGCATAGGGGCTTGCATCCGCCACCGCGTGGCGCGGAAGCACATCGTGGCCGAGACCACGCGCCGTGGTCACGAGACGGGAATAAATGCCAACGATCGCCTGGCGATAGGGTTCGGATGCGCGGCGCGGGGAAGACGCGTCCGGGCTTGAGCGTACCAATTCTTCGAGCTGTGCCGATATGCTGACGCGCGCGCGATTAAGCGAAAGCTCGCCGCCCAGCAGGTGTAGTTCGTCGAGATAGAATTCGAAAACCCGCTTGCTTTGCATTCCCATGGCTTGTCGCAGCACGCTCGCAGTGACGAAAGGATTTCCGTCGCGATCGCCGCCTATCCAGCTTCCCATCCGAACAAACGACGGCAACTCGGTGTTGTTCCATGACGTATCGATCGCCGCCAAGCCATCCTCAAGGTCGGCGTAGAGGCTCGGCAGCTCACTAAAGAAGGTACGATCGTAGTAGGATAGGCCATTCGATACCTCGTCGACGACGGTCGGCCGTCCACGACGCAATATGCTGGTCTGCCAAAGGGTCAGAACGGCACGCGAAAGGGCAATGTCGGAAGTTTCCGACTCGGCCCTCGTCAGCGCCACGCGATCACGCTCGGAGAGAAGTTGCGCGATCTCTTGTTCGCGGTCGAGCACGCTTTTCCTGCGCACCTCGGTTGGATGGGCCGTCAATACCGGGCTTACGAGGATCGCATCGAACAAGGCCTGCAACTGTGCGCGCGGCACGCACTCCGACCGGATGCGCGCCAGGGTGTTGCCGATCATGCCAGGAGGAGCGGCCGCTCCTTCATCCTGCTGCGCCCGTATGGCGCGGATCTGATGCCGATCTTCGGCGATGTTGGCAAGGTGCGAAAAGTAGCTGAAAGCACGCACCACCTCGATCGTCCTGTCCTGAGACAGAGCGTTGAGAGTGGCCTCAAGCTCGCGGCGCGCGGCGGTCTCGCCCTCACGGCGGAATGCCAGCGAGAGTTGACGGATGCGCTCGACCGTCGCGAATACGGCTTCGCCTTCTTGCTGACGTATCGTGTCCCCCAACACACGCCCAACCAGGCGGATATCATCCCGCAGTGCTCGTTCACGGTCTGAAAAGTCCACAATGTTCATGACATGCCTGTCGTTCTGCCTGGACCGTCTCCTGAAGTTTGCAATGCAAAAAACGTACCGGATGAAAAAAATGGAGACGCTGCAATTTCGAGCAGTGCCTATTTTTTGGACGGTAGCATACTACGATAAAGCGCCTTATAGGCACTGGCCGGTCCGGCCCACGAAACATCAGCCCGCATTCCATTGGCTTGAACCCGCCGCCAGTTCGGCTGATCAGCCCAGAGCCTGGCCGCTCGATGCAAGCCGGCTTCAAGTCCCTCTCGCGTCACGGGATGGAAAAGCAGGCCGGTCGCCGCGTTGATGTCCGGCCCATCAAGGTCGGCAATCGTGTCGACAAGTCCCCCCACATTCGCGGCAATCGGGATAGCGCCAAAGCGCATGGCGCAAAGCTGTGTCAGGCCACACGGCTCAAATCGCGATGGGATCAGGATGGCATCGGCGCCGGCTTGCACCAGATGGGCCAAATCCTCATCATGGCCGAAGACGCATCCGACATGCCCTCGATACGAAGCCGCAAGCGCCTCAAAGCGATGTTCCAATTCGCGGTCGCCGGCGCCCAGGAGAACGAGTTGCGCATCCATTGAAACAAGGGACGGGATCGCTTCCGCCAGAAGGTCGAGCCCCTTTTGCCATGCCATGCGGCTGACAACCCCAAACAGAAGACGCCTGGGCGCCGTCGCAAGACCAAATCGCTGCTGTAGCGCGGACTTGTTGAGGGCGCGACCCGCAAGCGATGACAGGCCAAAGGACGAAGCAATTCTGTTGTCGTCTTCCGGATTCCAGACGTCGATATCGATACCATTTCGGATCCCGGTCAACACCGATTGCCGATGCCGCAAGAGTCCATCGAGCCCGCAACCGCCGGCTTGTGTCTGGATCTCCTGCGCATAGGTGGGCGAGACGGTCGTAATCCGATCCGCGAATTGCACGCCCGCCTTGAGGAACCCAATGGCCCCATAATGTTCGACGCCGTCCACCGCATAGGCGCGTGGCGGCAGCCTCAAAGGTTCAAGCAGGTCGGCCGGGAATTGTCCCTGAAAGGCAAGATTGTGGACCGTCAGCACGGTCGCTGGACGGCGCCCTTCGTCATAAGCGAGGTAGGCCATGGTGAGACCGGCTTGCCAATCATGGCCATGAACGACTTCGGGCACAAAGCCCGGCACGTCGCCGCGGGCAATGCGCGCGGCCATCCATGACAAGGCGCCGAAACGAAATGCATTGTCTCCCCAGTCGTTGCCTTCGGGCGTCGTGTAGGGATTTCCGGGCCGGTCGAAGAGGTGCGGCGCATCGAGCACGAACAGGTCGAGGCCGGCACTTCGAGTGCTCAGCAATCGCGCACCACCGCCGAAAAAATCGTCGTAGGACCGAACGTGATCCAGCCGATCAATCGTGCGCGTGACGGCAGGATAACCGGGCACCAGCGTCCGCGTCTCAACGCCATGGCGGCGCAATGCCAGCGGCAATGCGCCGGCGACGTCGGCGAGGCCGCCGGTCTTCACAAGCGGATATATTTCCGACGTAACGGCAAGGACCTTGGTGGCAGTCATTTGCCCAATTTGTCGATCATCGCCTGGGTGATCAAGCAGATACCGCCTTCTGAGCGACGAAATCGGCGTGCGTCGAGGTCCGGGTCTTCTCCGACCACCAGGCCGGCGGGAACGATGACGCCACGGTCGACAATGACATTCTTGAGTCTCGCACCACGCGCGACCGTCACCTCGGGAAGGACGACGGCATTCTCGATATACGAGAAGGACCGCAGATTCACATTGGTGAAAAGGAGCGATTGGCGAACGGTCGCGCCCGAGATGATACAGCCCCCTGAGACGAGCGATGAGAACGCCTGTCCGCGGCGCCCGTCCTCATCGTGCACGAATTTCGCGGGAGGCGAAATCTCCGCAAAGGTCCAGATCGGCCAGTTTCTATCGTAGAGATCGAGCTGCGGCACGATATCGGTGAGGTCCATGTTGGCGGCCCAATAGGCATCGAGCGTGCCCACGTCGCGCCAATAGTGAGCGGCTTGCCCCCTGGTGCGCACACAAGAGCGCGAGAAGTGATGCGCGACGGCGCTGCCGTGGCGCACCACATAGGGAATGATGTCCTTGCCGAAGTCGCGGCTCGAATTGGGATCGGCGGCGTCGCGCTGAAGCTGGTTGAATAGAAATTTGGTGTCGAACACGTAGATGCCCATGCTCGCAAGACACTTCGTGGGCTTGCCGGGCATTGTCGGGGGCACGCTCGGCTTCTCAACAAATGACCGGATGTAGTTGTTGTCGTCGACATCCATGACGCCGAAACTGGAGGCTTCCCTCACGTCGACTTCCAGGCATCCGACGGTTACATCCGCATTCTGTTCGACGTGCTGTACGAGCATCGGCTCGTAGTCCATCTTGTAGATGTGATCGCCGGCAAGAATGACGATATAATTCGGCGCATAACTTTCGATGATGTCGATGTTCTGGTACACCGCGTCGGCCGTTCCCGCGTACCAGGCGCTGTCCGAGACACGCTGGCTGGCGGGCAGGATGTCGAAGCTCTCATTGCGCTCAAGGCGGAAGAAGTTCCAACCGCGTTGCAAATGACGAATGAGGCTGTGGGCTTTGTATTGGGTCGCGACGCTGATTCGCCGTATTCCGGAATTGAGCGCGTTGGAGAGGGCAAAATCGACAATCCGCGACTTGCCGCCGAAATAAACGGCCGGTTTTGCGCGCTTTTCCGTCAGTTCAAGAAGCCGGCTGCCCTTGCCGCCGGCAAGGACATAGGCCATCGCCGAGCGCGAGAAAGGGGCACCAGCATCCAGGAGTGGCATGACGACGACCTATGCCTGCGACGCAAACTCCTGCCCAAATTTCAGGCAAGCGTGCGCATGATTTGATCACATAATTACGCAACACACGACGCCGCAAGGCTCAAGCAATTGCCGCAAGACTCAAGCAATTTGCGTACCAGGAACCGGACCGCTCGCGCTCCTCTTCATCCTGCCTTAGGTACGGACACACTGGTCGGCACCTCCCAAATCTCCTCCGCATATTCCGAGATAGCCCGGTCGGCCGAAAACCACGCCATCCGGCCGATGTTCATGATGCACATCCGTGTCCAGTCCGCCGACGACATCCAGAGCTTATCGATCCTGCGCTGTGTGGACCAATAGTCGTCAAAATCCGCAGTCACCTGATAGTAATCGTGGTGGCGCAGGGCTTGCATCAACGGCGCGAACATTCCGCCTCCTCCCGGCCAAAACACACCGGCTTCGATGTCATCGATGACGCGCGCAAGCACAGGCGAAGCCGCAATAGTTGCGCTGGCATCCAGCCCGCGGCGGCGCCGTTCCTCGACCTCGTGCGTCTTCAATCCGAATATGAATATGTTGTCCGCACCCACATGCTCGAGGATTTCGATATTCGCACCATCGAGCGTCCCGATCGTCAGCGCTCCGTTGAGGGCGAGCTTCATGTTGCCGGTGCCGGAGGCCTCCATTCCGGCAGTCGAGATTTGTTCCGATATGTCGGCGGCGGGAATTATCGCTTCCGCCAGGCTGACGTTGTAGTCGGGCAGGAACACGACTTTGAAAACGTCGCGCGTTATGGGATCGCTGTTGACGAGCTTGGCGACGTCATTGATCAGCTTGATGACCAGCTTCGCCTGCGCGTAACCGGCCGCTGCCTTGCCGGCAAATATCTTGACGCGAGGCACCCAATGTCGCGTTGGATTTTCGCGAATGGCAAGATAGACCGCGACGGCCTCAAGAATGTTGAGCAATTGCCGTTTGTACTCGTGGATGCGCTTGATCTGCACGTCGAACACAGCGTCGGGATCAATCGACAACTTCATGCGATCGACGATAAGCCTTGCCAAAGCCAGCTTGTTGGCGCGCTTGGCAGCCGCAATCCGCCCTTGCACGCCGCTGTCGTCCGCCCGCTCGACCAGGCGCGACATCAGGGAAGGATCATCAAGAACCGCATCTCCACAAACGTCGCGCAGCACCTTTGTCAGCGCCGGATTGGCCTGGAAAAGCCAGCGCCGAAACGTGATGCCGTTCGTCTTGTTGACGATGCGATCCGGATAAAGCGCATGCAGATCGCGAAACACGGTCTGGCGCATCAGGTTGGTGTGAAGCGCGGAAACGCCATTCACCCGATGGGAGCCTACAAATGCAAGGTGTCCCATGCGGAGTTTTCGGTCTCCCTGCTCGTCAATCAATGAAATCGCGGCAAGTCGACCGGGAAACCCTTCAGGATCTTGCTGGTGGGCGGCTTCGATATGCGCAGAATTGATGCGATAGATGATTTGCAGGTGTCGCGGCAGCACGCGCTCGAACAAATGTATGGGCCAGGTTTCGAGCGCCTCCGGCAGAAGCGTATGGTTGGTATATGAAAACGTACCCACCGTGATGCGCCACGCCTCGCTCCATGGCAGGCCATGAATATCGACAAGAAGCCGCATGAGTTCGGCAACCGCAATGCTCGGGTGCGTGTCGTTGAGCTGGATGGCTGCCCGCTGCGGCAGGAAATGCAAGTCGCCGTCGGTGCGCAGGTGACGCGCGATAATATCCTGAAGCGAAGCGGACACGAAAAAATATTCCTGCCGCAGCCGCAGTTCACGGCCAGACGGCGTTTCGTCGCCCGGGTAGAGGACCTTAGAAATGGAATCCGCACGCGCCTGCTCGAACAGGGCTCCGATATGGTCGCCGCGGTTGAAGACATCGAGACGCAACGGATCGGGAGCACGCGCCGTCCACAGACGCAGCGGATTGACGTGACGACCGCGCCATCCCACGATGGGCGTGTCATAGGCGACCGCTTCGATCGTTTCGTCGGGACGCCAAACGTGACGCGGATGACCTTTTGAATTGTGGATCGTTTCAACACGGCCGCCGAAATAAATGTCGTAGATGACTTCCGGCCGCGGGAATTCCCAGGGGTTGCCGAAGGACAGCCAGTCCTCGGGATATTCGTGCTGCCAGCCGTCCTTGATGACCTGGCGAAACAATCCGTGGTCATAACGGATGCCGTAGCCACAGGCCGGAATTCCAAGACTTGCCAAGCTCTCCATGAAGCAGGCAGCGAGCCGTCCGAGGCCGCCATTGCCGAGGGCAGCATCGGGCTCGGTCGAGCGCAAGCGATTGGGGTCGACGCCAAGATCCCCGAGCGCGGCGCGCGCGAGATCGGCAAGGCCGAGATTGCCAAGCAGGTCGGAAAGCAGCCGGCCGATGAGAAATTCAAGGGACAGATAGTAGACCCGCTTGGAGCCTTGCGACAGGCTCGCGCGATCGGCTGCAAGCCAACGAAAGATGATCCGGTCTCGAATCGCATTGGCAGTTGCAACGAACCAGTCGCGATCCGTCGCCGAACTTGTGTCCTTGCCTACCGAAGTCGCCAGCTTCGCAAGGACAGCACTCTTGAAACGCGCAAGGTCTTCCTCGCTTGGGCTATTGCTTCCACCTTCGCGGGCTGACGCCGATTCCTGCATGCATTTGGTCCAACTTTGAAGCCTCGATCGAGACACCGACCGTAGCGTGTATGAACGCTCCTGGCAGGCGCGATCCGCAGGCGATGAGATATTCCATTGGCGTCGCAGTCCTGCCGATGCATCGACCCGATCCATCGACCGATGCAAAGTTTGTGCCGGGCGAGGAGGCAGAAGGTTCTTTTATCGCGGTGTGACCGCAAGACATGTCTGCGATGCTCCTCCCACGTTTCTATCTACTTGATATTAGTTACTTTTCTCCTCACAATAGGGTCCCTCCCACAGAACGTTGGCGCGGTCGTGATACCGCGGCCAGTGATACGGTGGCCAGAACGTCGGCCCGACGGTGTTGCATCCAAAAGTCGCCCAATTGATGAGAAGTACCTCGGGCGGCCCGCGTCAGCCGCGTCATGCGAATGATGATGGGCAAGCGAGCAGTATGACGCGGGGCGACTCCATGAGAGCCTGTCGCGGAGCCCGTCCCTCGTGTTGTCCTACAAATGCATTTTGTAGGACAACTGGACGAATCGAGTGGTTGTCCGTTCACAAGGTGATCGTCGCCGTCGAACGTCGGGATGCCGGCAAGTCCAACAAAGATACAGCCCAGGCCGACACCTTGATTGAAGTGCTGGCCAAGAAACGGCCCATCGAGCTTGCCGAGGCCTGGCAGGAAGCTTGGGGTACCGGAGCCCGGTGGCGCAACAAACTGGAGAAGGGCCGCGCACGACTTGGCATAGAAGCGCAGGAAGCTCTTGATGTGGTCGCACGGAAATTGAAGGAGAGCCGGCAGCGGCGACGCAAATCATAGGGTACGCAAGTACTTGAGCGCGTTGTTGAGGTCCGCCGCGATGATGCGCGACTGGCCGTCGAGACTCGTTTCCGAAATTTTTTCCGCGTTGTTGCTTTCACTGCCTTGATTTAATCAAAAATGT
>DATGVJ010000110.1:0-2072 GCA_035300505.1 Xanthobacteraceae bacterium
CGCTCATGCTGGTCCCCGTCTGCTTTGTGAGGAGCAGCAGACTCAATGGCCACGGCGCGCACGAGTCCGGTTTTGACCCGAACCAGACACTCAATACCTGTTCAACGGGCCAATCTGAGGCGAACGCTCGCCACCGAGCGAGACCGCGTGTGAGACGTGCTCTTTAGGACGGCTCACGAGTACAGCACCACGACGCAGTGTTTGCGATGGCCGGCAAGGCGAATTGAAAACTGGCGCCGCGGGGCAGGTTCGGGCTCGCCCACAATCGTCCGTTATGCGCTTCGATAATTGACCGGCAGATCGACAGCCCAAGCCCCAAACCGCTCGGTTTCGTGGTGTAGAAAGCCTCGAACACGCGCTCAAGAGCCGCCGGCGCGAAGCCTGGACCCGAATCTCGCACCTCGACTGACACGCCATCCGGCTCGTTACGGGTGCTGATGAGCAATTCCCGCTCCTCTTCGCCGATGTCGCGCATCGCTTCGATAGCATTGATGGTCAAGTTAACTAGTACCTGTTGTAGTTGGACCCGATCTCCCTGGACACACGGCAAGCCCCCCGCCAATTGCGTCCGCACCGACACGCTATTGTTTGCGGCCTCCGTACGGGTGAGAGCAATAACCTCGAGGATGGCATCGTTGATCTCTACGGCGTCCTTTCGTGCGGGCGCCTTCTTGATAAGCGCACGAATTCGCTCGACGACCTCGCCTGCGCGATTCCCCTCCTTGACAATAAGAGAGAGCGCGTCATCCACCTCGCGAAAATTCGGTGGATCCGCGCTTAGCCAGCGCCGAGCGGCTGACGCATATGTGACTGCCGCTGCAATCGGCTGGTTCACTTCATGGCTGATCGAGGCCGTCAACTGGCCCATCGTCGCGACGCGGTTGGCGTGCGCGAGCTCCTGTAGCGCCTTGCGGTATCGCTGCTCGCTTTCGCGAGCTTCTGCCTCAACCCGCTTGCGCTCAGTTAAATCAAGCACGAAGGCGACACCCTGGTTACCGCCCTCTTCAAATGTTGCCCCACCAACCAGTACGGGCACGCGGCTACCGTCTTTCCTGGTGTATTCCTTTTCGAACGGTTCGAACCGACCGCCACCTTTTTTTTGCTGTTCGATTCTTGCGTTATTCCTCTCGCGCCAGTCGGGCGGCGTCAGGTCCGCCCACCTTATGCGGCCCGAAACTAAGTTTTCGCGATCGTAGTTCACCATGCGAAGAAATTCGTCGTTGGCCTCAAGGACGCGACCTTCGAAATCCCAGATGAAAATTCCGATGATGTTGGAATCGACTAGGCGACGTACTCTCGCCTCCCGTCTTTGGAGTTCAACGAGAAGTTCGATGAAGCCGATAGATATGGACATCACCGCGAACAGAATGACCAGCCAGCTGACGTCGCGATGAAGAGCCTCCATGGCCTTTATTGCTTCGTCCCTCGCAGTGACCCTAGGAAGGACGTGCATGATCGCGAGGTCGGCCGCATAAAATAAAGCAATAGCAAGCAGTCCCGAGTGGATCAGCAGCAGGCCGATTCGCGGCCGTTGGAAGAGCTTTCCGGGACGGATCAGTCGGCAACGCCATATGCCATAGACGATAACTGCTATGATCAGGAGATCGATAGCCGTCATCAGAGACACGGAATCCGAGATCATGGCTTCGTCCGGAACTCGCGACACGCGCAAAATGTGATATCAATTATTCGGAACAACAGCTCGATTCAGATCTCGTGTTCAAGCCCGAGCACACGCACGTCATGACCGGGACCCCTGATCAGGTGTTTGCCGAATACACGGCGCATACGGCGGCCGCGCTGACGGCCGCAGCCTTGGGTTCAAGCTGCGGCAAGAAGCGTGCGGCCTCTTCGGCGAACTCTTCAGAAAACTGGAAGTGCGAGCAGTGCCCGGAATCCAGGTACGGACATCCTCAACCCAAAAAATGACGAAGTTCCGCCAAGAGCTCTTGAGGGCGCTCCTCTTGCAGAAGCGACCACAATCGAGCGGCCTTCCTGTGACCGATACGGCGCACTTTTCTCGCCAGGCAGCTAGCATGTCCCACAGGGAGCCGACTGAATTCTTTCCGCCC
>DATGVJ010000111.1:0-4748 GCA_035300505.1 Xanthobacteraceae bacterium
CCGGCCACAGCCGGCATTGTCTTCAACGACGATTGGGGCCAGTTGTCGGAGAAGGCTTTTCTGCACGACTTCGCGGGCGATCTGCCGCCGGAGGAGGCGCGGGTTCTCTATGCGGTTCAGCAGCCATTCAAAAAGTCGCTGACGACCGAAAAGACGACGAATGCCGCTTGGCGCACCAAGCCCTCCTTCTATGCCGTGTCCACCCAAGACCGGACGATCAATCCCGACCTGGAGCGCTTCATGGCCAAGCGGATGGGCGCGAAGACGATCGAGATCAATGCGAGCCACTTGGCGCTGATCTCACAACCCGATGCGATCACGAACCTGATTATGGAGGCACTCGCCGTCTGAGACTCCCGACCTCGGTTGAGCTCAATTCGGGTCGACGCGCCGGGTTGCCTGATGTCTCTTATGGGTCACCGGCTGAAATGCTCACGGCGAGACCCCGGAGGGGAGAGGGAGCCGACCGAGATCGTCTCGATATCATCGATCCACATTCCCTACCCGCTCTTCGCATCCCGGATCGCGCGCCAGACGCGCTCCGGCGTCGTCGGCATCTCGATGTCGTGCACGCCGTAGACCGAAAGCGCATCCACGATGGCGTTTGCGACGGCCGGCATGGCACCGACGCAGCCTGCTTCGCCACAGCCCTTGACGCCGAGCAGATTGGTCTTGGTCGGCACCGGATTGCTCCGCATCGCGACCGGACTCAAGTCGCTCGCGCGCGGCATCGCGTAGTCCATGAACGAGCCGGTTGCGAGCTGGCCAGACTGTGGATCGAAATGAATGTCCTCCATCAGGATTTGGCCCGCGCCCTGCGCCACGCCGCCAACGATTTGGCCGTGCACGAGCAGCGGGTTGATCACATTGCCGACATCGTCGACGACGTTGTAGCGCTTGACCTCAACTTTGCCGGTCTCTTCATCGATCTCGACTTCGCAAACGTGACAGCCGTTCGGGAAGTTGTCGACTTCGAGATTGTAGACCGCGGTCGCGATCAGGCCCGCCTCCATGTCCTTCGGCAGTTTGTCCGGCTTGGCGGCATTCATGGCCACGTCCTTGATCGTCACGGTCTGATTGGTTTTGCTTGAAGAAAAGATGCCCTCTTCAAACTTCACATCGGCCACCGCAACCTTCAGCATGTGGGCCGCAATGGCCGTCGCCTTGGTCTTGATTTTGTCCGTGGCCAGCAGCACAGCACCGCCGCCGATCGTTGCCGAGCGCGAGCCGCCGGTGCCTTCGCCGAAGAACACCTGGTCGGTATCGTCCTTCACATAATTCACATCATCGGGATGAAGTCCGAGCTTGTCACAAACGATTTGCTTGAACGCAGTTTCGTGGCCCTGACCGTGATTGCTCGAACCGGAGAACAACGTGGCGGATCCCGAACGGTCAAAGCGGATTTCCGCGCCCTCGTAGCTTGGCGCCGCCGCCCTCTCGATCGTGTTGGACATGCCGAGCCCGCGCAATTTGCCGTCGCTACGCGATTGCGCGCGGCGCTTTTCGAAGCTTGCGACATCCGCCATCTCAAGCGCCATGTCCATGCTCTTTTCGAATTCGCCGCAGTCATAGGTGAAGGTCAACCCGGTCTTATACGGCATGGCATCGGCCGGAATCGTATTGCGGCGGCGCAGCTCCACCGGGTCGAAGCCAAGCTGGTCCGCCGCAAGATCAACGAGCCGCTCGATGATAAACGCGGCTTCGGGGCGGCCATTGCCGCGATAGGGTCGCACCGGATTGGTGTTGGTGAAAACGCACGTGATGTCCGTGTGCAGCGCGGGCGTCCTATAGACGCCGGCGACCGTTCCGATATTGCCGATGAAGGACGTGCTGCCGAACTGCAGATAGGCGCCCGTATTCGCGATTGTCTTGACGCGCACACCCAGGAAGTTGCCGTCATGGTCGAGCGCCATTTCGGCGTCCGTCACATTGTCGCGCGCCTGCCCGTCGGAGAGAAACGCTTCGGAGCGCGTGCTGATCCATTTGACCGGGCGCCCAAGAAGCTTCGCGGCGAGAAGGACGAGCGCAACTTCGTTCGCCACCGGCGTCTTCATGCCGAACGAACCGCCAATGTCGCCCGCGACGACGCGAACTTTGTTCTCCGGCACCTTGAGCACAGTCCGACAGAGATCCTCGCGAAACGCGAAGGTACGCTGCAGCGTGGTATACAGAGTGTAGCGGCCATCGAACGGCGAATAGCTGCCGACGCAGCCGCGCGGCTCCATGCTTGCCGCCGTGACGCGATTGATCACAAAGCGGTGCTTGACCACATGGGCGGCACGCGCGAAAGCCGCGTCGGTCGCGGCCTTGTCGCCGTCGATCTGGACGAAGCAGATGTTGTCGGGGCAATCGTCCCAGACCAGCGGCGCACCCTTTTTCACAGCGTCCGCCGTCGCGACGATGGTGGGAAGCTCCTGGTACTCGACCTCGATGAGTTCCGCGGCATCGGCTGCTTGATGCAGTGTTTCCGCCACCACGAAGGCCACATAGTCGCCAACCCAGCGCACGCGGTCCTTGACGAGGGCTGGATAGCGCGGCCGATAGCTCGGCGATCCATCGCGCCGCTTGAGCCCGCCCGGCACCGGCAGGTCACCCCAACCGGAAGCAATCCAGTCTGCTCCTGTCAACACAGCAAGAACGCCGGGCGCCGCCTTGGCCTTGTCGGTCTTGATCGAAAGGATTTTCGCGTGGGCATGGGGTGACCGCAACACATAACCGTGCGCCGTGCCGGGCAGCATGACGTCGCCCACATAGCGCCCCTCACCGCGAACAAGTCTCGGATCCTCGAACCGGGGGACCGCCTGACCTATGCCGAATTCGCCCACGAACGTCTCCTTGTCGTCCTGCTGCCCTACACCAGCCTGCTACCCTGCAGCTTGCTGCCCTATGGGCAGCCTTTCGGACCGCCTCATGCCATCGCGTTGCGCACGCGTCCAGCCCGCATTTCTCACACTGGGCCTGCGTTGCTCTTTCGGTGAGTCCTGAGGATCCATGAAGGCGGGATCGTCGGATGGCAAACAAGCTGCTAAGGTTGGCCTCAGCAGCACTTGCCGATCATCGGCAGGTCGGAGGCAACATGCGCAAGCTCATTTTGACCACGGCCATTGCGGCCTTGTGGTCGCTGTCCGCCATCACGGCTGAGATTAAGGCGGCCGAAATCAAGGTTTTGAGTTCGAATGGCATGCGGGAAGCCGTGGTGGAGCTTGCGCCGCAGTTCGAGCGCAGCACCGGCCACAAGCTCTCGATCCGTTACGACACGGCCGCGTTCCTGCAACGCGACATCGATCGCGGCGAGAGCTTCGACGTCGCCGTTATGACAACATCGCAGTTCGACGCCGTGGCCAAGACCGGCAAGTTCGACCTCGCAACACGCACGCTTGTCACGCTCTCCCGCATCGGCATCGCGGTGCGCAAGGGCGCGTCCAAGCCCGATATCGGCAGCGTCGAAGCATTTAGGCGGACGATGCTCGCCGCGAAATCGATCGCCTATGCGACCGTCGGCACCAGCGGAGTTCACTTCATGGCCGTATGCGAGCGGCTCGGAATTGCCGGCGAAGTGAAAGCCAAGGGCAAGACGCTGCCCGGCGGGTCGCTCGGCGATTTTGTCGCCAAGGGAGAAGCCGAGCTTGCAATCCAGCAGATCAGCGAACTCTTGCCGGTCGAAGGCATCGAACTCGTCGGCCCCTTCCCGGCCGAACTCGCGCTCATCACGCCGTATACGGCGGCGGTCGGCGCAAATTCGAAGGAAGGGGTAGCCAGCAAGGCTTTCATCGCGTTCTTGACAACACCGAACGCACGCGCGGTGTTCAAGGCGAAAGGGTTAGACCCGGGGTAAATCGTAGGGGCGGGTCTTGTGCCCGCCCGTTGGGCCGCGATACGTGGATAGGCGGGCGGGCACCGCGGCGCAAGCCGCCGAAGGCCCGCCCCTACGAAAAACGAGCGATCAGTTGTAACCTAACGCAAAAATCAAGGAGGATGTCATGACAGCATGGACGAAGGTCACCGCCACCGTAACGGCGGGGTGCTTGAGCACATTGATTGCTGCAAGTGTCGCAACTGCCGCGGAGATCACCGTCGTCGCCGGCGGCGGCCCGCTGCCGGATGTCATGGGCACGCTGGTGCCGATGTTTGAGCGTGCCAGCGGACATAAAGTGAAGATCAGTCACAAGGGCGCGCCCGCAATCGCGGCCGACGCCAAGCAGGGCGCCGTCGATCTCGTCATCACCAATACCGAAGTCGTCGACGAGTTCGTCAAGGCCGGGGATGTGCCCGCCAACGGCAAAACCCTGCTGATGATCTCGAAGGTGGGCGTCGCCGTGAAGGCTGGTGCGCCGAAACCCGACGTCGGCACAGCCGACAAGTTCAAAGCCGCGCTGCTTGCCGCCAAGACCGTCGGCCACAGCGGGGGCGCGAGCGGCCAGCATTTCCAAACGGTGATCGCACGCCTTGGCATCGCGGATGCGGTGAAGGCCAAGGCCGTAATCTCGCAAGGCGAGCCGGTCGGGGCATTGATCGCGCGGGGCTCTGCCGAGATCGGCGTGCAGCAGGTCGCCGAATTGCTGCCGGTCCCCGGCATTGATTTCCTCGGAACCCTGCCGGGCGATCTGCAGAAACAGATCCCCTACTCTGCCGGCATCACCACCAAGGCCAAGGACAGCGAAACCGCCAAGGCACTCGTTGCGTTCCTGCGTTCAGAGGCGGCGATGGCGGTGCTCACGAAAAAGGGCATGGACTTGCCCAAGTAATCT
>DATGVJ010000112.1:0-3543 GCA_035300505.1 Xanthobacteraceae bacterium
GACAACCGGAATGAAGAAAACTCCGATGAAGCTGGCCGCGAGCATTCCTCCGATTACGGTCGTGCCCATAATTTGCCGTGCCACCGAACCTGCGCCAGTCGCCGTCCATAGCGGCACGGTACCAAGAATGAAAGCGAACGACGTCATCAGGATGGGCCTGAGGCGCAAGCGTGCTCCTTCCAGCGCCGCGTCGACAAGAGGCTTTCCGTTTTCGTATTCCTCCTTGGCGAACTCAACGATCAGAATCGCATTCTTCGCTGCCAATCCGATCAGCATCACCAAGCCGATTTGCGAATAGACGTCGCTTTCGATTTGCACCATATAACTGGGCAAAAACGCTGACAGAACCGTGCGCCGCAGCCAGAGAACCGCAAAGGCCCCAAAAACCGCAATCGGCGTGCTCAGCAACACGCTGAAAGGAAGCGTCCAGCTTTCGTACAGCGCCGCCAGGATCAGGAAAACAAACAACAAGGAAAAACCGAAAACCACGCCCGGCGGCACGCCCTGTTGCGCCTTCTTTTCCTGAAAAGACATGCCGAGGTAGTCGTAACCCATCTCCCGAGGCATCGTTTGCGCGAACACTTCCTCAAGAGCCTCCATCGCTTGCCCCGCACTGTACCCGGGGGCCGCGGCGCCGTTGATCTGCGCAGCACGATACTCATTGAAGCGCATCGTGAATTCCGGTCCTGGACGCGGTTCAAATCGAGTTAACGACGAAAGCGGCACCATCTCATTTTTGTTGTTGCGTACGAAAAACTGCCCGACATTCTCCGCCCGCGTTCGATAGTCGCCTTCGGCCTCGATGTAAACCTGCCATTGCCGGCCGAAGCGGTTGAAATAATTAATGAACAGCCCACCCATGAACGCCTGGATCGTTTTGTAGACATCGCTGACCGGAACGCCTTGCTTAATGACCTTATCGCGGTCCACATTCACAAACTGTTGCGGCACGCTCGGCAAAAATGTCGTGCTCAAGCCCGCGATCTCAGGCCGCTTCCTCGCCGCATTTAGAAATGTCTGCAAATTGGACGCAAGAAATTGCACGTCATTGCCGGCCCGGTCTTCGAGCGCGAACGTAAATCCCCCGGAAGTTCCGACTCCTGGAATGGCCGGAGGCGAAAAAGAAAACGCGATGGCTTCCGGAATCTGCGAAAGCCTTCGATTAATCTGCTGCTTGATTTCCTGAAACTGCTGATCCCGAGACTTGCGGTCGTCCCACGGTTTCAACGTGACGAAGAAAAATCCGTTGTAGCTCGTGCGCACAAAACTAAGCAAGCTAAAGCCGATAACGCTGGTGGTGTATTGCACTCCAGGCGTACTCGCCAGAGCAGTCTCGATCTCTCTGGCGACCGCGTCGGTGCGTTGCAGCGACGCGGCATTCGGCAGTTGCAGATTGATGTAGAGATACCCTTGGTCTTCGTCGGGCAGAAAGCTCGACGGAATCTTGCTGCCAAAAAAACCAGCCGCCGCTCCGAATACGACAAGGAGAATGAGCGCAATCGCGCTTTTGCGAATCAAAACTCCGCAAAGGCGGACATAAGCATTCGTGACATTGCTAAAGCCTCGATTAAACGCGCCGAAAGCCTTCTTCAGCAGTCCTCCGCTGGCTGTTCTCGGCCGCAGCAGCAGCGCAGACAGCGCGGGGCTAAGCGTAAGGGCGTTGAACGCCGACAGAATCACGGAAATCGCGATAGTCACCGCAAATTGCTGGTACAGACGTCCGGTGATGCCGGGAATGAAGGCCGTCGGAATGAAAACCGCCGAGAGCACGAGCGCAATGCCAATGACCGGCCCCGAAATTTCTTCCATGGCTTTGAGCGCCGACTGTTTCGGTGTGAGCCCCTCCTCAATGTGACGCTCAACAGCCTCCACAACAACGATCGCGTCGTCTACAACAAGTCCAATTGCAAGCACCAATCCAAACAGAGACAGCGTGTTCACCGAGAAACCAAACGCCGGGAAGAAAATAAATGTGCCAACCAAGGACACCGGTACAGCCAGCAAAGGGATCAGGGTGGCGCGCCAGCCCTGCAGAAAAATGTACACGACTATGATTACCAGAACGATGGCGATGACCAGCGTAATGACGATTTCCTTCATTCCCTGCGTCACTGCCCGCGTCGTATCCAGCGACGTGACATAGTCGACGTCATGCGGGAAGCGTTTTTTCGCGTCAACCATCATGTTTTTGACCGCATCCGCGGCTTGTACCGCATTTGATCCCGGCAATTGGTAAACCGCCACAATCGCCCCGGGTTTGCCGTTCAACCGGCCGATGACGCTGTAGCTCTGTGCGCCAAGCTCGATGCGAGCCACGTCCTTCAGACGAACAACCGCTCCACCCAGCGATTCGCGAACGACAATTTGTCCGAACTCTTCGGGAGACGTTAGACGGCCCTGCGCGCGGACCGAATAGGTGTACTCCTGCCCCTTGGGCACCGGTTCGCTGCCCACCTGGCCTGCAGGATTCACCGTGTTCTGCGACTGAATGGCCGATACGATTTCCGGAACAGTGATCGCCAGTTTGGCCAACTGATCGGGCTTGACCCACAACCGCATCGCGTATTGGCCCGCCCCGAAGATTTGTACGCTTCCAATTCCATACTGCCGCGTGAGTTGGTCCGAAAGATTGATGTAGGCGTAGTTTGAAAGAAATTGCGCATCGTACGTGCCGTTCGGCGAATATAGCGTCAGCAGCATGAGCGGAGCGGTCACGGTTTTTTGCACAGTGATGCCAAAATTCGTAACGTCGATCGGAAGCTGCGATGCGGCCTGCGTTTCGCGCACCTGAGTGAGGATCAGGTCCGTGTTCGGGTCCGTTTTCACGTCATAGTCGACGATCAGCCTCATTAGCCCGTCTGCCGTGGAATTCAGCGAATACATGTAATTCATGTTGTCCACGCCGCTCATTTGCTGCTCGATGGGCGTCGCAACAGACTGCTCAATAGTCTGCGCATCCGCGCCAACGTAAGTAGCGACCACTTGCACCTCTGGCGGAACAATGTTCGGGAATTGCGCCACTGGGAGACTCGTGATCGTGACTGCGCCGATAATCACCATCAGAATCGAGATGACCATGGCCACGATAGGCCGGTTGATAAAGAATTTTGACATGGCTCAGTCGCCTTTCGCCGCGGGAGCGCTTTGCTTGATCCTTACCGGGGAGCCGTCTCTAACCTTTTGCAGGCCTTCAACAACGACTAGTTGTCCCGGGTGAATACCGCTCTCGATAATCCACATCGTGCCCACGCGCTCGCCAACTTTGACCGGTAGCAGGGCCACCTTGTCGCCTTCAACCACGGCCACCTGATAAGTTCCCTGCAGTTCCGTAACTGCCCGCTGTGGCACAAGCATGGCGCCTGTTCTCGTCTCGCCGGCGGCGCGCACCCGTCCGAACTGCCCCGGGCGTAAAATGTTGTTGGGATTGGGAAATGCGCAAACCAGTTGAATGCTGCCCGTCGTGACGTCCACCTGCCGATTCGTCAAAAGCAGTCTGCCCTTCTGCGGATAGACCGTTCCATCGGCGAGGATCAGATCGAAAGG
>DATGVJ010000113.1:0-4434 GCA_035300505.1 Xanthobacteraceae bacterium
TCGTCGGGCGTCGCAGGGTCGGGCGAGCGCGCCCGCGCGCGGCGAACTTGCGGCTCGTACCGCCCCGGCTGTTGTGCCGTCAGCGAGGGAATCCCGCCTCGAATAGCCGCGATAATGCGGGCGAACATCATCGCCATGTCACCCCCATGAAGGCGTTACCTAATTATGGCCGAATCCTACCGGCGATTGCCACAACAAACCTGGAGAACCCCGCAGCGTCCGGGGTGCGGTCCAATGGCGCCGCGTGCGGCGCCCTGGACAGGTATCGGGTTGTCGGGCGCGAGTCAGCCGACGGCCGGCCGGGACGCTGGCCTGGCCGCCGTGCCGTCGGCGCAAAAAATTCTATGGTGGCGCCCGCCGGTCTTCCAGTGCCGCATACGGCCCGGTCCCATAGACGATGCGGCCGCCCACCACGGTGAGCATCGACTCGATGCCGCCGATCTCCCCGGCCGGCAGCGTCATGATGTTCTTGGTGAGCACCGCGAGATCGGGGAGGCGGCCATCTCGATCGTGCCGCGCTTATCGTCGTCGAAGCTGAACCACGCGCTGCCCCGACCACGCGCCTCGGCGTAGAGCGTGGGTTCGACGCCCTGCGGGCTTCCGTCGCGAAGACGTACGGCCACGTGAAGCCTTTCGCCTGCTGGACCACGTGCCTTTGTGCAGTTGGGATGGACTCGTCTTGGAGGTGCTCCCGGGACCAGGGGTGCGAAAAGTTGCAAGTTGCAGTTTGACAACCGTTTGAATAACCGACGATAATCCCCGCGCTATCCTTCCGCGGGCACGATGATGCGACATTGGTCGGTCAGGTCGGCGATCCTCTTCATCGCGTCTCGTGCTGGGGTCCCGATCATGAACACAAACGTCTTTCTTGGGCGAAGACGGCCCGCCTGCGCGGGCCGAACTATCCTAACCGCTTTGGCGTTCGTCCTGGCGTCGCATATCGAACCTGCCTTGGCGCAAGCCGATGCACAGCCAGAGACCGCGGTCTTTACGATCATCGTCACGCGGCACGGTGTTCGCGCCATTTCTCCTCCGGCCAAACATCCCGGGTCCAACTACGATTGGGCCGACTGGAGCGAGGTTGGAGACGATAATCTGACGGCCCACGGTTACCGCTTGATGAGGCTGATGGGCAAGGTCTATCGGGAGGCGCAGCGCGCCAAGGGGCTCCCGGTCGATTGCCTGGGAAAAACTTCGTACATCTACGCGGACACGGCGCAGCGGACGCTCGCCACCGCGCATGCGCTGATCGAAGGACTGTGCGGTTCGCCCGACGCGCTTGACGTTTTCCACGCCAAAGATGCCAGCGTCAAAGATCCGATTTTCGACGCCACGGTTCGGCTTGGGCAATTGCACAAAGTCGATGGCGTTGCATCCAAAGCGGCGGTTGTTGCAGTGGCGGGAAGTCCCTACTCGTCGCGTGTCATGCAGCACGCGGACGATTTTGCAACGTTCCAAAGGTTGCTCGACACACGCTGCCGCAGCGGCGGCTGCCAGCCGATCGTTTCCGCGGCGAGCTCGATTGACGGCGGCACGACGCTTGCCGCGGTTAATCGGGGCAAGGACCTGTTGGAGGGACTGAAGGGCCCGATTGGGACCGCGAGCGCCTACTCGGAGGACGTGTTCCTCGAGTTCGCACAGTGCCGGCCGGAAGGACAGATGACGAGCCTCAACAGCGAGCGGCTTCGGTCCGCACTCGAAGCCGGGATGCGGCTTCACGTACTCGCCTATGACGTCAATGCGCGCAACGCGTACAATCCGCTTGTGCGCGCCGGAACACTCCTCGCGCGTCTGGCTGCCATGCTCGACCAAAAAGCGGGGCGTACGGCGGTTCTCAGCCAGGGAATGCCTGACCTCAAAAGCAAAACCCTTTTCATCTTTTCGGGCCATGACACCCAGCTAGGCGCCCTCGGCGGAATCCTGAACGCGCACTGGAACCCGGAAGGCGGAATTGTGCCGGACGACATGCCCCCCGGCTCTGCGCTGATCTTCGACCTCGTGCGGGATCCTCGGGGCGATTACGGCGTTCGTCTCCGCTTCGCTTCAATGGCGCCCGATCAGTTTCGGACTGAAAAACCTCTTGAGAGCGCGATCAAGTTCGTTCCGGTGAAATATACGGGATGCCCGGAGGGTGGATGCGTCACGCCGCTTGCGCAGTTCGAGTCTCTTGCACTCACGCTCGAAGCGCAGGGATTTGTCGTCGACGGTTGGGACGCTTCGTCGTCGCGGCTGCCGAACGATCCAGGGTCCTCGGCTGCGCTCAAAGATCCGAAGTGGACGGAACCGCAATGCCGCGGTCCATAGCGCGCTTCGCGCTCACCGGCTCGACTAATGCGGAGAATACTTGGAGGAGGGTGCCCAAAGCGGGCGACCTGGGCATCTTAAAAACGCTTGAACTCCGCCCTACGCAGTTGGTTGGCCGGCATGATCGAGGTCAGGGACAAAGAGACTGAGCATGTAAGCTCCTCGATGAACCCGCCCCACGAGAAAGATGAGGAAAGCAATCACATATAGGCAGGATGCCATATGAACTTGAACATCACTTCAAGGGGTTTCGGTTGCGCGCTGACGCTTTTTGTCTGCGGCAGTGCCGCCGATAGTGCGGCAGCCAGCCGGGATTGGGCAGCGTATCCGGCCATCGTCCAATTGGATACGTCCGAAGACATTTTCGCGGTCGGCGACCCGCATGGCGATCCGAAACGATTGGCAGGGGTGCTCGCAGCGGCAAAGCTTATCGATGGCGCGCCAATCTCGCCAAACCAAGTGAAATGGGCGGGCGGCAGATCGGTATTGGTGGTCACCGGTGATTTGATTGACAAAGGAACCAACTCGATCGCGGTGATCATGCTGCTCCGAGCGCTCCAAAGCGACGCCGAAACCCACGGGGGTCGCGTCATCATTACGATGGGCAATCACGAAGCCGAGTTTCTGGCGACTCCGCTCGGAGGTAAGACAAACGAGTTCAGTTTCGAACTGCGCGCAGCAGGCATGAATCCGGAGGAAGTTGCAAATTGCAGCGGCGACATTGGTCAGTTCCTTTGCGGACTGCCGATCGCCGCACGAGTCAACGATTGGTTTTTCAGCCATGCGGGAAACACAGGCAATCGAACGATGCAGCAACTCAGTGCAGCGATCGAAGCCGGTTTCACCAAAGATGGATTCGCAACTGAAGAATTGGTCGGAAAAAACTCCATTCTCGAAGCTCGCCTGAACAAGAGGGGACCGGGAGGCTTGCCCTGGTTCCAGGACGGAAAGGCCTCGACAAATCCCCAACGATTGCTGGCCAAATATGTAGCCACGCTGGGCGTGAAGCA
Source organism: Xanthobacteraceae bacterium (assembly GCA_035300505.1). GTDB lineage: Bacteria > Pseudomonadota > Alphaproteobacteria > Rhizobiales > Xanthobacteraceae > VAZQ01. Next base: position 3,315 of record DATGVJ010000113.1, read on the forward strand.
CCTTGTGCAGGGCCATCAATATAATGCCGTCAAATTTCCTGACGGAAAAAACCGAAAGGAAGAACGCTTCTTTCAGTACTACGGGCTCTTGTTTCTGATCGACACCGGCATGAGCGAGGGTATTGAGGATAGCGAGAGTACCGGCGGAGCTTTGCGCATCACTGGCTCGGCCGGCGACCAAAAGGCGATTGTGATCTGCGCAAATGGCAAACAAACAACCCTGTGGAGCAAACAAGAAGTCGATCGCGGAGAACAGCTTTGTAGCCAGTAGGCCCTTCGAATTGCTTGGGGCCCACCAGCCGGTCGCGTGTTTCCGGAAAGATCAACGCGAGTCCGGCAAGGAAATCACCCGGGAATCACGGTGCGGCCCGCGAGATCGCCCATGCGGGTCGCCGGCCCGGCGAGCGCGCGGATCTCGCCGGTGGGTCCGACCGCGCTAATTTTGCCGTCGCGCACCGCGATGGCTTGCGCGATCGTCGAACGGCTGTCGAGCGTCACGATCTTGCCGTTGACCAGGACGGTGTCGGGGGCCTGCGACTGGGCGGCCACTGGCAGCAGGGCGGCGAGGAACGTCAGTGCGGCCAGCCGTGCGGCGAATGTCATGCGCTTCCTCCCGCCGTTTTCCCGGCGTTGCGACGCAGGATAACGAGCGGAGCGCAACATTCAATTGCGGGTCATGCGCGGCCGTGACGCAACAAAACGCGTGGCCAAACCGGCAAGGATCGATCTACACTTCGCGCCTTTCCGTTTGCGGCAAATCTCGATGGGGGGGGGAATCGATCACATGCTTTGGACCGCCTTGCGTCTCGCCGTCATCGCGCTCGCCCTCCTGGGCGCCGGACTTCCGGCGCGCGCCGCCTATCCGGACCGGCCGATCACGCTGATCGTGCCCTTCGCGCCGGGCGGGCCGACCGACATCATCGCGCGCATTCTGGCGACCGCGCTCGGCCAATCGCTCGGCCAGCAGGTGATCGTGGACAACCGGGGCGGCGCCGCCGGCAATATCGGCATGGGCATGGCGGCGCGCGCGGCGCCGGACGGCTACACGCTGCTGCTCACCTCGACCGCGATCGCGGTCAACACCGCGCTGTTCAAGAACCTGCCCTATGATCCGTTCAAG
>DATGVJ010000114.1:0-2306 GCA_035300505.1 Xanthobacteraceae bacterium
GCCGACTCGTTGCGACGTGTCGACTCATCTCGGAACGCGGCGCCGACATAAAGCGTATCGTCCGGCCCGACAAAGATCGAGCTTGGCTGGCCAAATTGATGCCAGGCGGTGATGAAATTGCCGTCCTGATCGAAAATCTGGATGCGACTGTTGCGACGGTCGGCAACATAGACACGCCCGAGCGAGCCGCCAACAAAAATGTCGTGCGGATCATCGAAATCGCCGGGAGCCGATCCTTTATGTCCCCAGGTCTTGATGAACCGGCCGTCCTTGGAAAATTTAACGATACGGCCATTATTCGACTTATTCGGCGAATGGCCATCGGAGACAAAAATATCGCCATTGGGCGCCACCGCGACACCGGTCGGACGATCGAAAGTATCCGTGCTGCTGCCGCCGACGCCCATCTTGCCAAGCATCATCAAAACCCTGCCGTTCTGGTCGAGCTTGAGGACTTCCTGCCCGAGCACGACGCCGGCGGCGTTGCGTGCCGGCATGCCGAGCACGGTGTCGCTGTCATTAACATCGCTGACCCACAGATTGCCGTCCCGGTCCACGGTAAAGCCGTGCGGATAGCCAAACATGCCGGCGCCGAAAGCCTTGAGCAGCTTGCCAGAGGGATCGAACTGCAAGATTGGTGGGTTGGCCTCGCCGCGACCGATGCAGGTGGCGCTGCCGGGCGGCACGGTGTTGAAACAGCGATGGAAAATCCAGATGTTGCCGTCGCTGTGGACATGCACACGGATGACTTCGCCCCAGCGGCCGCCATTCATGCTTGGGGGCAAGGTCGGCCAGTCCTCCACAAGGCGATAGGGATTGGGGAGGTCGGTTGGCTTGGGATATTGCGGCTGCTGGGCGCATGCAGCCGTTGCCAAGCCGGCCATGAGCATCCCGGCGAGAAAGACCATACCGGATTGCACTGCAGACACCATCGCAAACCTCCCTGCAAGCTACGCAGCCGTTGTACCGCCATTGTAGAGCAAATTTTGCCGACATCGAGTCGGGCAATGGCTGCACGGTCGCCCAAACCAAAGCGGAAGTCGAGGCGCAGATTGTGGCCGGCGGTCGAGCCGTGTTTCATTTTGTTGTAGGATGCCTTCAGACCTGGAGCTAAGGGAGGCATTCATGAGATACCCCGTTTCTGCGTCCATCGCTGTTTTGGCAGTCGCGCTGGCAAGCCCCGCGAACGCCCAGCTCGAAGACAAACCGGTGCGGATGGAGAAAGCACCGTTCCATATCCCGGTGTTCCAGAACGACTATCTCATTCTTCTGAACGTCAACATCCCGCCCGGGCGCAACACCGGCTACCACATCCATTACGCCGATTCCGTTTCCGTGAACCTGATGCCCGGCTCGCAGACGAACCAGAATTACGGATCGAACGAAGTCAGCGCGCCTGGTACCGGCGGCGAAGGCGCACCTGGCCGGGCGACCTTCACCAATGTCACCAAGGACGGTCCGCGTACGCACAAGGCTTCCAATGTGGGCCCGACGCCGTTCCACAACATCTCGTTCATCTTTAAGAAGGCCGGCCCGGACGGGAACACGGTTTCAGACCGCACCGGCGTTTCCGGCTTCACCCAGATCATGGATAACGCGCGGGTGCGCGCCTGGCGCGTGATCCTGGAGCCCGGCCAATCGACCGGACAGATCACGCAAAGCGCGCCGGGCTTGCGCGTCTATGTGCATGGAGGCGTGCTGGCGGAAGTCATTCCGGGCAATGCAGATCGCGGGATGGCCCCCTATGACGGCGACTTCATCTGGAAGGACGCGGGTGAAACGCGCAGCATCAAGAACACCGGCACGACGCGCCTCGAATTCATCGAATTCGAGCTGAAGTGACACGCTGTGTCATCCCCGGCGAGCGCGAGCCAAAAGCTCGCGCGAGGGAAGCGCGATCCAATCGGTGAAAGCGCAAACGCCATTCCAGAAATGGTTTCCCGTCCTTTCGCGATGCGTTCCGCATCGCTCAGCCTGGAATGACAAAGCAGAAGAATGGCGATAGGTTAGTACAGCTGAGCGAAAGAGAGCGACTCGTTTCACTCCGGCCACCAATTCGAGGCATCCTTCGAAAGGGTGCCCAGGGATAATGGAGTCAAGACTTTCACTTGCCTGTATTAGTCAATGAGGCGGCCGGACTGACGAAACGCGGCGCCACAAAGAGGAGGAATTCATGAAACTTGCTCCGACACTTGCACTCGCCGGCGCCGCCGCGTTCGCGCTCATGGGCACGGCTGCGGTCGCGCAGCAGGCGCCGAAATTCGAGATCGATACGAGCTGGCCCAAGCCGCTGCCGAACAATTGGA
>DATGVJ010000115.1:0-3544 GCA_035300505.1 Xanthobacteraceae bacterium
GAACAAGATGACAACGCCCCAGGATGATTCGAACGATCGCGAAAGCAGGTGGCGGTACCGGTTGACCCGCGTACCCGTCGCCATCGCGGCCCTCGTATTCGGCGGGCTCTTTTTGGCGGGGTTGCTTGGGCTCATCCCAGCTTTGGCAGGCTTCGTGGTTATCGCGACGGCGACTGTTCTTGCAGGCCCTCATCCGCAAACGATTTCGATCGCCAGGAGGCAACACGGGGCCATTGATCAGCAAACCATTGACGCTGCAATCGGGACAGTGCTCACCGGCTTGCCGGGTCCCGCTGTCGCACTAGGGCGAGGCGATAAAGTCTTGGCGTTCAACTCAATCGCGCGGACAATTGCGCCGGCTTTGCGCTCCGGAGAACATATTTCACTGGCGCTCCGCACGCCCCAGGCACTTGAGGCGATACGGCGCGCCCGCGCAAGCGGGACCGCCCAACAGGCGGAATTCCTGGAACGAGGTGCAACTGATCGCTGGTACGAGGTGGTCGCGTCCCCAGTCTTGGCGTCCCCGGTCGCGGCGTCGCCAATGGCAAGCAATCTTCTGTTGCTGGTATTTCACGACCTGACCCCGCTAAGGCGCGTCGAGGAGATGCGGGCTGACTTCGTGGCAAATGCAAGCCACGAGTTGCGCACCCCATTGGCGGCATTATCGGGGTTCATCGAGACGCTGCAGGGGTCTGCCCGCGATGATGCGGCCACGCGCGACCGGTTTCTGGAAATCATGCGGGCGCAGGCCAGCAGGATGGCACGTCTGATCGACGACCTGCTTTCGCTTTCGCGTATCGAACTCAATGAGCATCTGCGTCCCGATAAGGAACTCGACCTCGTCGGCATTGTCCGTCAAGTCGCTGATGGGTTGCAAACACTGGCGCGCGATCGCGGCGTCGAAATCGAAGTTACCGCGCCCCCAGGCCCGGTCTTCGTGCTCGGCAATCGCGACGAGCTTATTCGCGTCTTCGAGAATTTGCTCGAGAACGCCCTGAAATACGGTGCCTCGGGCAAACGGGTTGCACTCACGCTATCGCCTGGCGCGCCCGAAAGCGGCCTACGAGACATCCGCGTCGCTGTACGTGACTTTGGTCCCGGCATCGCGCCCGAGCACCTGCCGCGACTGACCGAAAGGTTCTATCGCGTCGATGTCGCCAAGAGCCGAACGCAGGGCGGCACGGGGTTAGGACTTGCGTTGGTGAAACACATCCTCAACCGCCATGGTGGCCGGCTCGTGATCGCGAGCACGTTGGGTCACGGCGCGACCTTTACGGCCGTCATTCCGGCCCAAAATCCCCCAGAAAAGAAGATTACACAGCAAAATCAATGACTTATTTTGTCATCTAACTGTCATCTAACTATCATAAACCCATGACACCCGCCTCCTAGGATCATTCCTGACCCTGGACTGCATTCACGAGGTCCATACCGAATCCAGGGCCAGACGGTAATGCGTGCAACAAAATTAAGAGGAAAGTCCAGAAGCGCTAACGGCGGGGGCCGCCCCCGTCGGTGTGTTCAATCGCTTCAAAACAGGAGAGAGACATGAGGTTTATACCCGCCATTGTTACCTGTGGCGTGCTAGCCGCAACCGGGCTGTCACCCGTGAACGCGGCAGACATTTCGGGCGCCGGCGCCACGTTCCCCTATCCGATCTACGCAAAGTGGGCGGACGCCTACAAGAAAGAGACCGGTTCAAGCCTTAATTACCAGTCGATCGGATCGGGTGGTGGCATCAAGCAAATCCAGGCCAAGACCGTCGCTTTCGGCGCAACCGACATGCCGCTCAGCGGACCCGAACTGAACAAGGACGGTCTCACGCAATTCCCAACCGTTCTGGGCGGCGTCGTCCCCGTGATCAACATCGAAGGAGTAAAGCCCGGAGAACTCACGCTCGACGGGGCGACGCTCGCGCGAATGTTCATGGGCCAGATCAAGACCTGGAACGACCCGGCAATCGCCAAGCTCAACCCGGGTGTCAAGTTACCAACCCAGGCGGTCGTCGTCGTTCATCGCTCCGACGGATCGGGCACAACATTCGTGTTCACTGACTATCTCTCGAAGGTCCATGCCGACTGGAAGACCAAAGTTGGAGCCAGCACGGCCGTTGAATGGCCGGCTGGGCTGGGCGCGAAGGGCAACGAAGGCGTTGCAAACAACGTGGCACAGACCAAAGGCGCCATCGGCTATGTCGAGTATGCCTACGCAAAACAGACCAAGCTCAATTATACGAAGATGGTCAACCTGGACGGCAAGGCCGTCGCTCCTACTTCGGCTTCGTTCACTGCGGCCGCCGCCAACGCAAATTGGGAGGGCACTCCGGGTTTTGGCGTGATTCTCACCAATCAATCCGGGCCCGAGTCTTGGCCAATTGCGGCTGCTACCTTCATCCTCATGCACAAGAAGCCGCAAAAGCCTGCCGACTCCGCCGAAGCCCTGAAATTCTTTACCTGGGCCTACACAAAGGGCGGCAAGATGGCGGAAGACCTCGATTTCGTGCCGATGCCTGAAAAGGTGGTTGGGGCAGTCCAGAAGAGCTGGGCAGAGATCAAGGACGACAAGGGTCAGCCCGTTTTCGCGGCATCTAAATGAACTAATTGATCGCAGGAGCGAGGCGCCGCCGAAGGCGCCTTTCTCATCTGCATCAGCAAGGAGACGCTCCGTGGCCGAGGCCGCAATCCCGACCGCACCTGTAATCACCTTCTCGACACGCGCACAGGCTCTCGATCGCCTGCGCCGAAGCGACGCCATCTTCCATGTTCTGACCCGCGCCGCCGCGATGACCCTCCTCGCCATCCTGGGAGGCGTTATTGTCTCGTTGTTCATCGGGTCGCTGCCGGCATTCAATGCATTTGGATTCAACTTTGTATTCGAAGAGCGCTGGAACCCGGTAACCGAACGGTTTGGCGCACTTGCGCCAATCTATGGCACGGTAATCACCTCTTTCATCGCGATGCTGATTGCGGTTCCGATCGGGCTCATGATCGCACTATTTCTCACAGAACTTTGCCCAATGTGGTTGCGTCGTCCTCTTGGCATTGCGATCGAATTGCTCGCCGGCATCCCGAGCATCATTTACGGCATCTGGGGACTATTTTTGTTTGCCCCATTCCTACAGTCAACGCTGCAACCGCTGTTGATCGCCACTTTCGGCAATGTCCCATTTTTGTCGTCTCTGTTCGAAGGTCCCCCTTATGGGATCGGCGTGCTTACCGCGAGTCTGATCCTCGCCATCATGGTGCTGCCCTTCATCACCTCGATTTCGCGCGATGTCTTCGAAGCCGTCCCCCCGGTGCTCAAGGAAGCTGCCTACGGCATCGGTTGCACCACCTGGGAAGTCTTTCGCAATGTCGTGCTGCCCTATACGCGCGTCGGTGTGATCGGCGGGTTCATGCTGGGCCTAGGCCGCGCACTCGGCGAAACAATGGCCGTCACATTTGTCATCGGCAATGCCCACAAGATTTCCGCGTCGATCCTGGCGCCCGGTACGACGATTTCGGCGACGATTGCAAACGAATTCACGGAAGCTGTCGGAGATATC
>DATGVJ010000116.1:0-2261 GCA_035300505.1 Xanthobacteraceae bacterium
ACGCCCGATCGCGCGGGGCGAGCACCTTCGAGGGAAGCGAAAGGATTGCTCCGGACAATGGACCGACAAAAACTCCGAATATCATGCAGGAGATTATCGGATGGACCTCGGCGACAAACAGCGCAAGTGCCGCGGCAGCAATCAGCGAGCAGACGACAATGGCCGCGATTGGTCTGCCCGAGCGGTGAACCAGGTATCCGCCCGATGGAATGGCCAGGATCGTGAACCAGATGGCGAGGCTGGTCAGCGATGCGGCGGCGGCAGACGACGATCCCTGCGCCACCATCAACACTGGCGCGTAGCTGAAGAACAAAACACAGGCGAGGTTCATCGCGCCAAACACCGTGCCGGCGATCACGACCGGAACCAGCACGCCGCCGGGCAGCATGGAGCGGTCAACCACCGTCCGTTGCTTCTGCTCGGATGGCTCCGAAACAAAGGCGAACGCGCCAAGTGCGGCGCCAGCGCAAAGCGCGCCCGATATCATCACGGCGGGCCATCCCCACAGCTGCGCGATATAGGCCTGGATCGGCAGGGCCAGCATCGCACCGAACGGCCAGCTTACTTGCAGGATCGACATCGCCAGGACGATTTCGCGGCTATCGAACCAGTCGGTCGTCATCTTGGTGGCAACCAGCGCCACAATCGTTGCGCCGACGCCGCCGATGAGGCGCGCAACAAGAGCCATTGTGAAATCTCCGGAAGCACCCAGCATTACTCCGGAAACCGCCATAAGCAACAGACCGGCAAGACCGAGCGTCTTGTCCCGAAAACGCTGGCCCAGCACTCCCGCCGGAAACGCGACAATGACGCCCGGTAACAGATAAGCGCCCAACAGCATGCCGATCTGGGAATAATCCATTCTCAGGTCCTGCATCAGCACGCTTGCGGCGGATCCGACCGATTGAAACTGAAATCCGGTCGCCGCCCGTACCGCGAACAGGACCGCAAGGATCGTCCATCTTTGGCCGGGCATCGGCACGCCTCCCCGATCAATCCTGGTGTTCGCCGCGCTTTTCGAAACTGGCGCTGAGAAATTTGGAAAATTCGGAAAGTTCTTCCTCGGAAATCTCGTGAATCGTGAGGCGAAGCTGCATGACCGTCAGGTCGATCAGGTGACCGGCAAACGTAGCTCCCCTGGAAACGACTATCTTGCGTTGCTCCAGCAACACCGAAATGACATTGCTCAGACAACGGGCACGGACTTCATCCATGTCGATGCCCCTTGGGGGTTCTCGGCGAAGTCGCCACCAGCCAGTCGCGCGTGGTGACGGTGTCGGCAAACAATTCGATGGCTTTTGTCGTTACGACGTGAACCGCCCTTGCATCGGCGTCGTGCCGGCCGCGGCTTACCGACGCATCGCTCAGAAACGTAACGTGGTGGCCTCGATGCGACGCATCGATTGCGGTTGCGAGACACGTCTGTTCGGCCACCAGGCCGGCGATTGCAAAGCCTCCGATCTGCGAAACGACATTGGCAAAAAGCTGATTGGCGTAGCAGGAAGGCTCCGGGCGTTCGAACACCATATCGGAACGTTTCGGCTCGAAACCTGAAATCCATGCCGATTGCGCCAACCTTCCGATCGATTCCGAACTATCCGTCTGTCGCGTGAACGCGATGGGCACTCCAAGATTTCGCGCGTGCCGTATCGCGGACATGCAATTCTCCAATGACCGTGCGAGGTCGGTCGCCCGGTCACATGCCAACTCGTCATAGTTTTTTTCCTGCAGGTCGACCATGACGAGCAGACGGCTATGTGATGCGCTGACGTAGGTCCGCAGATCTATGACAGAGCTCATCAAGCGCCCGCCGGCAGGCAAACACCCCTGCTCGCAGACTTTTCAAGAATGCCAGGAGTATCCCAACGGCCCTCGGGGCGAATGATCACATAGGGATCATCGCTGAGCGTGATGCTCTGCGGATGCTTCTGGGTTTCCAGTTTGACCTCGACATAGTCGAAATCCGAAAACACCAGCTCGCGGGCGCCCATGCGCTTGAAACCGCTCTGCTCCCACACCTTGAGAAAACGCTTCTGCGAGTGCGCGTACAAAACGCTGTAGCCCTTCTTGCGGCAGAGCTCGATCGCCGCGTCGAGGATTCGTCCCGCCAGGCCTGAGCCCCGGCCTTCATGCCGGACGGCCAATCGTTCAAGCTTGGCAAAATCGGCAAAATACCGAATCCGGATGCATCCGACCGGCTCGCGGTCCTTGTGGCAGATCAGATGCGTGGCGGTGAAATCGTTGCCGTCGAACTCCTCTTC
>DATGVJ010000117.1:0-8825 GCA_035300505.1 Xanthobacteraceae bacterium
CCGCCGCTCGATTACCGCAACAATCCAAGCGGGCCGGATGGCGGGTGAGCGCTCGCCCCATTGGCAATTGCCCGCATCACCGGCATTGAAGTCACGCGTGTTCTTTTGATTTTAAAGCGTCGTCACTGCCGAGATTGACGCGGGCATAGATCATCACGCTGAGATATCGGTCACCAACGCACCAGTAATCAGTCAATGGGCCGCCTTCGCAACGAAACCCCAGTCGCTTGACGAGCCGGATCGATGCTACGTTGTCGGGATGGATCAAGGCATCGACCCGATGCACATCGAGCTTGTCCGTGCAATAATCGAGCAGCGCCTGCACTGCCTCCGTGCCAATGCCTTTGCCCTGGTGTTTGCGCGCGACGATGTAGCCAATTTCGAGGCGCCGGTCGCGAGCTTCGCGATGATGGTAGTTGACCATCCCTACGCATTGATCGTTTGACCGATCTACGATCGCCCAGGCAAAGTGATCGTAGGGACTCGACGTTTTGCCAAGCCACGCCGTTATTTTTTCAGTATCCCGCACCGCCGTGCTGGCGGGGATGTTCCAGAACCGCATTGCCTCATGATCACCGAAGCACGTATGCAAGGCGATCGCATCACGCGGCTCGACCCGCCTCATGTTCAGCCGCTTGGTTGTCAAAGTCGGAAATGTCTTGACGGTTTTGGCCATGTTGAACTCTCGAAGTCCACCTTCATGTGCGAAGCAACATCAGTGCGTTGCGGTCGTCGCCATACCGAATGTGTTGCAATCAATTACTCCTGAATTGCCTTTGCCGCCCTCGCCATCAATTCCTTGGGCGTCGCATAGAGGCCTTCGAGCAAGGTGTCGATCTCGCCTCCCATCATCGGATGCACATAGAGCGCGGCCTTCTCGGCATCGGCGAGGAATCGCGGGTCTTTCATGGTCGCGTCGAACGCGTGTCGCAGCGCCTGCTTGCGATCGGCCGGAATGCCCGGCGGCGCCAGGAACGGCCGGGCCATGGCCTGGGTCGCGATCAGAAGTGAGAGCGTCTTGAGCTGCTCGGGGTTGCCCACGAAATCGGTAATCAGCGGCGTGCCAGGGAGAGTCGGATCCCGCTCCAGCGCGACCTCGACCAGGACATTGATCTTCTTTCCGGCGATCCAGTCGCGCCGCTGGGTCATGATCGGGCGCCAGGATACGCCACAAGCGCCTTCGACCTCGCCGCGCTCGATGGCGAGAAACAAGTCGGTGGTCCCGGGATAGCCTTTGACAAGCTTGAGATTCGCACCGAACAGGTTACGCAGCGCCAACGGCACGGTGACGGTGTTATCGCCCGACGCGAGCGCGCCGACAGTCAGCGTCCTGGTTTGCAGGTCTTGCCAAGTCTTGACCTGCGAGGTGTGCCAGGAAAGGCAGATGCTGTCATCGTTTGCGATGCTGCCGATCCAGTCGAATCTGGTGCCATCGAACCTGGCGTCTTCTTCGATGAGCGGTGCGATCGGCTCGTTACGGCCGATCGTACCGATCGTGGTGCCGTCCTTTGGTGCAACGTTGTAGAGGAATATGCCGGCCTTCCGGCTGCCCGCACCCGGCATATTCTGTGGCACCACTGACGGATTGCCGGGAATATGTCGGCCCAGATGCTGCGCAAGAAGACGGGCGAAAATGTCGTACCCGCCTCCTGCCGAATAGCCGATCACCATGCTGATCGTCTTGCCGCGATAGAAATCACCGACGTCGGCGGCATGCGCGGTCGGCACGGCGAGAGCAACCGCAACGGCGGCAACAGCTGCTTGCGCGCCGCGTATCGTCTGGTGCATGACATGGCGCATGGCGCATTTTCCTTTGCCCGACGCATATGCGTAATCTTGAGCGTAGTCTCGGACGTGATTTTGCGGCATTTCGCAACTGACGGCTAGTGCGGTGATACATTTGACTTCGCAAAGCGCTCGGCCCTAACTTCACGCACATGCCCATGATGGAAATTTGGGAGGTCAAAGAATGACGTTTCAAGTTTCATACCGGCCAAACGGAAGATCCGTCTGGTTCGGGAAAGATCTGTTACGCACGCAGGATTGGGTCTATCAATTGCCGCCGAGCGCGATCGAGGAGATCGACGCCTCCGTTCGCCGCCTGAATGGGCGCGATGCCCATGGCACGCCGGTCGAACGTCACGAATTTCCCCTGACCAGCATCAACCACGATGTCTCCCGACTGAAGCAGGAAATCGCCACCGGGCGGGGCTTCTTCGTCGTTCGCGGCCTGCCGAAGGAACGCTATTCGGACAATGATCTCGGACTCATCTTCCGGGGCTTCGGCGCACAATTCGGTCGTGATCTCACGCAAAGCGCCTACGGTGACCGCCTCGGCGACATTCGAGACATCAGCGACGAGATTCGAGAGCGCAACATGCGCAGAGGCTACCAGTCCGGTGGTTTCCAGACCGCGCATACCGATCCCAGCGGCGAGGTCGGCATCGTTGCCATGCTGAGCCTGCAGATGGCACAGAGCGGCGGCGAAAGCCTGATTGCGAGCGCGCATACCGTGCATAACATGATGCTCGATTGGTGCCCCGAATTGCTGGCGGTGTTTTATGACGGATTCGTATTGCGGCGGCCGGACTCCGATGCCGTTGCGATGGGACGGCCTGCGCTCATTGGGAATGTTCCCGGCTTCCACTACGAGAACGGCTGGCTGAACTGCGACCACCAGAATGGCTATATCCGTCGCGCCGGGGAGCACGGCGACAGCAAGCTCGATCCGAAACAACAGGCGGCGATTGCGGTCTTTACCTCGCTCTCCAACCATCCCGACGTCATGCTCAAGATGATGCTCTTGCCCGGCGATTTTCAATTCATCAATAACCGCACCATCCTGCATGGACGGGCTGCGTTCGAAGATTACGCCGAAAAGGACAAGAGGCGGCATCTCTACCGCCTCTGGCTGTCGGTGCCGGAATGGCCGCGCATGCCCGAATGCCAAAGCACGCTGCTGGCGGCGGATATGGCACGATGGGATGCACAAGCCACACAGCGTCGTGCCGCCGTCCCGGCTTGAGGCGGCCTTCGAGGTCAGAAATCGGGGACAGACCCCGATTTACTCTACACGGCCCGCCCGGCGCACCAGCCGCTCGACCAGGCCCACTGGAAATTGTAGCCGCCGAGCCAGCCCGTGACGTCAACGGCTTCGCCGATGACATATAGGCCTGGAACCTCACGGGCTTCCATCGTCTTCGACGACAGGAATCGCGTGTCGACGCCGCCGACCGTAACTTCAGCCTTGGAAAAACCTTCCGAACCCGTTGGCTCGACTTCCCAGCGCTTGAGGCGCACCGCAAAGGCCACAAGGGTGCGATCGGGAATGTTGGCCATCGGCCCGGACGGCAAGCATGCTTCGGCCAATGCTTGCGCCAGGCGGGCCGGCAAAAACTCGGCGAGCACCGTCTTTGCCTCGGCCTTGGGCCGTGCGTGCTTGCGTTCAACGAGAAAACCGCTTCCTTCGTATGAGGGTACGAGGTCGAGCAAGATCGCATTCCCCTGCCGCCAATAGGACGAGATCTGCAGAATGGCCGGCCCCGAGAGGCCACGATGCGTGAACAGGATGTTTTCGCGAAAGCTCTCTCCGTCGCATGACGCAATCGCCTCCAAGGAAACCCCGGCAAGAAGCTCACCAAACCCGAGCGCTTGCGGCGTGGCTGTCAACGGCACCAGCCCGGGCAGCGGTTGCGTCAAGCGCAGGCCGAAGCGCAGCGCGACCTCATAGGCAAAACCTGTCGCCCCCATTTTCGGTATCGACAGGCCACCTGTTGCCAATACGAGCGCCGGGGCGGTGAAGCCTCCCTGGTTGGTTTCCAGGCAGAAGCCGTCGTTGCGGGAAATGTCCGTGACGGTGTGGCCGACCCTCACGTCGACATGGCCTTGGCGGCATTCGGCCAGCAACATGGCGACAACGGCACGCGCCGAGCCGTCGCAGAACAATTGCCCGAGCGTCTTCTCGTGATAGGCAATGCCATGGCGCTCGATCAGCGCGATGAAATCGGCTTGCGTGTAGCGCCCGAGCGCCGACTTGCAGAAGTTAGGGTTCTCCGACAGGAAGCGATCCGGCGCACAGTCGATATTCGTAAAATTGCAGCGGCCGCCACCCGAGATCAAAATTTTGGCACCGACTTTGTCGGCATGGTCGAGCAGCAAAACCTTCCGCCCGCGCTGCCCGGCTGTCAGCGCGCACATGAGGCCGGCGGCGCCTGCCCCCACAACAATGACGTCGAAGGCTTGCCTGCCTCTCAGCATTGAATCTCAATATAGACTTTAATACATTTATAGTTCATTATTGGACTGCGCATATCGAAACTGAGGATGATCGGCCATGCAGAACATGACGGTGCCAAATCCCAAGCTCGACCGAAAGGGACTTTCGGGTCCAGCTTTGCGAGCCTTCTTTCGCATCGCTGAACTGTGGGGACTGGGTACCGAAGAACAGATGACCCTTCTGGGAGTCACGGCGCGATCAACGTTCTTCAACTGGAAGAAAGACAATGACGCGGTTTTGTCAAAAGATACGCTTGAGCGGATCTCGTACATCCTAGGGATCTACCAGGCATTGCAGACTCTCCTGCCCAATGAGGGTGCCGCAGATTCTTGGATCAAGCAGGCGAACACGGCCCTTCCGTTTGGTGGAAGATCCGCTCTCGAACGCATGTTGTCCGGCCAGGTTGCGGATCTATTTGTCGTTCGCCAATACCTGGACTCCCAGCGTGGCGGCTGGGCATGAACATTGAAACCTCTCTGGTGAGATGGTTGCCCTGCTGGAGAATAATACCGAGCCGATTTCCACCGATTGGGCTTTTTGAACGTGTCGTCGACCCGGCCGATCTTGAAGCTATCATTGCGATCGAATCCATAACGAATCCGCGACTGAGGGACGAGGTTGGCGACATCGAACTGGTACCATCCGATGAGCGAATTAGCGGCCCCGGAACGAGCATCATCATGGCAGCTTTTACGCACCTGAACCCAGAAGGGAGCAGGTTCAGTAACGGACAGTTCGGAATCTTCTATGCAGGTGACACGGTCAAGACCGCTATTCGCGAGACTGTCTACCATAGGGGACTATTCATGCAGGCGACAAGCCAGCCCCGTATGGAACTGGACCAGCGCGCCTACACGGTCGACCTGGAGGCCGAACTTCACGACATTCGTGGGCAGCGCGATCGCCTGCCGCTCCTTTACGATCCAATCGATTACAGCTCGTCGCAGCAGCTAGCTCGCACGCTCAGAACAAATGGCTCCAATGGAATCGTCTATGACAGCGTTCGTCACGAGACAGGCGAGTGTGTGGGAATTTTCCGCCCCAAGGTCTTATCAAATTGCCGCCCCGAACGGCACCTTTGTTATGTTTGGGACGGTCAAAAAATTGGAGATGTTTACGAAAAGCGATCGTTGACTTGATTGATTTCCACGCGGAAATCGTCGTTGCGAGAATGTTGTTTTGATACCTGCGCAAATTCAACAAACGGCGAGGGAGACTTGAATGAACATATCGCCTGAAATAATTGCCGCCATCGTGGCAGCGCTTCTCCTGTCATGGTTGATAAAAGCGCGCCTCGATCAAATGGCAAGGCAGATTGCCACGATTTCGCGGATCGAAGGAAAGCTGGACCTTCTTCTGAAACAGGCTGGGCTCGAATATGACCCGTACAAAAGCATCTCGCCCAGAGTAGTTGACTTCGTAAAGCGCGGAAAGAAGATCGAGGCAATCAAATGCTATCGTGAAGAGAACGCCGGTGTGGGCTTGAAAGACGCGAAGGAATACGTTGAAGAAGTTCAACGCAGGAGCGGACTTGCGTAATCATTTTTAGAAAACAAGGCCGCCCGCGGCGAAGCCGCCGTGAAGGCGAGACTCCAAACCTTCGTGTCCGGTGTTTCGCCTTTAGACGGCCTTCTACTGATGCGTTCTACGCTCGTACTCAATTATTGAGCAGCGGAATGGTCTTGTAGTCCGGCGTCGGGGGAACCGATTGCAGGTAGGCGTAGATGTCCGCCAAATCCTCATTCGGGAGGACGGCCTCCCGATAGGGCGGCATCTGGCGATTGGTCGTGCGCACGAAATTTGCCAATGCCTCATAAGGCAGCGGATTTGGTGCGAGACGCGGGCCCGCATTGCCACCCTGCCCCACCGTTCCATGACACTGGAAGCAGCCATAGGTCATGAACAGCGTCTTGCCCTTTTCGGCCGAGGCCGCATGCGCGGCGGCCTGTCCGAGAATGAGACAGCCCGCGAGGGCTGCCACCTTGCATACGTTGTGAAGAACCGACATCACATCCCCCTCAACGCGGCTGCGAAACGACGTCGACCAGCGCCGGCTGGCCGCTCTTGACGACTTCGACCGCGCGCTTGAGGGCGGGCCCGAGTTCGGCAGGGTCGCTGATCGGCGGAGTTGCCCACCAGCCCATAGATTCGGCGAGCTTGGCATAGTTGACATCCGGGTTTTCGATCCGGGTGCCGACCGGCCCCATGTCCTTGATGACCGTTCCGAGATTTGCGACACGGTTGCGCCGGTTCGACATGCGCTGCACATGCATGACTTCCTGGTGATAGCCCTTGTTGTTGTGCAGCACGCTCAGATACGGAATCTTGTGGCGCGCCGCCGTCCACATCGCGCCCGGCGCAAACATCATGTCGCCGTCGCCCTGGAACGACACCGAGAACCGGCCGAGCTTGTTATTGGCATGCGCGGCGCCGACCGACGCCGGCAGGCCGTAGCCGACACCGCCGCCGCCTGAACCGCCAAGCCAGTGATGGTGACGTTCCATCTTGAACAACCTGTTCGGCCACGCCCCGATGCCCCCGCGCGACGACACCAGCGAATAATCCATATCCTTGATCTGCGCCCAGACTTCCGCGGTCAGGCGCGGAACGCTGATCGGGGCGGCGTTCCAGCCGACAGCCGCAGTCTGCCTGCTGCGCTCGTGCGATTGCGTCCAGGCCTTCTTCATGGCTTCGCCGCGCTTCTCGTAAGCTGCCTTGCGGTCGCCGGAGATCGCCGACTTCACGGCATCGATGAAATAAGGCAGCGAGGCCTCCGCGTCCCCGACCATGGAAATATCGACGGACTGGAAGCGCTGGAAGTCCTGGTAGTTGGATTTCTGGTTGAGTTCTGCCGAGCTTATGGTGACGAGCTTGGTGCCCGGCTTGACTCTCGATTGGCGCGCGCCAAATCCATTGTCCAAGCCGTTGTCGATGAAGAGATTGACCGTGTTCCAGAAGTCGGAGACCTCGAGACCGACGATCAGGTCGGCGTTGCGGATCAAGGCCTGCGCCTGTTCGCTTTGATTGAGGTGATGGGTGTTGGGGAAGTTCATCCGGTTGGACTGATCGACCACCGGCACCTGAACAAGCTCGGCCAGTTGCACCAGCAAGTTCACGCCGTTCTGGGAACGCGCCATGCGGTCGACGACGATGACGGGATTTTCCGCATTCACGAGCAGTTTCGCGGCGTCACGCAAAGCAGCCGTGTCGGCGTGTGGCGGCGCGGATTTGATGTACTTCGGAATATAGAGATTGCCGCTGTGTTCATTCATCGGCTCTTCCTGCAATCCGCCGTCGAGCGCGATCATGACGGGCTCATAGGGCGGCGTCATCGACATCTTGTAGGCGCGCACAAAAGATTGCGCGAAGTGCTGCAGCGAGACCGGATTGTCGTCCCATTTGGTGATGTCGCGCACCATCGCATTGATGTCCTGGCCCGAATGATAGGTCGGGACGCCGGGCGCGCGCCTGGCCGCATCGAGATCGTTGCCGCCGACGACGATGACCGGCACGCGGTCCGCCCAGGCGTTGTAAATCGCCATCGTGGCATGCATCAGGCCGACGGTGCCATGGCAGAGGACCATCTGCGGCTTGCCGGTCACCTTGAAATAGCCGTGCGCCATCGCGACGGAGGATTCCTCGTGCATGCAGGTGATGAATTCGGGCTTGGTATTTTTGCCGTAGTTGATCAGCGACTCGTGGATGCCGCGATAACTCGATGCCGGGTTAGCGTAGCAGTAATCGATGTCGAGCGATTTGATCACGTCGACCATGAAGTCGGATCCCGGGCGGCCGTGCTCGGGCTTGACTTCCACATCGACATTGGCTTCGAGCGCAATCTGCTGCGCGGTCGGCCGCAACACCGTCGGAATTTTCGCCGCGCCAATCGGCGGTGTACCGGCCTTGGCGACGCTTGCCGACGTGGCCGCGCCCGTCACGGCGGCCCCAGCCAGGAATTTTCGACGGCTCACTTCGGATTGTGGACGTTTTTTCGACATTGTGCTTCCTCCTGTGGTTTGGGCCGATGATAGGCATTTTTTGAAATTGAGGAAAGGCAAAGACACGCTGCAGGATCTGTAGCCCGGATGGAGAACGATAACCGCCCTTACGCGGTTATCGTGCGCAATCCGGGGCCGGCTTCCCGTTTGTCCGGTTTTGCAAGCCTGCCCCGCATTGCGTGATCGCCGCGCGTAAAACACGCGCGCCGATCTCTCCATGCGGGCTACACCCTTAGCAATCCGGGGCCGCCCCCGGATTTCACGCCAAATCGCATAGAGCGATTTGGCGTTCCTTCCGGGCTACGATCCTCGTCAGCCTGGAAAACCTGCTGTATTCTTGCCGACCAATTCGCCTCAGGAGAATCCCAATGGACATGAATGTCGGCGTACTCGACCACTACAACGTATCGACCCGCAATCTCAAAGAGACCGTGCGGTTCTATGAGGACGCGCTGGGCTTCGTGAACGGCCCGCGCCCGCCGTTTCGGTTCCCGGGCGCCTGGCTGTACAGCTCCGGTCATCCCGTGCTGCACCTCAACGACATTTCCGGG
>DATGVJ010000118.1:0-2067 GCA_035300505.1 Xanthobacteraceae bacterium
TCGGGCCGCTTGCGCAGGATGTCGGTATAGATCTCATGCGCCAGATGTTTGACGTAAAACACACGCTTGTTGTTGACGGACATTTATTGCGAAGCCTTCAGTTCGGGAAGCCGTAGAGTTTGGCCGGATTGGTCACGAGGATGCGGTGCTGCGTTGCCTGGTCCGGCGTCCACAGTTGAAACAATTCGAACAGGTGTCCGGCATCGGGCATCTCGCCCTCGACGCGCGGCCACTTTCGGCCGGCTTACATTGCGCGGTGGCAGACAGGCAGGAATCATCGGCGTCATTCGGCTTTCATGCCGGCGGCCTCTATGATGGGCCCCCATTTCCTGGCATCGGCACGAATCTTGGCATCGAATTCCGAAGGCGAACTGCCAATCGGCGACGCGCCGAGCTTGCCCAGACGCTCCTTCACCGGGTCGGTGTTCAAGGCCGCAACGAAATCATGCGAGAGTTTCGCGATCAGGTCGGCAGGCATGCCGGCCGGGCCGAGCAAGCCCCACCACACTTCCGTGTCGTAGCCCGGTACGGCCTCGGCCATGCTGGGCACATTGGGCAGAAACGACGCCCGCGAGGCGGTCGTGACGGCAAGCGCGCGGACGGTGCCGGCTTCGAGCTGTCCGACCGATTCCGGGCCGTTGTTGAAGGACATCGGAATTTGCCCGCCCAACAGGTCGTTGATCGAGGGCGCGCCACCCTTATAGGGAATCGCATTGAGATCGATCTTGGCGAGATTTTTCAACAACTCGCCGGCAAGATGCGTCGATGTTCCGGTCCCGGCATGGCCGAAGGACAGGCTGACCGGTTTCGAGCGCGCCTGCGCGACCATGTCGCCCAGTGTCTTGAACGGAGAGTCGGTTCGCACCAGCAGGATATTGGGAGACGACGCCAGCAGCGAGATCGGCGTGAAGTCCTTGAAGGTGTCGTAGGGAATTTTGGGGTACAAGAACGGATTGGTGGCGTGACCGCTTGCGACGACAATGAGGGTGTAGCCATCCGGCGGCGACGCCACGAGCGCTTGCGACGCGACCACCCCGCCCGCACCCGGCCGGTTTTCAACCACGACGGTTTGGCCCCATTGCCGGGAGACCACATCACCCAATGTGCGCGCCAGGATGTCGACGCCGCCCCCGGCAGCATAGGGCACGAAAATATGCACCGGTTTGGACGGGAATGGCGACTGAGCAGCCGCACCACCACCCGCGGCAGACATCGCCACTGCCGCGGCAACGATCCGAAACCAGCTGCCCATGGCATACCTCCCCCGATATTTTCGTTATTGTTTTATCGCACGCTGGCATACCGTTGGCATCACCGTGAGGCGCAGATCACCGGTACGATCCGAACATGTTGACAATCCCGCAGATCGCGTCAAGTTTCGGCGCCTCGACCAGACGGCCGCGATCACGTCGCGAACGAAAAATCGTCGCGAAACAAGGAGAATTCGATGGCGGCTGCCGACGGACAAAACTTGCCTCAGGCCTTTCAAGAGAAGGCCTGGCACGAGGTGGTGCTGCAAACGCTCAAGCGCAACGAGATCAGGCTTGTGCCATATGTTCCGGATCGCGTGCTGACGACGCTGATCAAGAATATTCACGCCGATCCGTTTTTCACGACATTCCCCACCGCCCGCGAGGAAGAAGCGGTCGGCATCGTCTCCGGGGCGTGGATGGGCGGCATGCGCGGCGCCGTGTTGATGCAGACCAGCGGCTTCGCCACGCTGGCAAATGTGCTGGCTTCGCTGGCGATCCCCTATCAGATTCCACTGATCATGTTCGTGTCTGAACGCGGAACGCTGGGCGAATTCAACTACGGCCAATCGCTGGTTTGCCGCACCATGCGGCCGGTGCTCAACTCGCTGGCGATGGAGCATCACACCGCGACCCGGCTCGACGAGTTCGAATTCATCGTCGATCGATCGATCAAGCAGGCCATCACCACGCAGGCGCCGGTGGCGCTGATCCTGTCGCCGCTCCTGACCGGTGGCAAAGCTTTCGAGAAATGAGCGATCGCATGAGCACGGCAACAACCACCCCTGCCCGCAACACCAAGGTCATGAACCGGTTC
>DATGVJ010000119.1:0-7541 GCA_035300505.1 Xanthobacteraceae bacterium
TAACTGCCTCGCTCATCACGCCGAAACCGCGAGGCAAGCCGGCACGCGGCCCGCAATACGTCCAAATAATTGCACATCGTTTGCACGTCCATTGTCGATTAAGGTTTTGAACGGCACTGTCGGTCCAGCGCGTGACAACATTGCCTCGACCCAGGCGTAACCGGTAAAATTTAACCAGCAATCAATCGGTCCACTCATATTTGATGAAAAATGATTAAGTATAGATCGAACGGAATTTGCCGAAGGATGAAAAACTCGAGACCGACCGCTACTGACCAAGTTGGCTAATTTACGAGAAACGCAGGGAATTAGCCATTTTCGATGAGTCGCGGGACGGCGCTTCGATGATGTTCCAGCACTGCTTCTTGGCGATCGAGACAAAGGAGCCGGTGAGCGCGAATTCGGTCGCACCGTGTGTAACGAACGAAATCCTCCGGAGATTCTTTGCCGAAGCTTCACCATCCGGGGTCGTCTGGTTCGGCCGCGGCGTTAACTTCTACTTTTGGCCGTGCTGCGTATCAATGATGGGCATTGCACAGGGCATGCAGCACGCCTTGAATCGTCAACTAGCCGCCGCGCAGCAATTCCGCCGCCAGCGCCCGGGTCAAGGGCCGCTTCCGGCGCAGCGCTTCCTGGTCCAGCCGGGCCACTGTTGCACGTGCCGCAGCGAACGTTCGTTCTATCCGCAGCGCAACATAGCCAACCAGGCTTTCATCGACGTATATCTGGCGGTCTGCAAATAGCTTCACCAGGAGCGCACGCAGAAGGTTGTCGTCCGGTGCCGACATCGCAACGACAGGCAATATCTTGAGCCTGGAAGCAAGGTCACGAATGTTCAAGCTCCACGTTGCCGGTGCTGTGCGCGCGGTCAGGAGAACAAAGGCCTCATC
Source organism: Xanthobacteraceae bacterium (assembly GCA_035300505.1). Lineage (GTDB taxonomy): Bacteria > Pseudomonadota > Alphaproteobacteria > Rhizobiales > Xanthobacteraceae > VAZQ01. Next base: position 891 of record DATGVJ010000119.1, read on the forward strand.
CTCGCGTGCAAGGTTGAGCAAATGAAAAAGTGCTCGCTCGTCAAACCCGCCTTCCGCGATATCTTCAACGACCAATGACCCGGTAGCAAGCGCCGCCGGCAGCTCTGCATCGGCAAGCGAACGCGCTGCAAGGAACCGCGCCCCGACTTCCTGCGCCCAAATAGCGGCAAGGTGGCTCTTACCAGAGCCTTCAGGTCCGGTCAGAACGGCCGCATGACTTGGCCAATCGGGCCAGCTTTCGATCAGCGCCAAGGCCGCCGCGTTGGAAGGCCCCCTCATGAAGTCATCGCGTTCCAGGCTTTCAGCATGCCCAAGGGCAAGCGTAAGCTGGCGGGGAACGCTGCGAACCGACATGACACTCAAGCCTGTTTGTTGCCGGTAAAAAGCTCACTTGTGAAATATTGGCGCAATGCAAAGCGAAACAAGACGCCCAGCGCGGCCGCAAGCGGCCCCGCGACCAGAAGCCCGACGAAACCAAAAAAATAACCGAATGCGAACATTGCAAACATGAGCCATACCGGGTGCACGCCGATATTCTCGCCGACAAACTTGGGCGCGAGGATGTAGCCTTCGACGAATTGCCCGAAGAGGAATATGCCCAATACGACCATGATGGATTGCCATTCCGGCCAGAACTGGGCGACGGCCACCGCGACCGACAATACCAAACCCGTCATCGAGCCGACGTACGGAATGAAGGTTATCAATCCTGACATAAGGCCGATCGCAAGACCAAAATTCAGCCCGGCAAATGTAAGCGCGACCGCATAAAATGAGCCAAGAATCAAACAAACCCCCGTTTGCCCACGCACGAATCCGGCAATTGCCGCATTGATTTCGCCTACGAGGGCATTGGCGGTGTCGCGATGGCGCAACGGGATCCAATTTTCCACCGTGTCGAGCATAAGCGGCCAGTCGCAGATCAGGTAAAACGCAACAACTGGCGTCACGACGATGAGGGAGAATATCGAAATCAGCGACCGCCCCCCCGACCACAGGGAACGCAGGAACGACGCGAGCCATCCTGCCCCCTGGGCAACGACGTCGCTGATTGTCTTGCTGGAATCCTCAGATCCCGTGAACTGCTTCAGCCACGGCAGGTCGGAATCGATCATGACGCCCTGCAACCGGGCGACATAACCAGGGATGTTCGTGATCAGCGCGGAGAGCTGATTGGCGAGCACCGGTACGACCAGCAGGGCAAGTACCACGAATGCCAGGACGACGAAGCCGACGATAGCCAGTGCGGCCAGCGAGCGTCTGACACCCCATCGCTCCAACAAATTGGTAAGGGGATTGAGAAAAAAGGCCAGTGCCATGCCGGCGACAAATGGCAACAGAATGTCGCTCAGCAGCCACAAGAGGGTAGCGACCAGTACGGCGGCTGCGAACCAAATACCAACCTGCCGCTCGAAATTCATCGGTCCCCCAACGTGTCGACCGTCAGGTCGACCACCAAATAGCGCATCCCCGGATTCAAACACCCGCGTCGGGTACGTTCATGTGGCGAACCCAAGCTGCGACATAAAAGGCCACCGAAAGCAAGGTCAATATGGCCACAATGACGGTAAGGACCTGGATCGCGAAACCCGCCTCAATTTTGAGCGATAACGTTGCCAGCACCAGGAGCGCCAGCAAAACCTGCGCGACGGTATTGAGCTTGGAAACCATCAAGGGCTTGAGCTTCAACGGTTTGTCGACCAGCCAGGACAGGATAACGGCGGCCACAATCATGATATCGCGCGACACGACCAGGATGACCAGCCAGCGAGGAATGACATCGACGATGCCAAGTGCAACATAGATCGAGACAATCATGGCCTTGTCGGCAAGCGGGTCAAGGTAGGCACCCAACTCGGTCGCCATGCCAAAGCGCTTGGCCAGAAACCCGTCGACGAGGTCGCTCAGGCCCGCAATTAGAAAAAGCGAAAAGGCGATCTGCATCTGGTTCGACGCAATCGCCCAGACGATCACCGGCACCATCAGGATGCGGGCCAAGGTAATAAGATTAGGAATACTCAACCTGCGCCCCGATCATTTCGCCAAACTATCCCCGACCGTCGGCGACATTCCACCCCAACCCATTATAGCGGCGATCACGCCATTGCACAGGCTTCGATTCCGAAGTACCGAGCAAGACGCATTGGGCAGCTTTCCACACACAGCCGGAGGTGGGCAATGGCCGACAAGGGACGTGCTCTGACCTATGCGGAGGCCGGTGTCGACATTGATGCCGGAAACCGCATGGTGGAGCTGATCAGACCACTTGTCCGCGCCACGGCACGGCCAGGTGCGGACGCTGAAATTGGTGGTTTTGGCGGCTTATTCGACCTCAAGCGAGCGGGCTTTTCCGACCCGGTCCTGGTCGCTTCTACCGACGGCGTTGGAACCAAGGTCAAGATTGCGATTGAAACTAACCAGCATGCGACAATCGGTATCGACTTGGTCGCCATGTCGGTAAACGATCTTGTGGTCCAAGGCGCGGAGCCGCTCTTTTTCCTCGACTATTTCGCCTGTGGAAAGCTTGAGCCCGATGTCGGAGCGCAGGTCGTGAAGGGCGTTGCTGCCGGCTGCCGCGAATCAGGGTGTGCGCTCATCGGCGGGGAGACGGCCGAAATGCCGGGCCTGTACAAGCCCGGAGACTACGACCTGGCGGGATTTGCAGTGGGGGCTGCTGAACGAAACGCAATTCTGCCACGTCCGGACGTTGCAGCCGATGACGTCTTGATCGGCATGTCGTCATCTGGCGTTCACTCGAATGGCTTCTCGCTGGTACGTCGCGTCGTCGAAGAAAGCGGTCTTGCCTGGGATGTGCCTGCCCCATTCGATGCGACGCGCTCACTTGGGGCTGCTTTGCTGACGCCGACACGCATTTACGTGAAATCGTGCCTCGCAGCGATCCGGGAAACAAAATCCGTCAAGGCGCTTGCCCACATCACCGGCGGGGGATTCCCGGACAATATTCCTCGTGCACTCCCGGAAGGGTTTGGCATCCACCTCGATCTGGCTCGCGTGCCGGTGCTGCCGGTATTTCGCTGGCTCGCCTGCGTCGGCAACATTGCACAATCCGACATGCTACGCACGTTCAACTGTGGCATCGGCATGATCGCCATCGTGGAACCATCGAAGGCCGAGGGAGTCATCGCCACGCTGAACCGAAATGGCGAACAGGTCACCCGCCTCGGCACTGTGGTTCCCACGCACGGCGACAATCAACGCGTGACGTATTCTGGACAGCTCGATCTCACCAGTTAGTTAGTCCAAATGCCCAATGAGGATCAAGGTGAACGCCCAGGCAATCCTCACAGGTAATCGTCCCAGGAAACGCGTCGCGATTTTGATATCCGGACGTGGTTCAAACATGGCCGCGTTGATTGAAGCTGCAAAAGACGAATCATATCCAGCCGACATCGTTCTCGTCATGTCCAACCGCCCCGACGCGGCCGGCCTCTTGACGGCAAGCGCAGCCGGCATTGCAACCGTGCTTATTGATCACATGGTTTTCGGCCGTGACCGGGGGGCCTTCGAGCGCGCCATTCAGGCCGCCCTCGAAGCACACCGCATCGAGATCGTCTGCCTGGCCGGTTTCATGCGACTTCTGACGCCTTGGTTCGTCAATCGATGGTCGGGGCGCCTGCTCAACATCCACCCCGCCCTATTGCCCGCCTTCAAGGGTCTCCACACCCACGAGCGAGCGCTCGCCGCCGGCGTCAAGACCCATGGCGCTACGGTCCACTTTGTCGCCCCCGAGATGGATTCAGGTTCGACGATTATTCAAGCACAGGTGCCGGTGATGCCGGGTGACCTGCCGGAAACTTTGGCAGCGCGCGTACTTGAGGTTGAGCACAAGATATATCCACAAGCGTTGCGCCTGGTAGCTGAGGGTCGCGTTGGAGCCGCCTGAATCAGCGGAGCCGCTTAAAACAGCTCATCGACCCAATTGTCGGTTTCAAATCGCCCCAACAAAAACCCCCGGCACAAGGCCGGGGGCAGTAGATCGCTGACTGATCTCCGGCGCGCAGCCGATGCGTCATGAGACCTTGAGATTTTCTGCTGACGTCTTCCCGCGATTGGACACGAGTTCGAACTCGACATTCTGGCCCTCATTGAGTGTGCTGAGACCCGCACGCTCGACCGCCGAAATATGAACGAACACGTCCTGTTCACCGGTCGATGGCCTGATGAACCCGTAGCCCTTTGTGGGGTTGAACCATTTGACCGCACCCTTCTGCATCGTCTTTCTCCTAGCAAGTTCGTCAATCACGTAACACGCGTACCCAATTCGCTGCGATTCGCGCTCCAGCCCGGGTTGTTGGAAGATCCGAAACGAAGACGGCCAGTCGGCACGCAACGGCCGGAACGGCCAAAATCCGATTGTTACATGTTGTACACTAAAAATGCGGCTCGACCAAGCTTTTATAAGCCCCGGTTACCTGTCCGTCGCAAAATTTCCGTCGCCGCGTGCGGCGCGACTAATAAATGATCAGCAAGCACTGATGTTGAGGAATCAACGGACCATCCGGAGCATCCGATAACGATATTGCAGCGCAGCAAACTGCCAGGACCCGGCGCGCTAAATCAGACCTTTTCTTCTTCGACGTGCCAAAGGTTGCGTGCGATCGCATAGACGACAATCATCGCCGCAAAGGTGGCGCCGCGAACGCTCCAGATTTTCACCAGATCCGGATTGGCGCCGCCGAAGAGGCCGTCGTTCACACGGTCAACGACGATCCATATCAACAGGGCGACGCCGGCAAGAATTTCGTCGAGAATAAGCCGACGACGCCTACCGACAAGGATATAGCCTGCGACGAGCACAATGATGCCACCAATGGGCCCACCCCAGATATGGAGCCAATTGAGCACCGGTGGGCTGAACCAATCGGTCAAGGCCGGATCGGTGGCCATCACGTCACCCGCGATCCAGCCGAGCAATGCGCCGCCGCCCCAGACCAGGACGCGGAACCGCTCCAGGAGCGCCATCAGGATCGCGCTGCCGGCGACAATCAGTGGTACGCTGGTTGCCAGGCCAATGATGATCAACGTCGACTTGATGGCAGCGGCGTGCGCGATGTCGACCTGCGTTGCGGCGATGTCAGCTGCCGCCGCGATCGCGATCACATTGTCCAGACTCATCACGATGTCGGCAATGGCGACAATCCGAACCGCTCGCCATAGGTTCTGCGCCCCTTCAACGCCTTCGTCGTCGCCGTCGGCATCCTCGGTAACCAGCTTGATCGCGACGTAGAACAGGAGCGCACCGCCGACAAGCTTAAGGAATGGATAGGCCATCGCCTGGGCGATGACGAGAGTGAAGACCACACGCAGCAAGACCGCGACGCCCGCGCCCAGGATCATGCCCCAAAGACGTTGCTTGGGCGGAAGGGTGAGGCAAGCCATCGCGATCACAACGGCGTTGTCGCCCGACAGGATGATGTTGACAAAGATGATCTGAAGCACTCCGATCCAGAACGGACCGTGCGACATATCCTGCAACATGAAGTCCACTTGCATTCTCCGAAGTTCGGTTCAACGGTTCGGCTGAACAGCTCGCTCGCTCAAGAACATCGCCGCTACAAAGCCGCGGTGCAGCAGCTAATCTATCGATCTCCCCGGCATCCTGGCCAGCGCCGGAACGTGGCGAATTGCCACGCAGCTAGCCCACGATTTCATTGCCGGCAAAGAACTGTGCGATCTCCTTGGTCGCCGTATCCGGCGCATCCGAACCGTGCACGGAGTTCTCCCCGATCGATTTGGAATGAACCTTTCGGATCGTGCCGGGCGCGGCCTTTGCCGGGTCTGTGGCGCCCATAATGTCGCGATAGCGCACAATCGCGTTCTCGCCTTCAAGAACCTGCACCACGACGGGCCCCGAGATCATAAAGTCGACGAGTTCGCCGAAAAACGGGCGCGCGCGATGCACCGAATAGAAGGTTTCCGCTTGCGTGCGCGTGATATGCACGCGCTTTTGCGCAACGATGCGCAAGCCCGCCTGTTCGATCATGGCATTGACGGCACCGGTCAGGTTGCGTGCGGTCGCATCGGGTTTGATGATCGAAAATGTACGCTCGATCGACATCTGTGACTTTCGCTGTTCGGAGGTTGCAGGAACTTTCTCGATTGCGGCGGCTTATAGCGTTGAGCGCATTCAACGGCAAGGCGGGCTTCGTGGACTGGCTGCGTCGACTGGCTTCGTGGATTTGACCCGGCCGGATCGACCCGATCGATCGAGCAGGCCCCGCCCCGTTGCCACATGCCAGTCAGACCCCCAAAGCAATGCGACCAAAACGAATACTCACCGTCGCAGAGGACGCCGCACAATTAACGCTCATTCACTCGCGCACCAATAAATCAGGCCCGAATTTCCAGCGAAACCGCTGAACCATTTGCAGATGGCGCGCGACTACTGGGCATGAGGATGTGAAACGAACATCCACCCAAACAGGAGATACGCCCATGTTCCGCAAAACAATCGTCGCCATCGCCGCCACTGCCGCTATCGCTGTTGCAACGCTGCCCACTTCCGCTTCTGCCCATAAGTGGCATGGCGGCGGCTGGGGCTTAGGCCTCGGCATCGGTCTCGGCGTCGGAATCGCTGCCACTACGCTTTACGCCAACACCTGCCGCACCGTCTATGAGACCCGCTTCAGC
>DATGVJ010000120.1:0-2625 GCA_035300505.1 Xanthobacteraceae bacterium
AAGGTTGAGGGCGGCTCAGACTTTCCATTCGCCAAACTCGCGGAAGGCAAGCCGCGGATCGGCGACTGGGTGCTCGCGGTTGGGAACCCGTTCGGTCTCGGCGGAACCGTCACCGCCGGCATCGTCTCGGCCGCTGGCCGAGACATCGGCAACGGCCCGTACGACGATTTCATTCAGATCGACGCGCCGGTCAACAAGGGCAATTCAGGTGGCCCTGCCTTCAATATGCAGGGCGAAGTCGTTGGCGTGAATACCGCCATCTACTCCCCATCGGGCGGAAGTGTCGGCATTGCCTTCTCGATTCCGGCTCCGACCGTGAAGAACGTGATCGCACAGCTCAAGGATAAGGGCGCCGTCAGCCGCGGCTGGATCGGTATCCAGATTCAGCCGGTAACGTCGGATATCGCCGACAGCCTTGGTCTGAAGAACGCCGAGGGCGCGCTGGTGGCGGAACCTCAAGCCAACGGCCCGGCTGCCAAGGCCGGCATCGAAACCGGCGATATCATTACTGCGGTGAATGGCCAGTCGATCAAAGACGCCCGCGAGCTCGCCCGTACCGTCGGTAGTCTTGCGCCTGGCAGCGCGGTCAAGCTCAACGTTCTGCATAAGGGAAAAGACGAGGCCGTCAATCTTACCTTGGGTCAGTTGCCTGCTACGCAGGAGGCAAATGCCGATCCCGCTCATGGTTCGGATGTTCCACGGCTTGGCCTGACGGTCGCGCCCGCGAGTTCAGTTGCGGGTGCAGGTAAAAACGGCGTCGTTGTCACCGACGTCGATCCGAAGAGCGCCGCTGCAGACAGAGGCTTCAAGGAAGGCGATGTTATTCTTGAGGTTGCTGGGAAGAGCGTGGCGAACCCCGGCGACGTCCGTGACGCAGTCAAGGCCGCGCACGCCGACAACAAGAACAACGTTCTGATGAGAGTTCGCACCGGCGATGCCTCTCACTATGTGGCTGTCCCGCTTGGAAACGGCTAATAGAAGCAACGCGCAAAATCGGCAGCGGCATCACACGCTGCCGGCTTCCACTCGCGCACTCGTCGCTCTCCGCGCAGGGCATTGGAATTGGCGTGGCCTGAAGGAGCCCGCCTTCGGGTAGCGTTTTTTAAAATCCCCTCAGTTTCGACGCGATGTCGCCTATTGGCAGATACTGTTGCAAAAGTCTTTTTGCATCACTGAAGACAAATTTTCCGGACCGTACGCGCGGTGATCGACTAATCATTTGAGGGACTACATTCCTGCGCTGATTTACAGGCGACTTCGGTAACGGGCTGGAAGCCACTTCGGTCAGCGATTGCGGCTTCTTTGGTCCATTTGCGGGAAATTGGTCGCACGTCATTTTGAGAGTTTCGCAACACTATCTGCCAGAAGCAGACGTTCGCCATGATCGTGTTGTGGCGGCACGATAAATAGCAATTCTATTCCGCAGTCCGGCTTCATGAAGTGCTTCACTGAGAGAGGCGGCAAGCGCTGGCGTGCAATCGACGCCGGAGAATTGCCGACTGTACCGAAATGCATTGCAGATTTAAACCTTTCCCGGCGGCAGCCCTGGCTTCTTCAAGCCGCCCGAGCTTCGCAAGGGGTGCCGCCAGCAGCGTAAGGGAGATACTGTGGGCAGGATTGGATTGAACGGCCTTGAGGCTGCATTGGCCGCCTCCTCAAAGCGGCCACGGTGGAAATGCCCGAGTGTATCCACCCTATCTTTGCCCCCGGACGTCCGTCGGCAAATGGGGCTCGATCCGATTCCACTGTTCGTCGCTCAGCCAAAAAAAGATTCTGGCTCATGATCCCAATCCTTCCCGTAAGAGAATCACTATCATTTTGTCGGCCAGAAAAATTATTGAGTTCTGACCCTAGTTTTCGAGGACCGCCCGGTAGCGGACATTTCCCTCGCGGACCCGCGCCAATGCTGTGTTTAGGTCGCTCATCTTGAATCGCTCAATCATCGGCCTCACGCCATGCTGCGCCGCAAAGTGCAACATGCGTGCGGTGTCGCCTGGCGAGCCCGCTCTTCCACCGACGATGCGCCTCTCAGGCAGGACGATGTCAAAGGGAGGAACCTTCAGGTCGCTCTCCGGTATGCCGACGAGGCACAGCGTGCCCTCCGGCCGAAGGGCGCCGAGATAGTCTTGCCAGGGAAGGTCGGCCGACACGGTGACGAGAATGAAGTCAAAGGAGCGTGCAGCTCTCTGCAACTCATCCGAGTTTTTCGTTGCAATAAATCGGGACGCCCCGAACTGCCGCGCTTCTTCATCCTTCGAATGGGTCGAAGAGATTGCGGTAACCTCGCAGCCCAGCTTTGCGAGAAACTGCACGGCAAGATGCCCGAGCCCGCCCACGCCCACGACCGCTGCCCGCACAGTCGAGTCGACGCCGCAATGAGTCAGAGCGCTGAAGACCGTGGTTCCGGCGCACATGAGCGGCGCGGCGTCCGCCGAGGCGATGCCGTTCGGGATGGGCACCATGAACCGGGCATCGGCACGCACAAAGTCGGCCCAGCCGCCGTTACGGCCTACGATAGTCCATTCTTCCTGGGCGCAGAGATGTTCTTTCCCCGAGGCGCACCACTCACATCCGCCGCACGAACCCGATTGCCAGCCGAGACCGACACGCTGCCCGATCGCAAGA
>DATGVJ010000121.1:0-50423 GCA_035300505.1 Xanthobacteraceae bacterium
CGGCTTCGCGCATGACACCGGCGAGGGCAGTATCAGCCCCTATCACCGCAAGCACGGCGGCGATCTGATCTGGGAGCTCGGCAGCGGATATTTCGGGTGCCGTGACGGCGCCGGCAATTTCGATCCCAAGCGATTTGCCGCGCAGGCCACCACCGAGCAGGTGAAAATGATCGAGATCAAGCTCAGTCAGGGGGCCAAGCCCGGCCACGGCGGTATTCTGCCTGCCGAAAAGGTAAGCCAGGAGATCGCAGAGACACGTGGCGTCCCGATGGGCAAGGTGTGCCTTTCGCCCTCCAGCCACGGCGCATTCTCAACGCCCCGCGAGATGATGGGGTTCATCGCCCAGCTGCGCGAACTATCCGGCGGTAAGCCGGTGGGATTCAAGCTCTGCGTTGGTCATCCGTGGGAGTTCATGGCGATTGTGAAGGCGATGCTGGAATCCGGCATTCTGCCGGATTTCATAGTGGTCGACGGCAAGGAGGGCGGTACCGGCGCAGCGCCGGTAGAGTTCACGGATCATCTTGGCGCGCCGCTGCGCGAGGGATTGCTTTTCGTTCACAACACGCTCGTCGGCGTCAATCTGCGCGACAAGATCCGTCTCGGTGCCAGCGGCAAGATCATCAGCGCTTTCGACATGACGAGCATATTTGCAATCGGTGCCGATTGGGTGAACTGCGCCCGAGGCTTCATGTTCGCCATCGGCTGCATCCAATCGCAAAGCTGCCACACCAACCGCTGTCCCACCGGGGTGGCGACGCAGGACAAGGTCCGCCAGCGCGCGCTCGTCGTGCCCGAGAAGGCCGAGCGGGTCCATAATTTTCATCGCAACACTCTCCAGGCGCTCGCGGAAATGCTGGCAGCGGCCGGGCTCAAGCATCCCAACGAACTCGGCCCGCACCATCTCTTTCGTCGCGTGAGCGAGACGGAGATAAAACTAGTCTCGCAGATTCACCGCTTCTTGAAACCAGGTATCCTGCTCAGCGGCGACAGCGTCGGAGAGTTCAAAGGCGACCGCATCGGAGAGTTCTATGAATCGTGCTGGGCTATGGCGCAGGCCGGAAGTTTCGATGCCATCCGCGCCGACCCAAGCAAACAGGTGATCATGGTGTGAAATCCATCGGACCGCAGCGCAAAAAGAGCGGTTGAATTCGAACCCCGCTGCTGCCGCTAGTTCGCAAAATCTCCCGAACCATGTGGGACGCACCCCACTCGGAGCGGAATTCTTGTGGGATGTTTTGTGGTTGACACCCGGGAGGCGCCGTAGTTCGTTCAACCGAATTGAGCAGATGAATACCGATAACGCAGAGAAAGGAAGGACTTGCGGTCCACGCAGGCGCTCTCATGCATGCAAAAGAGCTGTTGAGAGAAATCTCTGACTATTGTCGGTGTACCGGGCTTGCCGAATCGACGTTCGGACGCCGCGCCGTCAATGACGGCAAGTTTATCAACCGGCTGCGGAATGGCGGCCGCATCACGACTGAAACTCTCTTGCGCGTGCGCGATTTCATGAACTCCCATGACCCGGTCGCACGACGCGATTCGCTGCTTCGCAGATCGAGCGATTTGACCGTACCGGCCGAACCGGCGAGACGCGATCCTCAGTTTAACTTCCGGTTTTTTCACAATCGGCAAAAGTACCTTCTATTCGTCAACACGTGCAGCGAAAAGAGGGTGATCGCCGGTCGCATTGCGCTGGAACTCGCGAACATTCATCCGCGCCCACCGGCCGCGCGTGTTTTTGATGCGGGCGTGGGCGACGGCACAGTGTTGCTGCGAGTACTGCGTGCGATGCACTCGCGATTCCCGCACATACCGTTCTACGTAGTCGGGAAGGAAATCAGCCTTGAAGATGTAAGACTGGCTTTGCAAAAGCTCGTTGATCGTTTTTGCGAACATCCTGCTACCGTCCTGATACTTACTAATTTGACTTACACTGATGCTCCATCACTTGCCGTGAAATCTGTCAGCGCAGCTTCGAGCTTGGTGTGGCGCGAGCTTCGCCTCACTGGCACATCAGCGCATGAATTCGAAGGACAGGTAATTGAGCTGTTACCCTTTCTCTCGGAAAACTGGGCTGCGACCGTGAGTCCGAAGACTGGCAACCCGGTCTATGAGCGTCCCGTAGTGCTTGTCGTATATCGGGAGGACCACCGGTTTCTGTTGGACTCGATTATTCCTCAGCCCGGCGGAACGGCAGCAAATTATGACCTTGTCATTGCCTCTCAACCGTATCGCGCGCGTGCCACCTTGGAATTCAAGGCGAAACGCGTCGTTGCACCCCTCGCACACGCGTTGGGTCCGGGCGGACGACTTATCGGCATTCACTCTCACGGTAACGATCCGGGTATGGAAATCATTCAAGTCATTTGGCCTGGGGACAATCCATTCATCCATGACCGCCAACAGATATTGAAGATGGTCAAGCAAGAACTCGGGTCCTCTGGCCGCGATTTGACATTTAATGCGTACAGTGACGAGCGCTCGGTATTTGAATACGAATTCCACACATTGCCTTCGGAAATTTCCAAATCCATCGGCACGTCGACCACTTTGGCTGCTTGGAACGCCGCAACTTACGTCGCGCAAATTGAAGATGATCGCCTCGTGGAGGCAGCGTCCGATGGCCTCTACGTGCAGGTTACGCAGGAGCTTCTCCGAAAGCACGGAGGTCTTTGGTTCAAGGATGAGTCATATGTCATATCCCGGCGGCGCGATTAGCAAGATTTCTCATATGAGTCGAACAGGAACGAAGAGCGTCGAAAGTCTGCCAAATGCAGAACCGCGGGTCGCCCCCAATGCAGCATTTGCAGTCGCGAGCTTTACGCGGGGTTATTCGTTAGAGGCCACCCCATCCGACACTATCACACTGCTAAACGACGCAGGCTGTAAGCGCATTTATGTCAGAACTGCAGGCGACAACACCTCTAAGGCTGTAATCAATTGTGCGGTCAAACTGCACGAGATGGGTTTCGAGGCTGTACCTCATCTCGTTACCTCCATGCACCGGTCCGTAAAAGACCGTCGACAATTTCTTCATGAACTAACGACGCGCGCCCCGATTGGATGCGTCCTTGTAACTGCAGGTGACCCCAGCGAACGTGCGGCCAGCGATATTCGTGGCGCAGCCGAGTTGATTGAAAGCGGGTTGCTGCTTCAATACGGAATTAGAGAGATTGGCATCACTGGCTTTCCAGAAGGGCACCCGTACCTCTGCGAGGCCGATCTCCATGAGTCGATGTATCGCAAGTTGTCCGCTGCCCAAAATGTGGGGATCGCGGCTCATATCGTTACACAGTTTTGCTTTGAGCCCGCGAAGCTTATCAGTTGGCTTCGGCGCATACGACAAGCCGGCATCGATAATTTAGTTCGCGTGGGCTTGCCAGGACCAACGCCGCTGTCTGCTTTACAACGGTATGCTCGCCGGTGTGCAATTGATGTGTCACCATTCTTCATGGCCCACTCGTCAGGGCTGATGCGAAGTCCATTCAAGATGGTGACTCCAGACGCGATGATGCGGGCAGTTACCGAAGGTTCTGTCCGCCACAAGCTTGGAGAGTTGAAAGCCCATTTCTATTCATTCGGGCGGCTCGACGCGACTGGGCGTTGGGCGAGTGCGGTCTCACGAATGCAGATATCGATGGATCAGGAGGGTTTCCATGCCAATGCGGTCGACTGATACCCTTCCGCGTCCGCACAATGGACGAAATGCGGCGGCCTCGTCCTTCAGTGCCGGGTCGAGCGCTGGTGTTCAAAAGGAGCGGAATTTTCGCTTCTTTGACAATCGTCAAAAGTATCTTCTCTTCGTCCACACCTGTAGCGAGAAAAGAGTCATCGCGCGACGTGTGTCGCATGAACTCGCCAATATTCATCCACGTCCGCCGGCGCTCCGTATCTTTGATGCGGGAGTCGGTGACGGCACAGTGCTGACACGGGTGATGCGCAGCATGCACGGACGTTTTCCCCATATGCCGTTCTATGTGGCTGGCAAAGAGATAAGTTTGGAAGACGCCCGACTGACGCTCGACAAGATGCCTGATCGGTTCACGGATCATCCGGCGACCGTCTTCGTACTTACAAACATGTATTACTCTGAAGCTCCTTGGCTGACAGTGAAGTCGCATGCCGTCGCGAGCCGGCTGATTTGGCATGAGGTCCAACTGAAAGGCAGCACCGCAACTGAATTCGAAGAGCAGATCAGTGAACTTCAGCCCTTCCTTGATGAAAACTGGCGGGCGGGTGCCAGTCCCAAGACTGGAAATCCAGTGTATGAGCGTCCCATCGTATTGGTCATCTACCGGAGCGATCATCGCTTCGTCCTAGATCGGGTCATCCCGCAACCCGGCCGCGCACAAGCCAATTTCGACCTCATTGTTGCGTCCCAGCCATATCGTGCGCGGACCTCTGCTGAATTTAAGGCCGCGAAGGTAATCAGCCCGCTGTCGCGAGCCTTGGGACCTGCAGGACGACTCATCGCCATTCATTCCTGCGGAAATGATCCCGGAATGGAGGTCATTCAAAACGTCTGGCCGGACGATAACCCATTCGTCAGCAATCGGCATGACATAATGCGGGCAGTGAAAAAGGATCTCAGCTCGGCTGCCCGCGAATTCAATCTGAATGCGCAGAACGACGAGCGTTCGATCTTCCGTTATCAGCTCGAAACGTTGCCGAACGAGGTATCAGGACCAATAGGAACTTCGACGATGTTTGCTGCGTGGAACGCGGCAGTCTATGTGGCGCAGATTGACGATGAGCGATTGGCGGAAGTTGCAAGAGACGGACGGTATATCACAGCTACGAATGACGTGCTGCACAAGCACAGCGGCCTCTGGTTCAACGACGAGTCATACGTGATCTCCAGGCATCGAGACTGAGACACTTTGATTGTTCACGAGAAGAGGACGAAAAAGTAGTGTTAAGTCAAGCTATCGGTATCCCGGTCGGATATCCGCTTTAAGGCTTTTCAGTATCGGTATTGAAAGCGCGAACATATGAGTCACGTACAGCAAAGTTCTCAAAACCCGACCATGAACGCACGACTTGCGTCGTTGCTGAATTGTTTTTCGATCGAGGTAACGTTGCCAAATGAAGCGGAGCTAGACGAGCTAAGGAATGTGCTAAATACGGCTACTCTCATTTATGTGAGTGCGCCGCTGGGACAATCGCATAAACAGCTCGCGCTGGTAGCGAAGCAGGTCCGGCAATTTGGTTTCGAGCCGGTTCCGCACATCGTGGCTCGGAGCTTTCCGGATCGTGCTAGCCTGCAAGACTTCGTCCAACGCGTGACAGGCGAAGCGGGCGTGCGGCAGGCATTGGTCATCGCAGGTGACGTGGATCATCCGGCCGGCCCTTTTTTTGATGCCAACGCGGTTATCGAGAGCGATCTCTTGCAATGCGGTGGTGTCACTCACGTCGGAATTTCAGGATATCCCGAGGGCCACCCCAAGCTTGGCGAAGGGATTTTAAGTCGAGCCTTTAGTGACAAACTCAAATCCGCCCAGGCACGGGGGCTTAGAGTGCACATCGTGTCGCAATTCTGCTTTGACGGAAACCAAATTGCTTATTGGCTGCGATTGTTGCGGGCCTCTGGAGTGGATGTGCCGGTCAAGATTGGTTTGGCAGGTCCGACGAGCGTCAAGGGTTTGACCCGTTACGCACTTAGATGTGGTGTGCGCACGTCGTTCAAGGCAGTCCTGAGTGGAAAGGCAACCCAACTGTTTGGAGAGATGCCACCGGACGCGATCATCGAGCGGTTTGCAGAAGCGCTGGATGTCAAGGTTGCGGATAACATAAGCTTCCACTTTTATTCTTTTGGCGGGATCGGGCGTACGGCGCGCTGGGTCACCGACTATCGACATCGAGTAATGCAGCAAAACAGCCACGACCGTTAGTGAGTCGACGTGCTCGTTTGGGCAGCATCTGTACAACGTTGGAGGATCGGTCGTTGGCGATACGGCATTTTCCCCGTGCACGCCCTACGGCGTCAAACGCCAAGCATTCTGGGCTCTCGATGAGTACAATTCCGCAGAAGGCTATTGGATAAACTAAGCGCATGGAGTTGCGTAGGGGCGGACCCTTCTTGTGTCCGCCCGGTGACCAGCAAGCTCCGAACGATAGGATTATGCCCAGCTTGTCGTAGAAACGGCTCGGTGCCCTGATCGCTCGACCGCACCGGTGCTGAGCCGGGCGGACACAAGAAAGGTCCGCCCCTACGAAACCCGGCGGCCGTGCCCTGATCGCTCCACCGCCAATCATCTGATTCCGATCGACGCTGGAGCGCGACATCGATGTCGAGGACGAGACGGTTGCCGCCTCGCAGGACCAATCTTCGATTCCTTGGATCCCTTTTTGGGTTGGTCGCATAAAATCGCACAGGATCGCACAAGATCGCACAGGATCGCACAGCAAATATGTTTGACTGAGGTTTGCAGATGGATTAGTTGGCGAAATGGTTGTGTCGAATTGCGCCACAGCCGCGAGCCGTTGCCGCCCAGCTTCATGGCCCCCGCGTTTCCATATCCGGCTTCCATCCATATATGAGCGGCGACAAGTGCGGCGTTGGCAACGTCGGTCCGCATATTCATGAGTATCTTTGCTGGCTGGCAAGTTACCTAGGGGCTTGTACCAATTAAAATGAACGAGTTTTGATGATTATAAAGCTAAAAATCTGCATAGGGCAGCCTGGATGCGGAACCAACCGGAGGATTTTGGCCAAAACGAAGCCACCGAACGCTCTTGGCGGGGGCACGAGCCAAAACGAAGTCGGCTATTTTGGCCAAAACGAAGCCAAATTTTTTGATCGGATCCCGGCGCTGAAGGCCGAAGCGGGTTTTTTGTTGCCGGTTTGGGGGAAAGACCCGCCTCCGTCCCTCTCGCGCCTATCGCAACTCTTTGGCCACCCGCACGAACAGTTCTTCGACCGGGATTTTCCGCGAAATAAAGTTCTGATCGAACATATGCCGCACCAAGGCTTCGAGCGTCGGGCGATTGGCTTCGATTCCGTAAGGATAAGTGTCGCCGCCAAAGACTTCGTCCATCTCATGGATGTCGCTGTGCACCCAGGGCAACATCAGGGGATGGCCTTTGTGCAGGCGCTCACGCGCCAGATTTTTGGCCTCCACCAATCCCCGATAAAGACTGTCAGCCGCGACAGGATTGCGTTCATAGGTATCGCGGCGCATCACGACGAGATGCATGATGGGGAAGATTTTGGTCTTGAGATAGAACGCGCGCTCGACGGCTCGCGCGTCCGCAAAGAGCGGCGCAATGTCGGAATGCGGATGCGGATGCTGCGTGCCGATGATCGCATCGATTTCGTGCGCGGCCAAAAGGTCGCGCAATGAACGCCCCTGCGGGTCGTGCGCGATCTTGACCGGCTTCCGCAAAGGCGGTGCGCTCGGCTCGCCATGGCGGCCCGCGTGATTGATGGCGCCTTCGGTCCACTGAAAAGTCGAGCAATCCACGCCATATTGGTCGGCAAGATGGCCGCGGATCCACACCGCGGCCGTCATCGTATAGAGCGCGACGCCGACGCGCTTGCCCTCCAGGTCTTTCGGGGCGTGGATGCCGGATTGGCGGTTCACATAGATATAGCCGTGCCGGAACACGCGTGACGGAAACACCGGCAGCGCCACGAATGGGCAATCGCCGCGGTCGAAGCGGCTGATGAATTCGGAACTGGAAAATTCCGAGGAGTCGAATTCCTGGTTGCCGCCCATCCGGTCGAACAGGTCGCGCGGGGAGGGGATCGCCAGGAATTCGAGATCAATGTCCTTGAGCTTTACATCGCCGGTGCGTAGCGCATCGGTGCGGTCATAGAGGCCGCAGGCAAAGGTCAGTCGCGGACGGGACACGTCGAAACCTAATCGATGCTCTCGCCGCTCGCCTTGATTGGCGCCGCCCACTTCGCGATTTCGTCCTTGACGAATTGTCCGAGATATTGCGGCGTGGCGCGGTCTTCCGACACGATTTCGGCGCCGAGGGCTCCCAGGCGTTCGCGCACCGATGGCGTTTTCATGGCTTGGAGGGCCGCATCGTTGAGCTTGCGCACGATGTCGGCGGGCGTGTTCTTGGGCGCAAGGATTGCGTTCCACGTATAGGCCGTAAGTTTCTGGGTTCCTTCCTCGAGCGCCGTGGGCAAAGCTGGCATTGCGGGCGAACGCTTGTCCTGGAAGATGGCTAACCCCTTGACGGTGCCGCCGTCGACCTGAGGTTTGCCGGTGGTGATCACTTCGCAAATGTAGTCGATGCGTCCGCCCTGGAGATCTTGCATCGCCGGGCCCGTGCCGCGATAGGGCACATGGGTAATGTTCGCCCCGATCACGTAGCCCATCAACACGCAGGCGAGATGCGTGGCGGAGCCAGTTCCGGCCGAGCCATATTGCATTTTGGCCTGGTTGGCTTTGGCGTAGGTCACGAAATCCTTGAAATTGTTTGGTGGCAAGTCCTTGCGCGCGATCAGGATGATCGGCACCTCGGCAATGAGCGCGATGGGGGTGAAGTCGGTGGCCGCATTGTAGAGTGGTTTCTTATAGAGAGTCTGTCCCTGGGCATGGGTTCCGACCGTTCCCAACACGAAGGTGTAGCCATCCGGTGGCGCGTCGGCGACGCGTTTGGACCCCGTCATGCCGCCAGCGCCGCCGACATTTTCGACCGTCACCGACTGACCGAGGATCTCGCCCATGCGTTGGGCGATCACGCGACCGAGCACGTCGGTCGGTCCGCCAGCCGCAAAGGGAACGATCATCGTCAGCGGCTTGGTCGGAAAATTTTGGCCCGATGCAGCGGTGATGCCTGCCAGTATCATGGCAAGTCCCGCGGCCAGACTTTTCTTGAGCATGGATATCCTCCCTAGATTTTGCGTCACCATTGCGCGTGCCGGGATATCGGTCAAGGCACGCCGTTGACGCGGATGGCACGGCCTTGTCCGCCAGTATCGAGCCGCGTAAGACGGAACTCACGTGTGATTTCGGAGACCTACAATGACTCGTGTTGCCATCGCGGGCCTTGGCTCAATTGGCCGCGTGCTCGCCCGTCGGCTCGCCCAAGGCGTGCCTGGTCTCGAACTGGCATGTGCCGCCGTCCGTGATCGGACCAAAGCCCAGGCTTGGCTCGATAGCGCAGGCATCGTCTGTCCGTTGGTCGAGCTTGGGGAGCTTCCGGAATATTGTGACCTGGCTGTCGAATGCGCGCCTTCGTCTATTTTCGATGCCGTCTGCCGGCCGATGCTGAAAGCCGGTAAGGCCGTGATGGTGCTCAGTGCCGGCGTCCTGCTCGAGCGGCCTGAATTGGTCGAACTCGCCAGGGAGGCCGGGGGGCGGATTATCGTGCCCACCGGGGCGCTGCTCGGTCTTGACGCCGTGGCGGCCGCGGCCGAAGGGGAGATCCATTCGGTCCGCATGACGACGCGCAAGCCCCCGGGCGGGCTGGCGGGGGCCCCCTATCTGGTGGCCAACGGGATTTCGGTCGAAGGCCTTAATGCGGCCAAGCGGGTGTTCAGCGGGACGGCCCGGGAGGCGGCGGCGGGGTTCCCGGCCAACGTCAATGTGGCGGCTGCGCTTTCGCTCGCCGGGATCGGACCGGACCGGACGACCATCGATATCTGGGCCGACCCAGGGGTTACCCGGAACTGCCATACGATCGAAGTTGATGCCGATTCCGCGCGATTCACGTTGGCGATTGAGAACATTCCCTCCGAAAACCCCAAAACGGGTCGGATCACCGCGCTTTCGGTTCTAGCAGCATTGCGTAAATTGCATGCCTCCGTTAGGGTCGGAACTTAGCCGTCGCGGCGGACCCCCGAAACCCCAAAACGAGGTGGCTCTCGTCGCGTTTACCCTGGCCGGACGGGGCGGACTCACAGGAAAATGTCAGTAAAATAAAATATTTACCGAAATTTGTTCATGTCCGAAGTCGAATCCGCGGGAAATGGATATAGTTTGGCGATGGCGGACCTCGGGCGCCGGCACACCCGAGTTGGTCCTTCCGGCATGTCATGGCGCCACCAAAGTCACAGCTAGGTCGATGAATTAACAGAGTTTTTTGTCGCAAACACAGTTTTCAGGAGCATTTCTCAGCTATGATCATTTTTCCAACGGATCGCCCGGAATTGCGCGATTGGCGGAACGAAGTGGTGGGCGGGATGCACATGAACGCAAATTCAAGTCCTTTGAACCTAGTCGCGTTCCCCAGCGACTACAGAACGAGTTGATCGTCAGGCGATGCAAGCGACATCGGACGAGGTGCTAATCGGACGGATCGCGTCCGGCGACCGGCTCGCAATGCAGGTGCTGTTCGCACGACACCATTTGAGGGTGTACCGGTTCGTTTTGCGTCTTATGCGTGATGAGTCGGTTGCTGAGGACCTGATCAGCGAAGTGTTTCTTGACGTGTGGCGTCAGGCTGATCGGTTCGAGGGGCGCTCTGCGGTTTCAACCTGGTTGTTGGCGATCGCGCGCTTCAAGGCCCTGTCCGCTTTGCGACGCAAGCCGGATCAGGAACTGGACGATGAGACCGCCGAGGCAATCGAGGATCCAACGGACGATCCAGAGGCTGCCCTGGGAAAAAAAGACAAAGCTGCGGCGATGCGGAAGTGCCTCGCGGGACTTTCTGCAGAGCACCGGGAGATTATCGATCTCGTCTACTACCACGAGAAGTCGGTGGAAGAGGTGGCGGTAATCGTCGGGATCCCGGAAGCAACTGTCAAAACGCGCATGTTTTACGCGCGCAAGAAACTCGGAGAGCTGCTCAAAGCAGCAGGAATTGAAAGAGGTTGGCCATGAACACGATGAACCAGGAAGCGCCTGAGCGCCAAGAAATCGAGGCTCTTCTGCCGTGGCATGCGGCCGGCACTTTGAGCCGGGGTGACGCCGAGCGGGTCGAGCGCGCGCTGTCGTGCGACCGCGAATTGGCCCGGCGCTTCGACCTCGTCCGCGAGGAACTTCACGAGACCATTCATCTCAATGAGCTGCTTGGTCATCCTTCTTCGCGGGCGGCTGACAGGCTGTTCGCTGCAATCGAGGCGGAAGGCGCCCGGGCGCCGGCTCGACGGTCATTCGATCTTGCCGGCCGCGTCGCTGCCTTCCTGTCGAGCCTTGCGCCGCGCACACTCGCTCGTGCGGCCGGAGCTGCCGCGGTGGTTCTCCTGGTGCAGAGCGCCGTCATGACGTCAGTTCTCCTGCCAGGCGGCGATAATTTCATCCTTCAGTCGGTTCCGAACACTGATGGAGTCAGCCGGATTGTCGTGCGCTTCGTGCCGCAAGCGACTTCGGCCGACATCACCAAGTTCCTCAATACCCATAAGGCCGAGTTGGTCGGTGGGCCCAAGGACGGTAACTATACGCTTCGGCTCGCAGCGACGGGCATCCCGAAGGAAGGACTGCTCAACATCGTGCGCCAGATGCAGGGCGAGACCAAGATCGTGGATTTCGTCGCGACAAAGGATTAAGGCGCTTAAAGGCGGCTCCGGCAACGGGGCCGCCTCATGTCTTAGTAAATGATGTTCCGGGGGGCAGGAGGACTTTTTCATGTACTCGACCGGACGATCCTTTGGCGCTCTGACCCATCTATCCACGCCTAGTCGGATTGCTCTGCCGGCGCTTCTTGCGCTTACGATTTTATCGGTACCGGTCACGGACCGCGCCCAAGCGAACAGCCTTGGCTCCCCTAGCGGCGCGCACGGAATCCTTCAGGGCGCACGCGGGCCGGCCGGTTTTGCCGCCATGAAGAAAAGCAGCGTGGTCCCGCGCGGCACTCCTCAAAACGTTACCCTAACGAAGTTGCCTACGAACAATGGGCGTCCGACAGTCAACGGAAATGGACGGCCGAAGGGCGGCCAAATTACGGAGCGCAAACCGGGTGGTGATGACCGCCCGCGGCATCCGCACCCACTCCGGCCAATTCTTACACCGATCATTCCGATGACCCCTATTATTCCGGTTGTCGTGGAACGAAAGGGCGGACCATCGACGCCAACTGCTCTTGGCGGCAATGGGCAGGGCTCTGGCCCATCCAACCAGTTCATTCGCCGGCCGGGCAGCGGCGTGTCGCCTGCGGCTGTGCCTCCTGCGAACGAGCGCAATTATGTTCCCGGCGAAGTTCTCATTGAACTCGCGGCCGGTACAGCCGACCAGACAGCGCAGGACTTGGCGCGTCGGTATCGGATGACAAGCGTTGAATCTTTCGATTTCGAACTCGGCGGAACCAAACTTTTTCGGTGGCGCATCGTAGACATCGACCGCCGGGCAGTTCCGGCTGTGGTTCGAGAATTGCAGCGCGTGCCTGGTGTGATTTCAGCATCCGCGAACATCATTTCGCGATTGCAGCAAGAGCCCGAAACCGCTGGCGTCGGCACTCCGAACAGGACCCCGATCGAACAATATGCGTTGACCAGGCTGCGCATGCCGCAGGCCCATGTATTGGCTCAGGGTGAAAGAGTGCTGATTGCCATCATCGATGGTGGCGTTGACACCTCACATCCGGAATTGGCGGGCGTTGTCGTCGAGACCTTTGACGCCATCGGTTCAGGCGAGCAGATTCATCCCCATGGCACCGCGGTCGCAGGCGCCATCGCGGCACAAGTTCGGATCAAAGGCACCGCACCAGCCGCACAAATTCTGGCCGCCCGCGCGTTCGGCGATGATCGGACAAGCGCGGAAGGTACCGGCTACAACATCGCCAAGGCGATCAATTGGGCTGTGTCGCGCAATGCCCGGATCATCAACCTGAGTTTTGCAGGCGACCGCGATCCGAAGATCGAAGTAGCCCTGCGTGCGGCTCACGAGCGCGGTATTATTCTGGTTGCGGCTGCCGGTAATGACGGCCCGGCCTCGTCCCCGCGCTTTCCGGCAGCCGACGCCAATGTCATCGCTGTGACAGCGACCGATCAGGCTGACCAGCTTTTCTCCGCCGCCGTGCGCGGCAAGCACATTGCGGTTGCGGCTCCGGGCGTCGACTTAATGCTTCCGGGCCTTGAGGGCACTTACCAGCAAATTTCCGGGACTTCGTTCTCGGCCGCCGAAGTAAGCGGCACCGTTGCCTTGATGTTGGAGCGCCGGCCCAATCTGGACCCGGAAACCGTTCGCCGCACCCTGATGTCGACGGCCCGCGACCTGGGTCCCCGGGGTGTCGATCCGATGTATGGGGCGGGGCTGGTTGATGCCTATAAGGCACTGACGGCGGTCACGTCGCAGGCCGTGAGCTCCAATATCCGGCACGTCAATAAGCTTCGATAAAAATAAGTCGATAAATATCAGTGACTTGGATGTAATTCTGTGCGCCTTTCAACGTTTCGAAAAAATCTTAATGAAGGCTTAAATTTATTGAACCTTTTCGGTGGTGCGCGCGACTAATGCATGTAAGACCTCACGGTCCCCGACTTTTTCGACCCCCAGATCGGCGCCCCCTGATCCCCCCGATCCCCAGCGCCGATCATAATGACCCGCCCGGTTCCCCCACCGGGCGGGTTTTTCTTTTTTTCGGATCGCGACAGGATTTGCTTTGAACCTTTTCAGCGGTGCCCGCGACTAACGAACGTAAGACTTCACGGTCCCCAGCTTCTTCGACCCCCAGATCGGCGCTCCCTGACCCCCCCGATCCCCAGCGCCGATCACAATGACCCGCCCGGTCCCCCCACCGGGCGGGTTTTTTCATTTTTTGCGGATTGCGACGGAATTTCCTTTGAACCTTTTCCAAGGCGCCTGCGACTAACGAATATGAGGCCTCGCGGCCCCCAAATTTCGAATGAGTTTCGAACCCAGCTTTTTAGGACCCCCAGATCGGCGCCCCCTGATCCCCCCGATCCCCAGCGCCGATCATAATGACCCGCCCGGTTCCCCCACCGGGCGGGTTTTTGTTGACGGCTTCGGTTGGATTTCTGGTGCAAAGACTCCCAAATGGTTGAGTCTGATCTGTCTGCGACTGGTGAGCGCAAAAAGGTGGAAAAATCATCACGAATCAGTCACAACGGTGAAAGCGAAAGCTGCTCGATCCTACTGCATGCGTACGGGCAGATGCATGCGAAGCTGTTTTTTCAGCCATATGGTAGCGATCATGATCGAAGGCCCCGCCCAATGCCGTTTCGACGAAATTGTTCACAAGTGGCTCGCGTTTGTTGAAAAACGCCGCGACTACCTGGTTGAGCTACATATGAGTGGGCAGTGGTCGGATCATTTTGAGGAACAGAAATTCAAGCGTTATGTGCGGGAGGCGGCCGATGCGGTCGAGCGCTGGGCTGCGGTTGTACCGCCGCCTCGAACGGAGACGAAACCAAGACCCGCCACGACGTTGCCGACCCCCGGCCGGCGGGGCATCGCCTAGCGACGTCTAGTCGCCTAGCGGCGTGCGTCAATCCTTTTGCACGGCGCCAGCCACGCTTTTTGTCGGCGCATCCGGGTTACCAGGCAAAGAGAAACCAAATCGGCGACGCGATCGTTCCTGAAAGGTCTGCCGGATTCCCTGCGTTTCCCATTTTCCGGCTGGCGTGGCGACACGTTCGCTTAGGCGCAACGGCCGGCCAATCCGTTTCAGGGATTTACAGAGTGCCACGTGTTCCATTTCCGATATTGCCGCAAAGCCGCCTGCACTGCGGAAAAAATTGCGCTTGGCGAATACCGCCTGTTCACCGGCCGTAATGCCGGTGATCCAAGACTGCATGTTGATCAGGCCGGTTGCGATGGGGAGGAACAACGCTTGGCCCGTGAGCTTCACGTTGAAAAATCCCCAGTGGCGGCCCGTTCGCTCCAGGCCGTCGAGAATCAACAAATCGGAGTGTGGCGGTAGTTGCATGCCGGCTTGCAAGAAAAGGATGACGTCACCGGTCGCTTTCGCCGCGCCGGCATTCAACTGCGATGCCAAACCTCGTGGTGCAGATAGAACGATATCGGAGCGCAGCCGCGCGCGTTGGATGGTCGCATCGCGGCTGCCGCCATCGACGACGACCAATTCGGTGCCGCGTTCGCGTGTTTCGGCGAGGGATTCCAGAACGGGTGCAATCCGTTCCCCCTCGTCGAGTACTGGAATGATGATCGATAGACGCATCGTAGACCATTGCACAGCCGTGTACGCAACGTAAGTCCGACGTAGGAGGGGTGTGGGAATCTTGGAGTTTGCCCGCAGATTCGCGCTCAATGCGCGGGCGCAGCGACCGCGGTACCGTCGGACATGCCCATCCGGCCAAAGCCCGGTAACTTGACCGCCGGATGACGAACGTCGAGACCTGCGACGAGACCGAGCAGATTGAATTCGACGCCCTCGACCCAGCCGAATTTTACGCCGAGCACGCCCCACAACGAAGCTTCTATACCGGTGCCGCTGTCGCTTAATCCCGCATAGGGATAAGGGCGGAAATCCTTGCCGACCGCGTTGGATGGCAAGGTCGTCGCGATTTCGGGCACGGCGCGCAACAGTGTCGCGATGAATGTGTTGCTGTTGGGCCCAGGCCAGAGACGATAGTCGCCGGTATTATTGTAGGTATAGGCTGCGATTGCGGCCTGGATTTTGGGAATTAAGACGGACGCTTCGGTCCCGCGCACGTCGATCAACACCCGCGGCGTGTCGCCAAACCAGCGGGCGTCCGGCTCGAGATTGTTCTCGCGCACAGGCTGCCCCCAGCCCACGACATCATATCGGCTCCAGCTGGTCGCATTCTGCGGTTTGAAGACCACCCACGAGTGCAGCGAAAAGATGCCCCGCCATCGCCCGGTCCGAGCTGTGAAGACCAGGAACCGCGCATCCTGTTCCGCCGATGCCGGCGGGAGCATGCCGATACTCGACCAGTCCGCATCGCGAAAATTTCCCCGCCGGTCCTGGGCCGTATAGAGGGCCGCGTGAACCGCAAGTGGGAACAGGAAAAGGCCGAGAATTACCGTGATCACTTTTCGGGGCGTGAGGTGCATGGGTGTGGAATGAACCGTGACATCAGGTTTGAAATATGGCGTGTTAGGGACCAACCTTGCAATGGCTGCCGGGCGTATTCCGACATTAAAATCCTGCAACATTGCTATTGAGTTACGATGAGCTATGCAAAACTGAACTATGCAAAACCCGGTTCTTGTCGAAGTACTTCGCGGCGGGGTGGTCGAAAGCCACCATAGCGGCGCCGTTGCTGTGGTTGATGCTGATGGCCGCTTGGCGCTTACCATTGGCGATGTCGAGCGGTCTGTGTACCCGAGATCGGCAGTCAAAGCCTTGCAGGCGCTGGTCCTTGTGGAATCGGGGGCTGCCGACCGTTATGGCTTGACTGACGAAGAACTCGCGCTCGCTTGTTCGTCTCACAATGGTGAGCCGGATCATATCGTGACCGCACAAAGGATGCTGGCCCGGGCCGGTCTGGACGCCGCAGCACTGCGCTGCGGCGCGCATCCTCCGATCCATCACCCTTCGGCGATGATACTCGCCCGTGCAGGGGCAGCGCCCTCGGCCTTGCATAACAATTGCTCAGGCAAGCACTCAGGATTTCTTTGCGTTGCCTGCGCGCTCGGCGGCGAATCCCGGACCTATCTGGAGCCCGACCAGCCGGTGCAGAGGGAGGTCAGGGCAACGATTGAAAGCGTGAGCAGCGCTTCGCTGCCCGAATCGTGCCGTGGCATCGACGGCTGCTCGGCGCCGACCTGGGCGATGCCCTTGCGGAAACTGGCTTTTGCTTTTGCGCGATTTGGCACCGGTCACGGACTTGCGCCAATGCGTGCCAAGGCGGCGGCGCGTTTGCGCACCGCTTGCCTTGCGCATCCATGGCATGTTGCCGGTACCGGTCGCTTGTGTACCGATATCATGCGGCTCTTCGGCGCGCGCGTGTTCGTCAAGACGGGTGCTGAAGGCGTGTACTGCGCGGCATTTCCCGATTCCGGGCTTGGGCTTGCGGTGAAATGCGACGACGGTGCCGGCCGCGCGGCCGAAGTGATCATGGCGGCACTGGTTGCGCGTTTTGTCGAAATGGCTGGAAACGAACAGGCCGCGCTTGAGCGGCTCGTCCGCCCGACGTTGTATAATTGGAATGGATTTGTGGTCGGGGCGTTGCGGCCGACGGAAAAATTGAGCGACGGACGCGCGCCCCGTGAGCGCTAAGGGGACTGCTAAACGCCCTTTTTCTTAGTGCCCTTCTTCGCCTTCGCGAGCTTGTCGTAGTCGCTCGCGTTCCGGGCCGTGTAGGCCATGGCGAACGACGCAAGCGCATCGTCGAATGCGCCGCTCTTTCCCATATAGCCGGCAAGAACGGTGGCATCGGATGAGCGTGCATGTGCACGGGCGAGCGTGCGTCCGCACAATTGAGCGTAGTGGCCGAGCGCGTTCTCTTCCACGACTTCGGCAATTGAACCGAGGCGCCGGTTCTTGAGTTGGCGCACATAGAATTGACGCTGGGACCCTTCGTCCTCGGTCCAGCCAAGGAATACGTCGCTCGCCGCCTGCATGGTGCGCTGGCCTTCGACAACCCGCCGGCCGCAATGATGACGGTACGACGGTCCCAATCCTTCGAGCACCGACTTGCTGGCTTGTTTGAACTGCAGAAACAGCGGGGCTCCATCGTGGCTGAGGAACAGCCCAATGGCGCAAAACGTGCCGACGCTGCCGACTCCGACCGCTTTGAAGGCGACATCCTTGAGGACGTACTGTTCGAACAGGCAAAGCCGTTCGGGCGTCAGAGTCTTCTTGTAGGAGGCGAAAACGCGCTCGGGGTCGACCTTATTCTTCGCATCGCCGCCGTCGGTGAAATGATAGATCGTCGGCGGTTTGTCGGCGATGCGGGATTCTTTGCCAGCGCCTACGAGATGCGGGAAGTTGTCGTCCACTTGCAGGCGTTTGCCGGCCTTGGTGATGATGGCATGGAGCTGGCGCCGGAGCGCTGGATCTTCAACGTGCTCGACCTCGTACTGCAGTTCTATCCTGCTATGCCAAACCTCCAATGGCGATAGTTTGGCGAGGCTGCGGATGCGCGTCCGGTATGCTTCGACGGTCTGGGCTGCGGCGGCGCGTGCCCGTTTCTTGGAAAAATTCGCGGCAAGTGCTGCAACCGCGACACTTGCGGCCAGCCTCTTGAGGTCAACCGTAAAGTCGACTCCAGGCAGGGTCTCGTCGAAATCATTGATGTCAAAAAGCATGTTATCTTCCGGGGTAGCGAATGCTCCGAAATTCATCAAATGGCAATCGCCGCACGCCTGGACCGCAATCCCCGGGGACGGTTGATGCTTCAAATCTTCGGCCATCACGAGCGCGGCGCCGCGCAAAAACGTGAAGGGGCTTTCGAGCATTCGCTGATAGCGGACCGGGATGAGCTGCGGAACGCGATCGCGATCGCTGGTTGCCAGAATTGCCACCGGGTCGCGATCATCCGGACCCAACAGCTCGGCATGCTTTTCGCGCGGCGTCTTTCGCCGCAGCTCGACACCATGATCGTAACGCTCGGCGCGGGTTCCCAAAAGAATCTTGCCGGAAGGATATTTGCCTGTAGGGGTCTTGGCCATGTCCGATCCAACCACTTCCATTTTTGGTTCGAGTCACCTACGTGACTTAAAGTCTTGTATGTGACTTAAGGTGTTGCCGCTGTGACGGCGGGTTTGAGTATAGGCATTACGTTAAACGAGGCAATGTGCCTGCTCAGGACATGGTTGCCTGGGTGATGCAGGGGCCGATCTCGGATCGAGAGAATGAGCACCTGAAGGCAAGCGACAAGGGCGTTATCCTGTGTCACAAGATGCTCGATGAAGAGATGGACAAGGTTTCGCGTGGCAAGGATCCGCTCGGCACAATCCGCGACCGCGCGCTCAACGAGCCGATGATCAATCTGCATCGCGAAGCGAAAGCGCTCACACCATTGACCGTGTGATCGAGAAAACTGCGGGGTGAGGCGGGAGGTATAATTGCGAGGCTGCCGAAACTGCAGGGAGGCAACAGGTACCTATCCGTTTGCAAGCTTCGGCAATTGCCGCCCTGCATTTGCTTCCCTCGTGCCTTTGTCTAGTCACAGCACGATGGCTTGTTGCGTCAGACCAGTCTGAAGGGGGGGAGGTAGTCAATGGCGTCTACGTATAGTACCGCACGATCCGATTTCATAGAAGATCCGTGGCCCGCCAGGCCATCGGTCGGCGTCAAGAATCGGCAGGCCGCCTTAAGCGACGGGCAGCCGTCGTTCGGCAAGCGGGCCTCGCGCGGCATGATCATATTCTGCATCGGTGTCGCCGCCACCTTGACCTGGCAGTCGCACGGCGACACAGCCAGAAAGATGATCGCGAACGCGTACCCGCACCTTGACTGGTTGGCACCGCAAGCTGAAGCACGTGTGCAGACCGCTGCTGACATGGTCGCGTCACCTTCGCCGACTGTGCCCGCCGCCCGTTCGCCCGATGCGCAGCAACTCGAGGCGGTGTGGCTTGCTCTCGCCACGTTGCGCCAGAGCGTGGAACAAGTCACTGCTGGTCAGCAGCGGGCGGTGGGTGACATCGCCAAGCTGCAGGCGGCCGAGCAGGACATTCTCAGCAAGATTTCAGCGCCTCCGCCGCGGCCAGCTGCTGCGCCGGCACGCAAGCCCGTTCCGCTGACGCCGCCGCCATCGGCGCTGGCAATGCCGGAGCGCTGACGGCCGGATCGGAGCTGTAGGGACTTTTGAAGGGTGGAACCGACCTGTTGTTCCGGTTGTGGGAGCCGGAATATTCTGTTGGCGCACGCTGCTGTGCTCAACACATGGAGGTCACCTTCCGATGCAACCTCATTTCGCCGAATTGTTCGGAGTTGTTGCGGCGGTCGCGAGTCTCTATGCCGCCCAGTCGAAGACGATGATCCCGCTGCGCGTGGCCACTATCGCCGCAAATTTATTTGCCATGATTTACAGTGCGTTGCACGGAACCTATCCCACGTTCGTGCTCAATGCGGTTTTGCTGCCACTCAATGCCTGGCGGCTGCACGCGATGTTGAACCTGACCCGCAACATCGATGCCTCCGTGAAAGGCGATATGAATGTCGATTGGCTGCTGCCGTATACGCGTTCGAAAAATTTTAAGGCAGGCGACATTCTCATGCAGCGCGGTGAATATGCCACCGCGGCGTTCTATATCGTCACCGGCGAAGTTGAAGTCATCGAAATCAACCAAACCTTCGGAAAGGGCACCTTGCTTGGAGAAATTGGCCTGTTCACGCCGGATGGCAGGCGCACAATGACGGTACGCTGCAAGACCGAAGTCCAAACTGCGGTGATTGACTATGATCGATTCAAGGAACTTTACTTTCAGAACCCTCAGTTCGGATTTCGACTGCTGCACTTGGTCGTGGCGCGCACGCAAATCGGCGGCGAGGGCGCAAGGCCCAGTGTGCCACGTTAGCCGGTGTGCCATGTTAGGCAGGCCAAACCGCTGGGAGACGCTCGGCCTTTCCGCTTATCGAGGTTGACCGGATTAGCGCCCACCCCACGAATGCGCTTGTGAATCCGCCATAGCGCCAATGAGACAATGAGTTGACGAACGCTATCGCGCGCGATTTCCGCTGATCGTGAGGTTTGCGTATTTCTCCGCGCCGCCCTTCCCGAGATCATCGCCGACGACCGCGCGGTGGTCCATCCCCATGATGGCGCCGCGGATGAATTCCGAAATGACATTGTTGGCGATCAGCGCTGAGCCGGCCCCATTGGTGACCGAAACCGCGATGCCGATATTGGCCCGGCGCACCACATTGCCGGTCGCCGCGACATCGCGCAGGAAGCGGCCAAAACCGAGAACGATGCCGGCGAACGGTGCGCTCTCGACCACATTGCCGGTGACGGCCGTATCGGCCTCGACCGCAATGCCGATGCCGGCGCCGTCATTGGGATCGGTGCCGGCCGGCCGGCGGGCAGTGAGATTGCGGATGAGGTTGCCTTGCACGACGCCGAGCCGTCCGCCTTCGTTGAAGTTCGTGACGGCGATCCCGATCGCCGCCTGGTCGACGGTATTGTTGGCGATCATGGCGCCTTCGAATCCGAACTCCGCATAGAGCGCGACTTCGCCTACCTGTGTGATGATGTTGCCGGTGATCGCAATGTTGGAAGCTGCATTTCCGCGCACGGCCGAAAATGCGCAATTGCGAATCTGATTGCCGCGCACGATCACATTGTGTGCAAGGTAGACATTGATGGCATTGCCGTATTGGCCGGAACCGCCTGAACGGTTTTCGATTCCTTCGATCCGGTTGTCAGCCACGATGGTGCCATCCGGGCCCGGCCCTGAGCGCCAGACCTGGATGCCATTGTTTCCGGCGTGGCTGATGGTGTTGCGCGCAATCAAAAGCTCGCGCGCATCGATGGAATGGATCGCCACATCGGCGTTATCAGTCAGCACGCTGTCGATGATCTCGCCGCTCACCGCGACGCAATGGATTGCCGTGCCGCCGGCGTCCGTAATCTCGCAATCGACAATCCGCAGCTGGCTTGCCTGTTCGGCGTGGATGAGGCCGCGCCGCTCGGAAGGACGGCGGTGCTGGCCGTCGAGATCCAGGCCCGACAAGGTAACGTGCTCGGTGCCTTGCGTCGTGAAGAGCGATGAACCCTCGGCCAGCATCAGGCGGGTCGCGCCACGCGCGCCGACGATCCGTGTGCCCGATGGCAGCTTGATGTTTCCCACGCGATAGACGCCGGGTGCCATCGCAAGCGGCGTGCGCGTGCGAGCGGTGTCATCGACGGCGCGCTGCAGGGCGCGGCTCTGGTCGTCGGGACTGCCCGGGCGCAATCCGAATAGCGAGGCGTCGAGACCGTTCGGTGTTCGCGAAGGTGCCGCAACGGCGCGCGCAGCCGCAAGACCCGCCGCAGCACCAGTGCCAACTTTAAGAAAATGACGGCGATCAACTCGCATCGCATTCGGCATTCTGGCACTCCATTGGACAAGCCGCCAACAGGGCAACGGTACAACCGCTTTCCGAAGATAACGTTATGACCTGACTTCACAAGGGCTTGGCGCCGGGTTTACGCTTCGTTAACCGCCTCGCTATTTGGTGCCTGGTCAAGGGCGGCCAGCATCATGGCCGTGCCGGCCGCGACCAGATCATCGAGTGTCAGTGGCAGGGCACTCTTGCGCGCAGGCCGCAATGGCGCCGGCCGCACGTTCGGTACATGGACAAAGGCGGTGAGCCGCGGCCCATTCGGCATTGATGCGGCTTCGCTCGCGCGCCAGCACAAATAGTTGCAGAGATAGCTGCCTGCATCGTGGGACAACGCGGCAGGTATGCCGGTTGCGCGTGCCGCCGCAACGAACCGTGATGCGGGAACGCGCAACGGCAATTGCGGCGGCCCGTTCGGCGCGATCGTATCGTGCGTCGGGATGAAGCCCGCGACGTCGAGGTGGCTGCATGAACGCACATTGCGTGCGCAGGTTTCGACCCGCACATGGTGCGCGCCCGTGGCGAGCCCGAACATCAACACGATTTCGGGCGCCTCACGCGCGATAAGGGCCGGGAACTCGGCATCGACCGCGTCATAACTTGTCGGAAATACATGGGCGACCCGCCGAACGCCGACAAGCCCGGGATGGTGCTGTGCCGCCAGCGTGCGTACCAGCGCGCCGGTCGGGTTGAACGGTGCGCCCGGGAAGGGGCCAAAGCCGGTGAGGAGGAGAGTGCGCATCTTACTTGGACTCTTGCTTCTTGGACTCTTGCGCTATCGGATCTTTCTCCTCCGGCGCAAACGCGGTGGCAAGCGAAGGATAATCGTTATGGGCGGAGCGCGGTACTGATCTCAGCTCCTCAAGCCTCTTGACGAGTTTGTTCGTTTCGCGACCAGGATTTGCAAACCAGTCGGTCGACCAAACACGAATAATTTTCCAGCCGACATGGTGAAGTATCTCCTCGCGCAAGCGGTCCCGATCGCGTGCACTTTTGCTTGAATGATAACGGGCGCCGTCGCACTCGATCCCCACCAGAAAATGCTCCAGGTCGTCGGGGTGCCGAACGCCAAGATCAATCCGGAAGCCCGATACCCCAACCTGGAGCTCCACCGCATATCCTTTCGAGCGCAGGCGATCTGCGACCTCGATCTCAAAATCACTGTCTGGTTCGACGCCGATATTCGAGACCGCGGCGCGACCGCGATTCTCCGCATATTCAAGGTATTTCCTCAAAATATGAACGCCCTCCTGGCTTGCCTCGGTCGGTTTGATGTCGGTCGATCCCAGCGAACAAAATAAGCCGATCCGCCTGCGGGCTCGCGTAAATAAAACGTTCAACCTGCGGTGACCTTGCTTGCCGTTGATCGGACCAAAGCGCTGCTTGACGGCCGTGGCGCCTGGTTCGCGACCGTATGTGAGCGAGATGAAGATAAAATCGCGCTCGTCCCCCTGCACGTTTTCGAGGTTCTTGACGAACAGAGGTTCGCCCTTGGTCGTGACCTTTTCTGTGTACTCGCGCACGTGGACGTCATCGATCGATATCCTTCGAAGTTCCTCCTGGATCAGGTCTCTTTGGTCGATATTCAGCGCGACGAGGCCGAGCGTCGGGATATCCGCTGCATCGAGGCCGGCATGATGGCGCATGAAATCAACCGCGGCCTGCGTTATTCCTTTTGCTTCCGCGTGATTGCGGCGGGCCTGGTAGGAGCCATCGATCCGCACGAGATCGATCGAAAACGATTCCGATTTTGCGGCCGGAAATGTAATAAGCGGGCTGTCTTTGTAAAAGCTCTCGTTCGAAAACCGAATCAGGCTTTCGCACCGGCTGCGATAGTGCCACTTCAGACGGCGGACGTTTCGGAAGGCCTTCTGGCATCCCTCCAGGATGGATTCATCGTCGATGTCCTCAAATTCTTCATCGGGCGCGGACTCGCTGGAACGATGGAAGAAATCTGTCGGCGGCAGCTGCTTTTGGTCGCCAACCACTACGACTTGTTTTGCGCGCAGCATGCCACCGATTGCATCTTCCGGCCTCATTTGGGATGCTTCGTCGATAACGAGAAGGTCGAATTCAAGCGTGTCCGCACTTACAAATTTTGCCAAGGAGAGCGGAGACATCATGAAACAAGGTTTTAACGCCTGGATCGACCGGCCGGACCGGGTGAGAAGCGAGCGAACAGGAACGAACCGCTTTTGTTTTCCGAACTCATTTCTGATGAGCGCCATCTCGGTCCACATTTTCTTGGGACCTTGATTCGAGCCAGGCAGAGGCTTGTTCGCCAGGAGTTTGGTTCGCAGGAAGCTGCGGTCATTTTCAATTTTCTTGCGGTCTCGCTCCGCAAACTGCCGACGCCGTGCGTCCAAAGTAGCCCCACGATGGTTGCGAAGCGGCGGGGACGAGCATGCGAGCGATGCGCTACGATGGGCAATGACGGTTTCCAGATGGTCGGGCAATCTGCGGGGATCAAGCCTTATGCGATCTGCGATGGTGAGAAACGTGCCGAGGCCTGCATCCGCCAATGACTTTTTGATTTCGAGGAGCCCTAAGAATTCGGGCAGCTCGTCGCCATGTTCGACAAGAGTTTTTGACCTCTCTGCCAAGTCTGTCGGCGAAAGAGCCGCAAGGTCGGTCAGCCCGAATTCAGATTCTAATCGTTCGACGAGCGCGGCATGCTGATCTCTCAGGTCGGTCGCGCGTCGGGCCATTATGCGCAGAAGCTGATGCGCTTCGATGGCGCTTTCGGACAATAATCTTGCTTTGAGTTTCTCGGGAGGATTGCACGCTTCGACCGCGCGAATCCAGGCTATGGCGGACGCTGCCTGGATCGCCGCGGCTTGCGTTCGGCCCAAAGTGTTGGCGAGCATTTTGGAAGGGGAGGTATCGAGCTTGCGAATGGCGCTGTCGTACCGTACTCGAAGTTCGGCGATTTCAGCGATTTGCCGAATCGGCAATGCAATGTCGATCAGCGTCCGGCCTCGATCAAGGTCGCGCACTTTCTGTAAAATGGAAAACTCTGTCCTGCAATTCGTCATCACCTCCTCAATGGTGAGCTCGGCGAAATGTGAGCGGAATTCCGAATTGGTGCCGCAAAATTCAGTTGCTGTCGCGACGAGAGCTGGGTCGCTCATTGGAGTAAACGATTCTGATGGCAGGGTGACGAGACGTTCTGCAACCTCAGCACCGTAGGGCAGCGTTCCAATGCGATCAAAGAACAGTGTACGAAACCTGAGGCCGGCGTCGATCTCTTCAAATGGAGTTGCGATTCCGTCCCAAGAGGCCCCGAGCAGGATTGCGGCGTGCTCATCTTCTTCGAACAGCATGACGGCATGTACATGCTTCGCCAGCTGTTCCAAACGATTTGCTGCAACTGGAGATTCCTTCAATCCCAGGCGCGCGAGGAGTTCGTGAGCTTTCTTGATTTGCCCCGTCAGTGCGGCAAATGCTTTCCGCAGACCGGACGTCCGCAAGGCAGCGGCCGCTGCCAGGAGGTCACGCGCGTTTGGCCATGGGCCATCGCCAAATCCTTCAAGAAATTCGCGCCATTGCGTTTCCTTCTGCGCGATGTCGTTCCACCGCGCCTTCAGGGTGAAAAACGTGGCGGGATCGAGGTCATGGTGTGCACTGATCCATGGTCGGTGTTCGGGCGTGACCCGGGCGCCCGCCTGGACCGCAATAGCAAGCGGAAGAAGAGCCCCCGCCGCGATGCTATG
The DNA here is from genome assembly GCA_035300505.1 of Xanthobacteraceae bacterium. Classification (GTDB taxonomy): domain Bacteria; phylum Pseudomonadota; class Alphaproteobacteria; order Rhizobiales; family Xanthobacteraceae; genus VAZQ01. Next base: position 25,545 of record DATGVJ010000121.1, read on the forward strand.
ATCGAATGCGAACAATTGCAGGATTGGCCGGAAACGTGCGACGAATTCAATTGCTTGCGTATCGCGGCGGATCAAGGCCCGGACCTGGTCGAAGAGTTCCGCCGGCGTGTGTTTATGGAGATCCGATGGCAGGCCGGCCCGGACCATTGCAGACGCAATGGCAAGCTTTGATTCATCGATATTGGAAAGGTCTGGCAGCAGGGCCAATGCGCCGGCAAACCGATGCGTGTCGATTTTGTGGTTTAGGGCCTGGTCGAGGTCATCGAGATCGGGGGCATCAGGATCGGACGCGGTGAGACCCGGTAGAAGGTCAGGAGCGGCGGGTTCGCCCAGAGCCGCATCCAACTCCACCAATCGGTCGAGGTCGTGCGTCGTGGCGAGGCCGAGGTCGTCGCTGTCCGCAATCAATGCCGTGGCGGTCTCGCCGACAATTCCTGCTTCCTTGAGCGTCCCAAGAAGGCCGGCTACCTCGTTGTTTTTCAGGTCAGCCAACGTCAATTCCGCCCATGGCGAAGCAGCCGGATGTCCGTAAGCATGTTGGAAGCTCGCGCTCGTATCGGCAAAAATTGCGAGTTCGTGCCGCAGGACATCCAATGCAGATGCACTGGTCAGCACTTCGTCAGGCAGCGATACGGAATTGAAGGCATCGATCGTGTCGGAGTTGGTGTTGCGACCGCGCAAAGCTTGCCACATCAGCTGGAATGGCGTGCGACCGCTCGGCGAAGTTGCATGCAAGGCATCGAGATATGCCTTGATCTCCCTGCGATTTTCATTCCAGGCAAGATCCAAAGGCGGGAGCGCGTTTCGCACTTCCATCGAAATTTCGGTTCGCTCCTTGAGGCTTTCAATTACCGATTTGGGGCTGGACCTGTCGGAATGGAGTTCCAGACAAAATTCACCGAGGCCCGCCTGCGTGAGCCGGCGCTTCACAACATCGAGCGCTGCCTGCTTTTCGGCGAGAAATAGTATCCGTTTGTTGGCCGCAAGAGCGTTGGCGATGATGTTCGTAATCGTCTGCGACTTGCCGGTTCCCGGCGGTCCTTGGATCACCAGGTTACTTTCCTTCATCACGTCGATGAGAGCGCTGTGCTGGGACGCGTCCGCATCCTGGATCAGGAAGGGTGCGATGCTCTCAAATTCCGGATCATCAATGGGATAATCTTCCGGAATCGAAAGTGGAAACCCTTCTTCTTCGGAGTTCTCAGTGCCGCGCAGGATCGACGATACTAATCCATGCTCTGCCGGATGCCGGGTCCAGTTGTCAGGAGTCAAATCAGCGTACATGGCGAATCGGCCAAACGCAAAATGCCCAAGGACGAGCCAGCGATGTACTTGCCAGCGGGCAAGGCCTTCAAGGGCCAGCCTCACGCGCTCAAGATAGTCTTGGATGGATGTCGTCCGGTCTTCGTCCTGGTCTTCAAACGAGGGGATTTTCCGGTTGAAATTGGTCTCGATCAGCTTTTGAAGACTCAAATTAGTCTCAGCCTGGTCCTCACGAGCGGAAATAGAGTACACATCATGGCCGCGGACACTTCGGGTCTCGATTTTGACAGGGAGCAGGAGCAACGGGGCAAGTATTTTCTTTTCGGAAGCGTCTGAATCGTACCATTCCACAAATCCGAAAGCCATGAAGAGAGTGGAAAGCCCCATTTCCTGCTCTGCCAGGCGAGCATCACTGGAAATTTTTTCCATGATGCTTTCGAGTTCGTCTGGAAACTTCAGCGTTTGCAGTCGGTCGTCGGCGGGGCCCTGGTTATTTGCGGCCTCGTTTTTCTTGACGTTCGATTGCAGTTCGGGGTTTGGATCTATGCCATGCCGGCGCGCGTGTTCGGCCCGATCGATTTCCACTTTGTGCGGCCGCGGTGGTAATCCAAGTTCGGCGCGAATTTTGTCCCTCAGTTCGCGATCCAGTCGACTGACTGCAATCTCGTCGTCCCGTCCCTGGCTTTCCAGGACCTCGAGCTTGGTAAGATATTCGATGTCGGTGACTTTTGCCTGCTGGAACGCGGAAACAAATCTTTCAGTCCTTTCTTCTGCGGGAATATCGTCTGGTTCAACCAGCGGAAGGATGCGCAGCGACGCCTCGTCTTGCGCCAGCTTTTCGTACGCCAGGTCCAGCACCGCATCGACGATCTGAATGTGTCTTTTGGACCTCGTACCCAGACTATAGTTCAGCATCCGGTTCTTCTTCGATAGATCGAGAAGCTTTTTCCGGAGTTGGTCGTAGAGATTTTCCAGTCGCTGAGTTTCTGAATCGGGCATTGCGTTTCGGTATCCCCCACCGCCATCTACCGCAGCGTATATTAGCGGAATATCTTCGCTGCCCAACTCTTGGTTTTATGCGATCACGACACCCTTGGCTCCGCCGAAATCGAGGACGCTGATCTGTGCGTTTCGACGTGTGCGCTCATCTCGCTGCGCCCGGCACGATCACGACAATGCCGGCATCCATGCGTCCTTCCGCGTTATCCGCAAGGGCGCGCGCAAAGACGAAAAGCTGCTCGGGAGTGGTGATGCGGCAGGAGGCTTCTTGAGTCTTTGTGCAGAACTTGGCGCGCGTCTCTTCGTCGGTCGTATCTTCGTCGATCGGCAGCACCATATAGGTCCCGTCTGCGAGGCGGCGAGCCAGCGCATATTCGACCGGACGCGGGGCGCGCGGGGCGGTCTGCACGATCAGGTCGCGCCCCTCGAAGGCGTGGACGGTAAAATCGGTCACGAGGTCGGCGCGGTTGCGCGCGACATAGCGCCCCCCGGTCCACTGCATCGAGGCAACGCCCTGGTGGCGCAATCCGTTTTCGCCTGGCGTCGAACTGTCCAGGCGGGGAGCGAACATGTGCATTTCGATCCGTTCCCCAAGGATCGCCTTGGCGTCGCCGAGGATGGGCGTGGTCGAACTGATGCACCCCGCCAGGGACGTTGCACCGGCAAAAATGGCAGCAATGCGCCCGGCAACCCGGCCCAGGGTGCAGGATTTCATAAATAAAATCAAAGGCATAAACTCTTCTCCATAAAATCCTCGAACTTTGGCCGGGATGTTGAACTTTTTCACGGCGGCTTTCGACTAAAACTGTATCATATAGCCTCAGGTGGGGGTGGCGGAGGACAAATCATGGGTCGTAACACGCTGGCGACGACAGCAATGCTGGCTGGCGTGGTTTCGGGATTCTGCGCAACTTCGGCAATGGCACAAGACCTTATCTGGCAGGTCGAAAATCCGTTCCGGTTCTTCAAGGGCACCCGCTCATTTGCCATTCATGAGGCCGCGTATAACGCGGTCCGCGGCAGCGGTGCCGTGCCCTCCGATATCATTTGGCGCGTCGAGCGCAAACTCAACGATCCGGATTGCAAGGACCAGTCGTCGCCGGACCGTTGCGCCGCGACTGCAGGATCGCGTTACCAGCAGAGCCGGCAGGGCTGGGCAGCGCAGACGCTCAACGACAATTGCTATGAGGTGAATGGCCGGCCGCGCCGCTACCCGACCAACTGCGATCGCCGGTATTCCTGGGGCACCGCCAAAGAGGACTATGTGCTGCCGGAAGCCCATACGGTGGCGATCGGGATCGCGCCCGAACAACTGACCGGCGTGACTGGGGATTGCCTCTGGGGTTGGATGCCGCGCAAACCCGGCGGCAAGGTCGAGACCAAGAAACAGCCGTGCAAGGACAAGCTGACGATCGCGCGCGTGCCGTTTTCGCTCGACCAGGCGCAGTCCGGCGTTTCGGTTTCAGTCAAACTCCCGGATGGCCGTGAACTCTCCGATCGCAACGTGGTGGTCGAGGACCTGTTTATCGTCGCTCTCGGCGACTCATTCACTTCAGGCGAAAGCAATCCCGATAAGCCGGTGCAGTTCAGCCCCAGCCGGCAAATGGTCTACGATCCCAAGCTGCTGCGCGATGAAATGGCATCGGTTCAGCCGAGCGAAGAGTCGGCCAAGGCGGCGATGCCGGGCTTCGGACTTGCCTCCGGCGAGGATCAGATCAATCCGAAGGTGCTGCCGCGCCGGCTGATGGAAGATGAATTGAAGGAGCGGTTTAATAAGCCCGGTTCGCCGGAATTCGACGCCGCCTTCAACAAGGCCGCCGCTCAATGGTTGAGCCGCGATTGCCATCGATCTCAATACGGCTATCCGTTCCGCGTCGGAATCCAACTGGCGCTCGAGAACCGTCACCGCGCGATTTCGTTTGCAAGTTTCAGCTGTTCGGGTGCCGAAGTGGCGTATGGGCTGTTCCTCGAGTTGGACGCCCGCGAAGGCTACATCGATCCCGCACAGGCGAAGGTTCGTCCTCAGCTTGACCAGTTGGCTGACCTCATCTGTCGCGGTGGCGCCGCCGCCCGCACCCAGCAGGCGAGCTACACGCTGCCGCTATTCAAGCTCGGTGACACGTCGATCAGCCAGCAGCGGATCACCAAGGCTTGGTGCCCGCCGCAGCAACGCAAGCGGCCTATTGATGTTGTCCTGATGTCGATCGGCGGTAACGACGTGGGCTTTGGCGGCCTTATGGCCTATGCGATGACGGAAAGCGCGGCCGACTTTGCACCGATCGCAGCCTTCGTGGGCCGTTCTATCCGCTTCAGTCCGCAGGTCTCGCGCGTCTATATGAACGTTCTCGACCAGCGCATGAAGGCGCTCAAGGACGCGTTCCAGGATGGCTTTGGGGTCACGCCGGCACGCGTGTTCCAGTCGTCCTACGAGCCGATTCAGAATGACGAGACGGGCGGACTGTGTGGTGCGCAGCCAACGCTTGGATTGGACGTCCACGTAGGCCTGAAGCTCAACCGGCAAAGGCTGCAGGAGACGGCCGAGTTCCTGCAGGATTTCCTTGGACGCATGGAATGCATCGCCGGCAAGGGCAAGAGCTGCCCGGCGCTCGCAACCGGCGCCGGCACGGGCTTCAATCTGGTGACCGACCACATTCCTGAATTCACCAAACGCGGAATTTGCGCCCGCGATCCCAAGCGCTCGCTGGCGGACGGCGTCAATATGCGGGTGCCGCGACTAAGCTCGAATGGCGAAGAATGGCGGCCCTATTCACCGGCGGGAGCCCTTCCGTATGCGCATCACTGGCGTCTGTTCCGAACGCCCAATGACGCCTTCCTTGCCGCCCACACCCATCGCGAAGGACTGTCGTTGTTCGACATCCTGCAGCCGGCTTGGGCAGGGCTCTATAGCGGCGCCATCCACCCGACCGCGGAAGCACATGCCATCGTCGCGGACCACATGGTCAAGCACGTGCGCCGTCATATCGACAAATCGGGCACAGGCGAAACCGCGACGCGGTAAACGCGACGCTGAATATCTGCCGCTTGGAAACATGTCCCGCTTATGCGGGGCATGTGTATTGGAGCCTACTCTCGAACGAGTTTCGACGTCGATTCGCCAAGCTTGACCGACGCAAAGAACTCCTCCGGATCGATGACGCGATCAATCATGCACTCGTATTCACGGTTGAGCGTAACGCGGAGGCGCAAGAGCATTGACTTGTCCTGAGCGTCGCATGCCGGAACGAAAACTTGCACCTCGTTTCCGCTGATGCGAACGACCGCATAGGCGTAGGCTGGGTTCTTCTTTTCGTGGGCCTGGACCACGTGGTAGCCGTTCGCAATGGCATGGAATGAGATCCGCTGGGCCTCGTTCTTCTCGTCGATCCAGTCGTATCCGCCGTCTGTGCGGCGTTTCACGACGATGACCTCGTCCTTCTTGTATTGACCATCGCTCAGGCGTTCGTAGGTTTGATATCGTCCGCCTTCGCCGAGGGCCGCCACGCCGTCTTCGGGGGCGAATTTGGGCACCTCGGAAAAGAAGCATCCGGAGAGGAGGAGGCTCGCCGCTGCGGCGAGGAGGAGGGCAATTCGGTGGGACATGATTTTCACTTGTGCGTTGGGTTGATCCCCGATCATACAGAGGGTTAGTTGCGAATGTAGGCGTATTGTGGGCTTCGTCGGACGCCGGGACAAGCGGACGACAACGGTGTTATCATATCGGAAACAGGGCTGTTACCCATGAACGTCACCGTCAAAACTCCCGCTCCAGACCTCCCGCCTCGCCGGGCGTTCGATGTCGACGATATCCGTCGCATGATCGAGGCTGGCGTGCTTGGCGAGGACGAAAACATAGAGCTTGTCGAGGGAGAAATCGTCGTGATGGCCCCCAAAAGCTATGCACACGAGATGATCAAGAACGCCCTCGTCGAGGCTTTGTTCAAGGCGCGACCGGCCGACATTGCGGTCGCTGTCGAAATGACGATCGAATTTTCTCGCGATACATTGTTTGAGCCGGATATTGCGGCGATCCATAAATCGAAGATACGGAGATCCAAGGCGAACTTCGTGTCGGTAGAGCAGGGAGGTTGTCTGCTCCTCATCGAAGTTGCAAAGACGAGCCTACGTTTTGATAAAGGCCGAAAAGCAGCGCTCTACGCCAAGCTCGGTGTCAGTGAATATTGGGTGGTCAATACCAACAAACGTGTGACCTCTATTCACCGCGGGCCGTCGGAAAGCGGCTGGGCGTCGATCGTTGATTACGGGGCAAGCGATAGGTTGACCACGCCGACGCTGCCGGACTTTCAGTTCAAGCTTGATGATATCAATTGACAATGGCTTCATCGATTCCCAGAGGTGACGCCAACAAGAGACTATCCGGGGCGGTGTTTGATTTAACAGCGCCGTAAAGCGTAGACTTCCTTCGTCGGCGATCAGTTGCTCGGTCGAGGGAGATTTGGATTTGGCAGCGGACGGCCTCTTTCACGGAAAATACCGATGGTGATGGCCCGCGCCAGATATTGGGCCAGGCATACGTAGCCGGCTTCGCTGCGCTCAAACTCGTCCTGAAATGGATTACTGCCGTTAAGCTGCGTCCGGGCCAATTGCTTTTGCGCCTCATATCGCCGCACAATCATAACATTTTCTGATGCGCTGATCCTGTTCAGCAGTTGACGAACGGCCCGATAATGTTCGTCCCTTTCCATGCGGTCGACATATTGCAGTCCAACGAGCACGATATCGACTTTGTGTTGCTTGAGCCAGCGTACCGTATCGATGATGGTTGTCTCCAACTCCGCGAGCGGAGTATAGGCAAGCGCATCTTCGGTACCAACTTGCCAAAGGACCATATCAGGCTCGTTCAATGCAACGTCATTTTGAATTCGCTCTGCTGCCTGAGACGACAGTTCACCGCCGACGCCCCGATTGATCATAATGACATTGAGGCCCGTGATCGCTCGTTGCAGGATTTGCCGGGTTTCCTCGGTATGGCCCCTGCGCATCGGTCCTTGTTTCACCGACGACGATGCGCCAAACGCTAAAATTTTAATTTGTTTGCGCTGCCGTAATGCGGCAGCAACATTGGGCAGCGGCGACTCGGTTGCGACCGCGATGTCTCCAATCTGGCAATCCTGGGAAAACGGTACCTGCGATGTGGATGGAGGGACAACGTTGTCTTGGCCCCACGCTTGGGCCCAAGCCAGCACGCTCAACAGCAGAGTGCTCAGGACGACGACGCTGCCACCCGCAAGCTGATGCGATCGTTGAAACGTTTTCGCCATTCCAAAAGCCATGCGGTAAACGCCATGATCAAGATACCGCATATTACCACAGTCGTATCAATGTATACACTCCCCTGGTAAAGAAAACGGACGATCTGTCCGACCAGGCTCAAAATCGAACTTATGCAAAATACGTAGAGTGAATTGCGGCCAAGCATTGCCAGAAATTCGACCAGCCACGATGCAAATTGCTTGATGTACGGATAGGTAACGGACATCACTGCGACCAGCGCGAGAAACTGAAAAACGCGCGGCGGCGTGGCGTAAGTCTTGCTGAGCAGGAAATACAGTTTGGGCGTGGGGACCTCTGTCGGGTCGATCCACCAGCCATAATAGGTCAAGAATACGCCGATGATCAAAATCGGCAATGCAATCAAGCGGATCGCTTGCATGTGCCGCCGGATCAGCCCACCAATGCCATCCTCTCGAGCCAGCACAAATCCGAGCACAAATAAGAGTTGCCATGCCAGCGGATTGAAGAACCATTCGCCTTCGATGGGCCAAGTCGGGATCGAGACTTGGAACCCGAGCGTAAGTCCATAGATCAGCAACGAGAGCGGCAGGACGAGGTGTGGCGAGACCCGGTCGACCAGTACAAACACAGGGGCCATGGTCATCAGGAGCACATACAGGGGCAGGATATTGAAATAGCCGAGCTGGTGCGTGATCAGCGCAAGGCCAACCAAAGTTTGCCCCGGGTCATTGAATACGGCTGCAGCATTGTGCCACTCCAGGAGCAGCGGATTATTGAGCCAAAGCGCGACGCCCGCTAAAATTGCAAGAGCGATCATGGTTATCACAATCTGCGCCATATAGAGCGTGATCGCCCGCCCCCATAGCCTTAACGTCAAATACCATGCCGGCATCTTCGAGGATGGGGCCCCGACCATGTAGCGCAGTGCCCAACCGGCCAGAAACACAAACAAATCGGCGGAATCGGATATTGAATAGGCCGTGTGTGTGAATCGACTGTAATAGATTCCCGGGATGTGATTGATAAAGATGGAGACGAGGGCAATGCCGCGCCAGAAATCGACTGGGTTAACTTGGCGGATCATCCAGCGCTCCAGCCGTGTCCACGATCAGGAACCCGACTTCGGCGGTCGAGGACCTCTCGTAGCTCACTTTGCGAGGCAAGCTCCAAAGGGCTGCAAGCACACCGCCACAATTGCCCCCACCGGCGGTGTCCAAAACTCCAGTATCTGACTGCTAAACGCGAGAACGGCACTTAACCAGCGACGATTTAGGCCAGCATGCTTGAGATTCAAGAGGTCGCCAGCGGAAATATTAACCAGAACCAGATCAATTTTATGACGCTTGATCCGCACGTCGCGACGTGGCCGCAGCCGGTTTGAACCTTGGCCAGCGTGTGTGCGATAAAGGGGACGTGACCGTTTGATGTGACGGGCTACCCCGCCTTCGCCCACGCGGCCCCAACCTGTTTGCCGAGTTCGCGCAACAATCCGATCGCGGCTTCCGCAATGACCGTGCCGGGCGGGAAGATCGCGGCTGCACCTGCGCGCTTGAGGCCGTCATGGTCTTGCGACGGCACTACCCCGCCCAGCACGATCATGATCTTGGAGCCACCTTGCCGGTCCAGCTCCGCCTTGAGTTCAGGCACGAGCGTGAGATGGGCGGCGGCGAGCGAAGAAATTCCGAGAATGTGCACATCGTCATCGATTGCCTGTCGCGCCGCCTCTGCCGGGGTCGCAAACAGTGCGCCGATCTTGACGTCGAACCCTAAGTCCGCGAAGGCCGAAGCGATGACCTTCTGCCCGCGGTCATGGCCATCCTGGCCGATCTTGGCCACGAGAATGCGCGGCTGGCGGCCATGGGCTTTCTCGAACTGTGCCGTCAGCGATTGTGCCTCTTGGGCGGCGGCAGATCCGGCGGTCTCGCTCTTGTAAACGCCGGCGATCGACTGGATCTCGGCCTTGTGGCGGCCCCAGACTTTTTCCAGTGCGGATGAGATCTCGCCGATCGTCGCCTTGGTGCGCGCGGCGTCAATGGCAAGCCGGAGCAGGTTGTCGTTGCCGCCGGCGGCATTGCGTGTGAGCGTCGCGAGCGCTTCCGCGACCGCCTTTGGGTCGCGCTCGCGTTTGAGACGCGCAAGTTTTTCGATCTGTATTCGCCGCACGGCTTCGTTGTCGACCCGAAGCAGGTCGATGGCGTTTTCATACACCGGCCGGTGCATGTTGACTCCGATCACGCGCTGCGCGCCCGTATCGATGCGCGCCTGCGTTCTGGCGGCGGCTTCCTCGATGCGCAGTTTGGGGAGGCCAGCCTCGATGGCTTGCGCCATGCCGCCTATCTGTTCGACTTCCTGGATGTGGCTCCAGGCGCGTGCCGCCAAATCATGCGTGAGGCGCTCCACATAATAGGAACCGCCCCACGGATCGATAAGGCGAGTGGTGCCGGCCTCGCGCTGCAGCATGATCTGGGTATTACGCGCGGTGCGGGCCGAGGCGTCGCTCGGCAATGCGAGCGCCTCGTCGAGCGCATTGGTATGCAGCGATTGCGTGCCGCCTTGCGTCGCCGCCATCGCCTCGATGCAGGTGCGTACCACATTGTTGTGCACGTCGGTCGAGGCAAGCGACCAGCCGGACGTCTGGGTGTGGGCTCGCAAGACAAGGGACTTGTCGGATTTCGGCTCGAATGTCTTCATGAGCTTCGCCCACAGCATGCGTGCGGCGCGCTGTTTCGCAACTTCCATGAAGAAATTCATGCCCGCGTTCCAGAAGAACGACAGGCGAGGAGCGAAGCGATCGACGTCCAGCCCCGCGCTAAGTCCGGCGCGCACATATTCGACGCCGTCGGCAAGCGTATAGGCGAGTTCAAGATCGACCGTCGCGCCCGCCTCCTGCAGGTGATAGCCCGATACCGAGATCGAGTTGAATTTCGGCATATGCTTGGCCGTATAGGCAAAAATATCGGCGATGACCTTGAGCGATTGCTTGGGTGGATAGATATAGGTGTTGCGCACCATGAATTCTTTGAGGATGTCGTTCTGGATCGTGCCGGTGAGCTTTTCCGGCGGTACGCCCTGTTCCTCCGCCGCAACCACGTAGAGAGCGAGCACCGGAAGTACCGCGCCGTTCATGGTCATCGACACCGACATCTGGTCGAGCGGGATCTGGTCGAACAGCGTGCGCATGTCGTAGATCGAATCGATTGCCACGCCTGCCATACCGACATCGCCGGCGACGCGCGGGTGATCGGAATCATAACCACGATGGGTCGGCAGGTCGAAGGCGATCGAAAGACCCTTCTGGCCGGCGGCGAGGTTGCGGCGGTAGAAGGCGTTGGAATCTTCCGCCGTCGAGAAGCCGGCATATTGCCGGATCGTCCACGGTTGAGTGACGTACATGGTGGGGTAGGGGCCACGTAGGAAAGGCGCGATGCCAGGATATGTATCGAGAAAATCGAGGCCTGCGACGTCGTCGGAACCATAGGCGGCTTTAACCGCGATGCCCTCGGGCGTCGCCCAGGCAGTTGGGCCGGTCGCTACGGCCGCGGCGGTCGGCTCCGCAAGATCGACTGTCGCAAAATCAGGGATACGGGTCATGAAGAGGCCTTCCGCTCGGCAACGCGTCGCTTGATTTCCTTGGTGATGGCCTGAATTTCATCAATATCAGCGTCGGCGCCGGTGATCATCTTGGTGATCACATCGGAACCCTGTTTCGGATCCTTGATAAGCAGCTCGATAGGAATACCATTGAACACTATGGCCATAAAACCCAATGCAATGACCCGAAATCCGGGAGCACGATAGAATCCCAGCCAAATCCGGACTGCGAGTGGAAGTTCGGCCGTGCGGCGACCTGTCCAAAACCACGATCTCGACCGTCGCTTCTTATCGGTGGTTTCGTAATGTGACCAGGATTGTTCCAATCGGGCAGCCAACTCGGCATCGCTGAGTTTTGCGAGATCGCCGCGTAGGTTGTTGCTGAACGTCATGGAGTGAAATCCGCGCGGTGCCACACAACAAGAATATAGGTTTAAGGTTGGTGGGCGCCAATGCTTCGGACCAGGGATTGTTGTGCGCTTGGTCTCGCCTGTACCTGCCGGGACCACGGGGACCATCGTCTTATGCCTTTTTCGGTTCATTCCCGGTTCATCGGCTGACGCATAATCTCCTCTCCGATATCTGGGATTATGCAAGGTGCCTGCATGGTGTTCCAGGTGAGGAAGGGCCTCGGCAACCCCGCGGCCTAAAACTGCTGAAAACTTATACACTGTACTTGCCCTCCACGCCGAACCCTGCGTAACATCGACCCCGGGCGGGGGCCCCATCTCGATGTTCGACTATGAGCGGGACATGCCTCTCCCTGATTCGGAGCCGCGGTGCGCCGATTGGGTTGAGAAGGGTGGGCTATTGGGCTGAGCACGAAGGGCTAACGGAAGGCTAAGCAGTTCGAGGAAACAGGACAGGCCGTTTGTTCGGGGATGATGTGTCATGATCATCGAGTCACCCTTGGAGTTGATTTTTCGTGATTTGTTTTATCGAGTTCCGGCGTTTGCCGACGGTCATGATGTATATCTGAAACTGGAAGGTTTCAACGTAACCGGCTCTATCAAGATCAAGACGGCGATAGGTCTCGTTGAAGACCTGGAGAAGCGCGGAATTGCCAAGCCAAACGAAACCGTCATAGTCGAATCCTCGTCGGGAAATCTTGGTCTCGCGCTCAGTTTGGTGTGTGCGACCAAAGGCTACAAATTTATTTGCGTAACGGATCCCAATGCTAACCGCGTCACTGTGAGAGGCATGGAGTGCTATGGCGCAAACGTCATTGTGGTTGAAGATCGGGATTCCGCCGGCGGGTTCTTGGGAAGTCGATTGAAGAAAATCGAACAGATCCTGCAATCCGAACCGAACGCGGTCTGGCTCAACCAATATGCCAACATCGCCAACAAGAATGTTCATGCCATTCAAACGGCGAATGAAATTGCGTGCGAGTTCAAGAAGGTCGATTGGATATTTGTCGGAACGGGCACGACCGGTACCCTCGCCGGGATATCAGAGCGGCTTCGTCATTTGTTTCCCACGATCAGGATTGTAGCCGTCGAGCCGTCAGGATCTGTCACGTTCGGTGGAACTCCCGGGAAACGATTCATCCCTGGAATCGGCACGAGCGTGCGGCCAAAGCTCGCGGACCTCGCCATCCCGGATAAAGTTGTAACAGTGGACGAAGAAACAACTGTTGATACCTGTCTTTCCTTCGTCCGAGATCATCACTTGCTTGTTGGAGGAAGCACCGGAACAGTGTTGGCTGCGGTACAGCAACTGGCTCACGAGTTCAGGCCGGGAGACACGATCGTTGCCATATCGGCGGATCTTGGCGAAAAGTACCTGGACAGCATCTATGACCCGGACTGGGTTGAGAGTTTCATATTGCCTGAAGGCAACCCCCCAATGCAGACCTACCTCACTGCGGCTGAGTAAACAGGTATTGTATCGTGGCAGTTGCTCCGCCGTTCTGCGTAATTCCTGGCTCGGCAGTTAAAAGTGTCATTGATGGCAATAGGAATGAAGTTTTCAAAGCTGTAGAGGCGGCATACCGGCTTCACTCCTCTGGAGGCACTGTAAATCCAGACAGCTATTTTCTCCGATATCCTGACAACCCCAGCGCTCGGATCATCGCCTTGCCGGCGCATCTCGGCGGTACGATTCAAAAAAGTGGCATCAAGTGGATATCGAGTTTCCCGGAAAACCGCGCCAGTAACTTGGCCCGAGCATCAGCAGTCCTGATCTTAAACGATGCCGCGACAGGCTATCCCCTCGCCTGTATCGAAGCATCGCTTATCAGTGCTACGCGCACTGCCGCCTCAGCGGCGTTGGCAGCAGAGCACATGTCGCCAACCCCATTTGAGGGCGTTCTTGGCATCATCGGCACCGGGATCATTGCCCGCACAACTGTTGAGTGGCTCTTATTCCGGAAATGGAAGTTTCGTAGAGTCAATCTATACGACGTGGACCGCAGGGAAGCCGAGAGTTTCAGCAAATGGCTTCGCGATCGGTACAACCTCCAGGCGGATATTCGAGGCCGTTTGGAGGACGCCATCCCGGACTCCTCGCTGATTCTTTTCACCACAACTGCGCTCGCCCCTTATCTTGCCGATGAAAAGGTGCTCAAGCACTCTCCAACGGTCCTTCATCTGTCGCTGCGCGATATTTGCGTGAATGTAATTCTCGCATCGCAAAATGTCGTCGACGATGTGGAGCATTGCCTCAAGGCAAGTACATCGCTTCATCTTGCGGAAACGGCGACAGGAAACAGGAATTTTGTCTCGGGCACATTGGTGGATGTTCTGGAGAAGAAGGTCAAACTTGATCATGATCGGTCTCGCATATTTTCGCCATTTGGGCTGGGTGTTCTTGATCTTGCGGTAGGCAATTTTGTACTTGAGGCAGCGCAAACGTCCAGCGGCGCAATAACGTTGCCGGACTTCTTCAGCAATTCTACCAGATGGTAACGACGGTTTGGCCGTCGCGGCCTTTCATATCGAATTGCGACAGGTTCAAGGACGGAGCGCTCTACGATGAGTGGTCCGAAGGAATGGAGCGGGCCAGTCCCAGTCGGAATAATGAGGAGGCATGTTGCGTATGTCACGTGTATGGAGTTGCAACGAGTGGGATCAACTGGAGGAAGTCATTGTCGGTAATCCGCTGCACGCGCGATTTCCGACACCAGACCGAAGCTCCCAATTGGCAGAATTTCCCGACTGTTCGCTCGCCGAAATTCCACGCGGCCCTTTTCCGCAACGGATCATCGAAGAGACCGAGGAGGATTTGAACGGATTTGTTGAAATCTTGGAAAAATCGGGAGTCACCGTCAACCGTCCCCAGACATGGCCGCACGAGGCCAAGTTTTCCACGATCAATTGGGAAGCTCAAGGATATTACAATTATTGTCCCCGCGACATATTATTGGTCGTCGGCGACCACATTATTGAAACGCCCAATGTGATCCGCAGCCGCGCCCAGGAAACTTTTAGCTACCGCACGTTGCTGATGGAATACATGAAGTCAGGCGCAAAGTGGTACAGCGCTCCCAAGCCAATGCTCTTGGACTCGCTGTTTGAGGGCGTCGATTTGACGAAGCCTTCGCCGCGCAATGATGAGCCAGCCTTCGATGCGGCAAACATTTTGCGTTTTGGCCAGGATTTGATCTATCTTGTCAGTGCGACGGGGAATGAATTGGGGGGCCATTGGCTGCAGTCCATTTTGGGCGCCAAATTTCGCGTTCACTTCCTTAAGGATGTTTATTATGGCAGCCATATTGACTCGACCATTGTGGCTTTGCGCCCTGGATTGGTCCTTTGCAATCCGTCTCGTGTCAACGATGATACGCTGCCCAAAATCCTGAAACAGTGGAAAGTCCTTTACAGTCCGCCGATTGAGAATACGGACAGATATGAGGCCGACTATCTTTCCAAATGCATCGGTAGTGACTGGATCGACATGAACGCATTCAGCATCAATCCGAATTTGGTGGTCGTCGATCGAAATCAGCCGACCCTTATCAAGATCTTGGAGAAAGAGGGGCTAGATGTAATCCCGCTGAAATTGCGCCACTCCAAAATGTTGGGTGGTGGCCCCCATTGTGTTACCCTGGACGTGCGCAGAAGAGGAACACTCCAGCGGTACTTCGATTGAACTGACTGCTCGAACGTTGCTGAAATTTGACGCTCGAAGTCGGAATAGGAAGTCGGATTAGAGTGTCTTTGAGACTGAGGAGCCTTCCCGAGCGTATGAGGAAAAGGTTTGACCGCTATTCCAGTAACAGCCGCTTTCGCGGTTTTCTTTGTTCTGACATTCGTGGCCTGGCGGCGCTACCTTTGGGCAGCAGAGAAGGTGCCGCCGCTGGACACCTCCCCATATGGCTTGACGGATGTCTTTGGGGTCAACCACCTCGTAAACGTGCCACATCAGCAAGGAGTCCGTTGGCTCACTGAAATCTTCAGCCGCTCAGCGGCGAAGTTCCCGGATCTCACGGCCCTGCACATTCCCCACACCGGAGAGTCCCTGACCTTCTCTGAACTCGACGCGCGAGCAGACAACGTGGCGGCCGCGCTTTCTTCCTACCTCACCGGCCCGGACCAGGTCGTCGCCGTGGCCATGTCGCAGGACAATTGGCAAATTGTGGCCTGTCACCTCGGCATCCTCAAGGCGGGCGGTACGGTAATGTTTCTCGACACCACTTTGCCCGATGCCCTGATCACCCATATGTTGAACGACGCGCAGCCGGTGGTAATTCTCACGCGCGGGCAAAACACGTTCCGCAACGTGCCGACGCTCGATGTCCTGAAGTTACCCGAGCGGCCCGCCCGAAGAGAGCCGCCGCATTGGCTGGACGATCCGACGCAGCGTCTTGCGACCATCTTCTACACGAGCGGAACGACGGGGGTACCAAAGGGCGTCGAGTGCCCGCATGCCGGTTACGTGAACCTAGCCCTCAGCTACGCCGATTACTTCGATCTCATTCCAGGAATGGACGCGACTTCGCTCACTTCGTCATTGGGTTACGACGGCAGCATCTCCGAAATGTACAGCGCCTGGGTGTCGGGCTGCGCCGTAGTCATGCTGACCAAGGAGCAGGTAAGGTCCGGACCGGATCTCGTTCCAGTGCTTTGTGACGCCGAGGTCACAGTGCTCTTTTGTCCGCCTGTGCTACTTGCCACTCTCACACCGACCCCCGAAGTGGATCTCCCCTATCCATTGTGCCGTTATATAGTTCCCGCTGGAGAAGCCTTTCCAAGTGCGCTTGTGGAACCCTGGACCAGAGCCAGACGGCAGATCATCAACACTTATGGTCCCACGGAAGCAAGCACCGACACCAGCCGCCAAAGCTTACGGCCCGGGGAGCCCATCACCATCGGCTCGCCGTTCCCCAATGTAACGTATGTCATCGTCGAGCCCGGTCAGCTCCGCCCTGTGCCTCATGGAGAGGTAGGAGAGCTTTGCATCGGTGGGGTGCATGTTGCGCGTGGGTACCGGAACTTGCCTGAACAGACCGCCCAGAAGTTCATTATCCATCCGGAGTTCGGTCGCCTCTATCGGACCGGAGACAAATGCTTAATCGACCCCCAAACCCAGCGGGTGCACTTCCTTGGGCGAATTGACGCGCAGCTCAAGGTGCGCGGGCATCGGGTCGAGGCACAGGCTGTCGAGGACATTCTCCAGACGAAGTTCAGCGAGATCGAGGCTGCTGTGCTGGACTACCAGAACGAGACGCTGGTCGCCTTTGTGGTCGCACCTTCGATCAGCGAAGGGCCAATCTCGGGGGTTGTTCCCGCACCGATGGCGTGGTCTGACCGGTTGACGGCAGTGCTTGCCAAGCAGCTTCCGGCACCGTCGGTCCCAACAAGGATCTTCCTTGTCGACAAGTTCGTCATGAAGCCGGTCTCGGGGAAGATCGACCGGACCTGTTTGCCCAGTCTGTCTCATATGCTGAGCACGGCGGCGATGGAAAGCAGTAACTCCGGTAGAGACCCAGCGATCAGCACGGAGAACGCACAGGGGAGAGAGATCAAACCACCTGACGCCGGCATGGATTCCGACTGTGAGGAAGTGCTGGCCATCTGCAGGGCCGTGTTCGAGACTCCGCTGCGTTTGGACGATGGGTTCACTGAGGCTGGGGGGCACTCGATTGTCATCGCGCGGTTGGCGCAGCGACTGCAAGCTGCAGGATGGCTGGTGCCTGTCCGAGCCCTGCTGAGCGATTGCAACACTGCGCGAAAGATAGCTGCGCGCCCACGGGCGTCCCGACAGGCCTCCAACGCTGCTGTGACGCCGGTGATGGCGGAAATGAACTGCGACGGACGCGATGAGGCAGCGGCAGCAGTGCTTTCCGTTACTTCCTTCACAATCCTGCAAGTCCTGTTTGCGGTTTTCTTGTATTCCCCCGGCTGGGCGGCCTTTCTGCTCGTCCTGAGTTTCGTCGATATCGGGACGCTTTTCGTGACCGCCGGTCTTTGGGAGTTCATCATCGGCGGTTTCGTCCTGTATTTTCTGGCCCTCGCCATGCCCTTTGCCAGTTTGCTATGGGTCATGGTGATAAAGTTCTTCCTGGGACGCGATTTCTGCAAGAACAATGTGACACTTGGTGTCTATCCCAAGTGGAGCAAGATGCACTTAAGAATCTGGAGCATCGGTCGTCTGGAGAGCGTGGTTCTCCTTCCACTGGGCGCCATGTATCGCAGTGCGCCGCTCATGGCATTCGTGTTGCGGAATCTCGGCTCGTCCGTCGGCCACAACTTTCAGTGCGCTCACGACGCTTACCTGTCGGGACCCTTGGATTTGATGTCATTCGAAGACGATGTCACCATCCAAACCGGGGCTTACGTCCAGACGACGAGGTGGATGGGACAATATTTGCATGTGGGCCCTGTTCATCTCGAGAGTGGTTGCAAGATCGGTATGAGAGCCGCCATCGGAAACAATGTAAGGGTAGGGCGGGGCACGTGGATTACACCGTTCACCCCGATCCTCAGCAATGTCGGGTCTCAGGAAATGTGGGAAGGAGCTCCCGCGCGCTGTAGCGGTCGCTGCAGGGAGTTGAAGCGCACGGCGGCCAGTTGCGAGTATGCGTATCCGATTTGGTCGTTGGAGACCCTAAACATTCTTTTCCAGATATTCATGTCTTTCTGCCTCAGTGGGGTCCCTGCAGCCGTGATCCTGTGGCTCACTCGCAGTCTCGTCTACGCTGATGAAGTTGAGCTTGCCGAGGCCTATTTTGGTGGGACGTCGCTATTCGAGATCGGCTGGCGCCTCACGTTCTACGCGTTCATCACAACCTGGACCACGATCGTTGTGACCTCCTTGCTGAGCTGCCTTTTCATTCGTTTCACGGCCTCTTCGCCAGGGCTGTATCCGACGCACGGCTTCAGAGGTGCTCTCCTCTTGTTCAGAATGAATGAAATGAACAGGACACAGAGACTGTGGACCTGGACGATCACGGGGCAATACCTGCGGACACTCGCCGGCATGCGCTTCCCACGATGGGGCGCCTCGGAGTGCGACGTCATGTTCAATCTGGTCCCTGACCTTGTGACCGCCGACTCCCAGGTGTTCTGGTCGAATGGATGTTTCACCAATATGCTTGACTATGGCGCGGAGCACATCAAGTTGCGCCAGGTCGACATGCCGCGGAATTTTTTCAGCGGTAACAATTGCGTTGCCGAGTACGGACATTTCCCGAGCAACTTCCTGTTGGGCGTTTCCACGCCGGGAAGTGACATACAGTTCCGACGACAGATGCGGTCGCGGCACAGCAAGCCAATTGCAGTAGCGGGAAACCCACCTGTGACATTTGCGAGCGTGTCATTTGATGCGGAGAATGAAACCCGCAGACTGCCGAGCTTCCGCCTCTTCCTGGCCCGCGTTTTCCTCAACGATCTCGTCAGCATCGGTATGCTGCGTATCACCGAAGGGCTTGTTCTATCGCTTTTGTATATTTGTTTGTTACGATTGATCGGACACCCAATTGGCGCCTCTGTGATTGCATTGGCGCTCACTGAAGTCAATCTGGTGCTGCTCGCCGTTGCGATCAAGAAGTTCCTCGTCGGCAGCGAATGGGGGGCTAATCACGCGACCCCTTTTTGGTCATTGCGACACTTCGCATACTTCTTCGCGCAGGACTGTTTCTTCGCCTGGTGCAGGAGCCCTTTGGGATTTTGTGCCGGGACGATCCTGGCGAATCCTGTCTTACGGTGGATGGGATGTCGGATCGGCCGCCGGACAATCGTGAACCAACCAATGCAGTGCTCCGATTGGAACGCGGTGAGCTTTGGCAGGGATTGTCATATCGACGGATTCCTGCAGTTTCATACTTTCGAGAACATGATGCTGAAAGTGAAGCGAACTCACATCCAGGACGGCTGCACCGTCAGCTTCGGTGCAACGGTGATGGGCGGCGCATTGATCGAACAGAACACAACGCTTGTGCCGTTGTCCATGGTCCTCAAGGACATGAACCTGTTGACGGCGTCCTATCAGGGAAGCCCTGCAGAGCCCGTGGGCATTGCAATCGCCCCTATTGCTATTTGAGCGCATGGATACCTGTTGTCAGGTCTCCCATAGCTCCTCGAAATTCCTTTCTGGATCGCGATAGATCATGGTTGTATACCCTGGCGTCATGAACCAAGCATCGTCGCCGCGCGCAAACGAAGTCGATCCCGACGAACGCATGAGCCTGCCGGGCTGGCTCTATCGCGACGAAGAGTTCTTCGCCTATGAAGCCAAGCACCTGCTGCGCCCGTCCTGGCAGATCGTTTGCCATGTCAATGATATTCCGAAGGCCGGGGACTATTTCACATTCGAGTTTCTAGGCGAATCGATCATCGTGTTGCGCGGCGACGACCGAGCCATACGTGCGCTGCACAATGTGTGCCGTCACCGCGCCGCCCGTCTTGTCGATGGATCGTCGGGGCACTGCGGTCGAAGGCTGACATGTCGGTATCACAGCTGGAGCTACGATCTCGCCGGCCATCTCGTTGGGGTGCCGCTTCGCGCCACATATGTGGGCTTCGATATAACAGCCCATGACCTTAAGGCGGTCGAGCATGAGATCTACCACGGTTTCATCTTCGTCAGGATTGCCGGCTCCGGTCCTTCGGTGGCCGACATGATGGCGCCCTATGAATCAGAAATTGCGACCTACCGCTTGAAAGATCTGATCCCGCTCGGCCGGGTCACGCTGCGCCCGCGTACTGTCAACTGGAAGAATATTTCCGATAATTATTCGGATGCCTTGCACATCAATGTTGCCCATCCGGGCCTCACGCGACTGTTCGGCAGGAACTACAGTATCGAGGCGCAGGAATGGGTGCACAAGATGTGGGGCAGACTGCGCGACGAGCCGTCGTCCAATAGGTCCGAACGCATGTACCAGAAATATCTGCCGCCGGTCGCACACTTGGCCGAGGATCGCCAGCGCCTCTGGGTCTATTTCAAGTTGTGGCCCAACGTTGCCTTCGACATCTATCCCGACCAGATCGATTTCATGCAATTCGTGCCGGTTTCGGCAACGAGCACGATCATTCGCGAAATTGCCTACGCGCATCCGGATATTGTGCATCCCGATGGTTTGCATCCCGATCAACGCCGCGAGATGAGCGCCGCGCGCTACCTGAATTGGCGGATCAATCGCCAGGTCAACAAGGAAGACACCGACCTGATCAACCGGGTTCAGGCCGGGATGGCGTCGTCCAGCTACGAAGCCGGTCCGTTCGGAGCCACGGAAGTGTGCCTGAAGCAATTTGCGCGCAAGTACCGCGCTTTGCTGCCAGCCGCGCGTCATCGCCGATCCCCGCCGTCAGGTTGGAGCCGCGATTCGGTAGTGCCTGCCTGATGGGGACCAGCCCGCAAGGCGCTCCAATAGCCGGGCCATTCGAACGGCCGCCACCAGCGCGTGAAGGAGGCAAACGCAAGCCCTAGGATTGCGCCCGCGACGCTTCCGATGACCGAGAAGTTCAGCGTGCGTCGCGAAAAGAACGGAATCTCGCTGCCGTCGAGTTGTTCGAAAAGAATGATGCCCAACATCAGCACGAGCGAAGCCACAAGGCCGGTCACCATCAACCCAATCACGCCAAGCCGCGCGTAGCGGCGAAGGATCAAATGGGCGATTGGTAAGACGACGGCCGCAATCGGGATAAAGAATATACTTCCGTAGAGGAGTCCGTAGGGAATGATTTCAACGGCGACTTGAAGAAGAGTCGTGAACTCGACTGCTGCGGCATATTCCGCGATCGTGATGATGAGAAAAATGCTGGTGGCGATAGCGGCTCCAAATGGCGTCAGGACGAGACCAACGATCACCGGCATGAACTGCTCCTGAAATGCGCCGGTTTGGCGGCGTTAGGTGTTACCGAGCAGGCGGTGAGCCTCCTGCAGGATCGCGAGCACATCACTGCCCGCATGGACAAACGTGCTGACCCCGGCTGCGACCAGGTCGGTTTCCAACCCTTGTGGCCGACCTGTGAGATACAACTGTGTCGCGCCTGCGGCACGAAGCGACTTGGCGACGCCAACGCCATCTCGCGTATAGGCGGCGTCGGTGCCGCAGAGACAGGCGAACTTTGTCGTCGATATGGCGAAGTGTTGGACGAGTTCATCGGTGCTGGCGAATTCTTCCACATCGACCGTCTCGATGCCGCCGACCGCAAAGAAAATCTTGGCGAAGGTGGCGCGCGCCGTGAAATCCGCGACCGTACCCAGGCTCGCCAGGAAAATCCTTGGTCGCGCGCCGCCTGCGGCCAGCATGCGATCGCTGGCGTCGCGCAGGGCCTCGAACGGTTGAGCAAGCCGCATCGGCGCGATGCGGGGAAACTCAACGGGACGCGCTGGCGACGCTCCAGGCGCGCGCGTGCGCGCCGCGATCTCAATGACCGGGACCTTCGCCTCGCCGAGGTTGGCATAGTCGTTGGCGCCGACGAGCGTGCGACGGCGCGTCGCCATGTCGTGTTCAAGCGTGGCGCGGGCGGCCGTGACCTTGTCTTGGATGAGACCCTGTTGCAACGCTGCCGCAGCGCCGCCGGCCCTTTCGATTTCCTGAAACTGCGACCAGGCGGCGCGGGCAAGCTTGTCGGCAAGATCGGAATGCCAGCCGGTGCCCGCCATTGGATCGTTCACACGGGCAAGGTTGGCTTCTTCGATCAGAACAAGCTGCGTATTGCGGGCGATCCGGCGCGCAAATGAATCGGGCAATCCGTGCGCAGCGGTATATGGCAGCACCGTGACCGCATCTGCCCCGCCGATGCCAGCCGCAAATACGGCGATGGTTGCCCGCAGAATGTTGGTTTGCGGATCGTTGCGCGTCATGTTGCGCCAGGTGGTTTCGGCAGAAACGAAGGCCGGCTGTGGTGTCAGGCCGCAGCTTTCTTCGATGCGCTGCCAGAGCCTGCGCAGCGCCTGGAATTTTGCAATCGTGAGGAACTGTTCGGTGTCGGCGGTCAGCCGGAAGAAGATCATGCGGCGCGCATCGTCGAGTGTGATGCCGGCAGCTTCGAGGGCGCGCAGATAGAAAACCGCCACCGCAAGCACAAACGCCAGTTCCTGCGCCTCGGTTCCGCCGGCATCGTAGACGACGCGGCCATCGGCCTTGAACAGTCCGCGCCGGAAAGCGAGTGCCGCCAACCCGGTCGCAACGCGTCCGACATATGGGCCAAGTTCGCGGAGCGGCACATCACCGTGTCCATCTGATAGGGCGCCACCGAGCGGATCAAAGCCGAAGCGGAGGGATTCTGGCGCGATGCCACGCCGGCTTACATTCGCCGCGAAGGTATTCGCCGCGAACTCGGGTAGATCAACCTGCGGACCGAGATCGAATTCGAGCGCGATCGAGCCATCGAGCGGCACCCCTTCGAGCGCTGTGCCGAGCGCGTCGACGTCGACATTGAGGCCGAAGCCATGCGCACAGGCGCAACCGGCGCCGACCAGCACAAGGCCGTCCGCGCCGCCTTGCATATCCTCGATCGCCTGTCTGTTTGCCATGGCGGGATCGGGATGGTCGATGCGCTGGAGCACCTGCCAGGGTTTTCCGGGTGTCCGCCCGGCGAGGCTCGAGGCGGCAGGTTCACGTTCATAAAGCGGCTCGATGACGAGGCCGTCGGCGCTGCGGCTTTGCAGGCGCTGTTCGAAGTTCTCGCCTTTGAGGAGATCGGCGACCAGTTTGCGCCATTGCGCATAAGTGGCGGGCGGAAATTCAGCGGCAAGCGCTACGGTGTCGGAGGTGCGATCAATCATGCGGTGAAAATGCCACGATCCGGGTGACAGGCCAATCAGATTGGTGGCAATTTGGCGATGCCGGTTGCATCGACTTGTGCGGCCGCATCACGCACGCGCCGGCCGGCGATCACGCGATCCGGCACGATGTCCATCAGAGGCAGCAGCACGAAGGCGCGCTCGAACAGGCGCGGGTGAGGTAGCGTCATATCCGGCGTGTCGAGCACCAGTTCGCCATAGGTCAATATGTCGATATCGAGCGTGCGCGGGCCCCAGCGCCGTTCGTTCGCGCGGTTGCGTCCGAACTGCTGCTCTATGACTTGTACGCGATTGAGAAGGTCACGCGGCGTCAGGCGTGTCTCTGCCAGGATGCAGAGATTGACGAAGCGGTTCTGGTCGGTGACGCCCCAGGGCGGTGTCGAATAATCGCACGAGCGTGCGATGAGCCGCAGGTCTCGGCCATCGCAGAGCTGGGCAATCGCTTGCTGGATCGTGCTGCGCACATCGCCGACATTGCCGCCGAAGCCCAGAAGCGTTTCCGGCATAGCGTCAGCCCTGCCGGGCGCGCTTGAGCGTGACGCCGACATCCCCAAAGGTTGCCGCAATCGGCGCGTGAGGCTTGTGGACCGTGACCCGAACGGCCGTCACTTGCGCGAAGCGTTCGAGCACCGCGTCCGCAACGGCGCCGGCAGCCGCCTCGATCAGCCGGTAGCTTTGTGCGCAAAAAACCTGTGCCGCGGCATCCACAACCTGATCATAGCCGACCGTATGGGCGAGCTTGTCGGAGCGTGACGCCTCGCCGAGGTCGATGTCGAGGACGAGGTCAAGCGTGAACGACTGGCCAATGTCGGCCTCATGCTGCATCACGCCATGATAGGCATGCAGCGCAAGCCCGGTGACGAAGACAGTGTCGCTCATGTGTTGCTCGTTGACGCGGTGCGTATAGCGTTGGCGACGCGCAGGGCCTGGGCGGTTTGCGCCACGTCGTGCACGCGCAAGATCGTAGCACCATTCTCAACCGCGATCAGGTGGGCTGCGACCGAGCCACCTAGGCGCTGGTTGGGTGGGGCCGGCGACACGCTATCGATAAAGCGCTTGCGCGAGGCGCCGACGAGCAGCGGCAGGCCGAATAGCTTCAGTTCAACCAGTCGCGCGAGCGCCTCGATGCTCTGCTGCGGCGTCTTGCCGAAGCCGATGCCGGGATCAAGCACAATCCGCTCCGGTGCGATGCCGGCGCGCGCCGCAATCTCAAGCGAACGCGAGAAAAAAGCAGTGATGTCGGCCATGATATCGATCGCGGGATCAGCCGCGTCGCGGTTGTGCATGACAATGACTGGAACGGCATGATCGGCCACGACGCGTGCCATGTCGGCATCGCGTTGCAAGCCCCAAACGTCGTTGACGATGCTGGCGCCGGCGGCCAGTGCGGCTTTGGCCACGGTCGCTTTCATGGTGTCGATCGAGACCGGAATGCCGAGCGCCACGACAGTGCGCAGGACCGGTTCGAGCCGGTGAAGTTCTTCCTCTGCCGAAACGGTGATCGCATCGCCATAGGGCCGGGTAGATTCCGCCCCGATATCGAGAATGTCGGCCCCCTGGTCGCGCAACTCGCGC
>DATGVJ010000122.1:0-6729 GCA_035300505.1 Xanthobacteraceae bacterium
TCATTTTTCAAGTTCAAAACCAACGGCGAGTTCTTGCGCGATTTCAATATGATGAGGAAGTTCGCCAATCGCCATCGATCCGTGCCGTCAATTTCAACGACGCACGTCAAAAATAAGCTCGATTTTTCAGGGAACGAAGCCGACGGGGAGTTCCCGTGTGATTCCAACGCGATAATGAAATCCTCACCGCCGCCCGCCGAACAGATCAAGCAGCCAGCCATCGAGACTGTTGTTCGGCCGCTGTGGTGGCGGCAGGTCTTGCGAACGCATGTCCCCGATCGACGCCGGCGGCCTTGGGGCTCCGGTCGCCCCCGTCGCGGCAGCCCCCGTAGCACTTGGGCCGAACAACGCAAATGTCGGGCTGGATTGGCCGGGCAGGTTGGCAACCGGAACGCCCTGATGGGCAACGCGCATGAAGCGGCTCCAGATGTCGACCGGGAGGCCGCCGCCCGTTGCCTTCCTGGTCGGCGAAGAATCGTCGTTGCCAAGCCAGACCCCGGTGACGAGTTGCGACGTGTAGCCGACAAACCAGGCGTCGCGGAAATCCTGGCTGGTGCCGGTTTTGCCGGCGGCCTGCCAACCGGGAAGCTGCGCCTTCTGCGCCGTGCCTATACGCAGCGTCTCGCGCATCATGTAATTCATGGCGGCGATGTGCTGCGGTTCAACGATGCGGCCGAAGTGCTGCGGAACATGCACATAGAGCGGCTTGCCCGTAAGCGTGCGAACGCGTTCGATCACGTGCGGCGCGATGGCGTCGCCTCCGTTGGCGAAGGGCGCATAGGCTGACACGAGTTCCATCACCGAGACTTCCGATGTCCCGAGCCCGAGCGACGCATTGGCTTCAAGTTTGGAGGCGATGCCGAGCCGGTGGGCGGTCCGGGCGACGGCGGCCGGTCCGAACTCCTGCGTCAACCGCACCGACACCGTGTTGAGCGACATGGCAAGCGCCTGGGTGAGCGTCACAGGTCCGAAATATTCGCGGCTGTAGTTTTCCGGCTTCCAGCCCTTGATCACGATCGGTTTGTCTTCGCGCACCGTGTCGGGGCCGAGCCCGCGCTCGATGGCCGTCAGATAGACGAACGGCTTGAAGGCCGAGCCCGGTTGGCGCTTGGCGGCAACCGCGCGGTTATATTGGCTCGCGGCGTAATTCTTGCCGCCGACCAGCGCCCGCACGGCGCCCTGCGGCGTCATGGCGACGATCGCGCCCTGTTCGACATCGAACTTCGCTCCCTTCTGGTTGAGCTCGTCGACCAGCACGGTTTCGGCCGCGGTCTGCAGCGCGGGGTCGATCGAGGTCTCGACCACGATGTCCTGCTCGACGAGGCCGACGAGATCGTTGAGCACGTCCATGATCCAGTCGGCCACATAGTTCACCGTGCCGGTGCCCGAGGCCTTGATGGCGCGCGCGGGTTGGGCGAGCGCTCCCTTGGCCATGGCTTCCGTGATCGCGCCGACGTCGACCATGGCCATCAGCACGGTCTGCCCGCGCATCTCGGCGCCGTTCGGATTGCGGCTGGGTGCAAGGCGCGACGGTGACCGCACGAGGCCTGCGAGCATCGCGGCCTGGGCGAGGGTCACCAGCTTGGCGGGCCTGCCGAAATAACGCTGCGCGGCGGCATCGACCCCATAGGCGCCGGCGCCGAAATAGACGCGGTTGAGGTAGAGTGCGAGAATCTCATCCTTGGAGAATTTTCGCTCGAGCCAGAGCGCGAGCACCACTTCTTGCAGCTTGCGCCACAGCGTGCGGTCCTGGGTGAGGAACAGGTTCTTGGCGAGCTGCTGCGTGATGGTCGAGCCGCCCTGGGTGACGCCACGGCGCATCACATTGGCCGTGAGCGCCCGAACGAGCCCGATCGGATCGATGCCGAAGTGGCTGTAGAAGCGGCGATCCTCAATGGCGACGAATGCGCGCGGCAGATAGGACGGCAATTCCCTGATGGTCACATTGGCGCCGTGCATTTCGCCGCGGGTCGCGAGCGCGCGCCCATCGAGCCCCACGATTTCGATCGAAGGCGGGCGCTTGGGAATTTTCAGGGTGTCGATCGGCGGCAGGTTGAGCGTGGCAAGGCCGAGGACGCCCACAATCCCAATCACGGCCCAAATCCCGAGCACGAGGCTCCAATAGGCGATCCGTCGTGTGACGGACCCCCGGCGCGGCGGAGCTGATTTGGAACGTGCAGGCGCGTTTGCCTCCGGCGACGAAGAGGGGCCGTCGCTGGGTGCCGTAGAATCCTGGCGTGATTTGCCGTTTCGCCGCTTCGCCACCATGCGTCCCCAATCTCCCACCTGCACCGTAGATAGCGGGGTTTAAAGAGCGGTTACCGAACCGAACCCCCGACTACCGGTATTAGTTGGCGAAATTGGTGCTGGAAGACGGTGGTGTGCGATGCTTTGTTGCGACCCGCTGCGCACTGATTGCAGGCCGCACGAGTGCACCGATTCCGACATTCGCATCATATCGCGGCGCATCCTATTGCGAACTTCGAAAACGCGGGACCAACGGTCGGGAAATTGCTTTTTACCTCTTTTCATCGTTTGGATTCCTTCTTAGGCTACCACCACCGGCGGGACCGGTGAGGGAACGAACCTGGAGGACAAAGAACATGCGAAAGTTTGCACTCCTGCTAGCTGCAGCTTTGATAGTTTCGGTACCGGTCGTCATAACGGTTTCGAACGACACTTTTGCTGCCGCCAAACAAAAGAAAGCTGCCAAAGACACGAAGGCGGCTCAGGGGAAGGAAACCGCCACCCCCGGAGGTCCGGGTTCGGATTACGATCCCAGCAAGGATCCATTCCGCTGGACCCAGAGCGACCAGCCCGGTGGGAAAATAGAGGCTGGTAAGAAAGAGGCCGGTAAGAAAGAGGCCGGCAAAAAAGAGGCTGGCAAAAAAGAGGCCGGCAAATCAGCTCCCAAAGGCTCTGCACCGAGCCGGGGCGGTGCTCCGGCCGATTACCAATAGGCGCGCTGGGCGGATGTCCAGGGGACGTTCGCAAGCGGTGTTCTTGCTTTGATTGACGGCGGTTTCACATGGATTTCAGAACATGGATTTCAGAAATCCCGTGAAACCGCTTTTATGCAATTCAGACTGCAGCGGCGGCACGCTTTGATTCCAATTGATCTGCTGCAGCAAAGATTCCCAGCAACGCGCGCTTGATCGCAACCTGGCGCGTCTCAGATGTAATTTTCGCCCCCAACAAATCGGTGACATAGAAAACGTCCACCACGCGTTCGCCGAATGTGGCGACATGCGCAGACGCAATGTTGAGATTGAGCTTGGATATTGTTGCGGTGAGTTCGAACAAGAGTCCTGGCCGATCGAGCCCCATCACTTCGACCATCGTGTAACGATTTGACCATTGGTTGCTGATCGTCACATCGGGTTCGATCGCGAAGGCTTTCAGCCGGCCTTTTGGCGGCAGTTGTTTGGCGGCCATCACGGGCAGCCCGAGGGTGCCGCGCAGCGCCTTTTCGATCAGGTCGGTGACACGCGCGGCACGCCGTTCTTCGTCTTCGTCGCGATCGAACTCGCGCGAGATCGCGATGGTGTCGAGTGCGCGTCCGTCGGTCGTGGTGAATATCTGCGCGTCCACGATATTGGCGCCCGCCATGGCGCAGGCGCCCGCGATGATCGACAAGAGCCAGGGGTGGTCGGGTGCCGTCACCGTCAAATTGGTCACGCCATGTGTCGCATCCATGTCGATCTGGGTTGCGAGCGACAGGTTCTTGTCCTCGACGTCTCGCACAAATCGCGCCTGTGCGACCTTCTGGACCAGATCGGCCTTGAGCCAGTAGGCCGGATAGTGTCGTGCCAAATAGTTCTCGACCCGTTCCGGCGGCCAATCCTTGAGTTCCGCCTTGAGTTCGGCCTGCGCCATGGCAACGCGCTGGGCGCGGTTGACTTCCGAAAAGCCACCGGTGAGCACCGGTTCGGTCTCGTAATAGAGGGTGCGCATGAGTTGCGCTTTCCAGCCGTTCCAGACGCCGGGACCGACGCCTTTGATGTCGGCGGTCGTGAGGATGGTGAGCAGTTTCAACCGCTCCACCGATTGCGCCACATCGGAGAAATTTTTGATCGTGACGCGATCGGAAAGATCGCGCGATTGCGCGACCGTCGACATGACCAGATGCTGTTCTACCACCCAGGCGATCGTATCTGTCTCAGCGGCTGAGAAGCCGAGCCGCGGACAGAGCCGACGCGCGACGCGCGCGCCGGCGATCGAATGGTCTTCCTGGCGCCCCTTGGCGATGTCGTGCAGGAAGAGAGCAACGTAGAGCAGTAGCCGGCTCTGCGGCTGCATGGTGCGCATGAGTTCGGTCGCGAACTTGGTGTCTTCGCTGCGGCCTGCGTCGATGTCGTGGAGGATGCCGATGCAGCGCAAGAGATGCTCGTCCACAGTATAGTGGTGATACATATTAAATTGCATCATTGCGACAATCCGGCCGAATGATCGGACGAAGCGGCCGAGCACGCCAGCCTCGTTCATCCGCCGCAACACGGTTTCGGCGTCGTTGTTCGATGTCAGGATTTCGAGGAAGAGCCTGTTGGCCTCCGCGTTGTGGCGCAGATTGTGGTCGATCAGATTGAGCGAACGCGTGATCGCGCGCAGTGCGTCGGGGTGAAAGGCGAGATTGTACTTTTGCGCCAGCCAGAAGATGCGGATCAGATTGATCGGATCGCGCCTGAAGGCATCGGACTGCGGGCTTGCGACCGTGATACGATTATAATCGACGATGAAATCGTCGGTTTCGCTCAAAGCCTGTTGCGCGCGCGGCCGGAACTTCGCCATCATGCGACTGAGCACCGGCATGGCCTTGGTCTGCTTGTCCTCCAGCTCCGCGCACAGGATGGCGGTGAGGTCGCCGACGTCCTTGGCGACCAGGAAGTAGTGTTTCATGAAGCGTTCGACGTCGCGCATGCCGGGATGCTGGGTGTAGCCGAGCCGCACCGCGATCTCGCGCTGGATGTCGAACGACAGCCGGTCCTCGGAACGCTGTGTTACGAAATGAACGTGGCAGCGCACCGCCCATAGGAAATCGCCGCAGCGGCGAAAGCGGGTATATTCGCGCTGGTCATAAACGCCATGCGCGATCAGCTCTTCGCGTTCCTGGACCCGGTAGACATATTTCGCGATCCAATAGAGCGTGTGCAGATCGCGCAAGCCGCCTTTGCCGTCTTTGACATTTGGCTCGACCAGGTAGCGCGATTGGCCGGAGCGGCGATGGCGCTCCTCGCGTTCGGCAAGCTTGGCGGCGACGAATTCGGCGGCTGTGTCCTGCACGACTTCCTTGTCGAAGCGGGTCATCAATTCGTCGAAGAGTTTGCGCTCGCCGAGCAGGAAGCGTGCTTCCAGGATTGCGGTGCGGATGGTCATGTCCGCCTTGGACTGACGGATACAATCCGCCACCGTTCGCGTGGCATGGCCTACTTTGAGGCCCATGTCCCACAGCGCATAGAGGATCGCTTCGGCAATCGATTCGCTCCACGCGGTCTGTTTGTACGGCAAGAGGAACAAAAGATCGATATCGGAGCCCGGTGCCAGGATGCCGCGCCCATAGCCGCCGGTCGCCACGACCGCCATGTGCTCGGCTTCGGAAGGGTTTTGCGCGGGGTAGAGAAAAGTCTGCGCGAATTCGAACAGCAGGCGGATGATCTCGTCCTGCATGAAGCAAAGCCGCTCGGCGCAGAGCCGGCCACGGCGGTCCTTCAGGAGAAGGCGTTCGGCAACATCGCGCCCCTGTGCGAGAGCGGTTTTCAGGCGCTGGGCGACTGCCGTACGCATTTCCCGTTCACGCCCGGAATGGATGTTTGCAAGTTCCGCAAGCTCGGCTGCGGCCGTCACCGAATCGAAGAGCGGGACCGGGACTTCTGGGGCATGCTTGGCTGGTGTCAGCATAAGTTGATCGATCGTTTAGGTAGAGCTTCGTGAAACTGTGTGGCTCGCCCGCGAGTTTTCTCGCCCGCGAGGTTTCTCGCCGCGAGGCTACTCGCCCGCGAGCCTATAGGCGCAAGAGCCGTCCCGCCACCCACATCTGCCGGCGCCAAAGAGCCATCCGCTGGAACTCGCAATGTAGTGCTCTGGCCGTAGACTAAGAATATTATTCTATCATAGCCGATTAATGATCAGTTTATTTTTTATTTGATCATGCTTCGTTCGTGAACTAAAGAACAAAGAAGTTTTCTTGCTGGAGATGAAGGGCACCATTGTGCGTTTGGCAGCGCATCGTGGGGCGGTTCTGCAGTCACCTGATCGTGGAGGTCATATGAGACGATATTCGCGGCGTAACCTGGCCGTCATGGCCTTGGCCGCCGGGCTCGTCGCCAGCGCCACCGCGATGGCGGCCGATCCACCGAAGGAAATCTATGTCGATTGGGCCACCTACAATCCGGTTTCGCTGGTGCTCAAGGACAAAGGATACCTGGAAAAGGAATTTGCCCGCGACGGCGTTAAGGTGGTCTGGGTCAAGACGGTGAGTTCGGCCAACGCGCTGCAATTCCTCAACGCCGGCTCGATCAATTTTGGGTCGACGGCGGGTTCGGCGGCCCTTGTCGCCAGGATCAACGGCAATCCGATCAAATCCGTCTATGTCTATTCGCGGCCGGAATGGACGGCGCTGGTCACCACCCGCGACAGCCGGATCAACAGGGTCGAAGACCTCAAGGGCAAAAAGGTCGCGATGGTGCGCGGCACCGACCCGCATATCTTTCTGGTGCGCGCACTCCTCGGCGC
>DATGVJ010000123.1:0-11326 GCA_035300505.1 Xanthobacteraceae bacterium
TCATCCGATTCTTGAATCGGAAACCGATTCAGCAGTCCACAAAAATCTTTTGCAAATTCAACCCAGATCACCCAGCCTGGGCTGTAACGATTTAATGGAATTTTCGATGTTTTTGTAAGATAGGTATGAAGGCACCGGCGCCTTCACACACGTGTTTCGACGCGCTATGTCGCGTTCTTTCTTTACGCGCTTTTCCGAAGCCCATCAGGGGTCGTGCTGCCCGATCGATTGATGGGTTTCGGTAAATCCCCCACAAAGAGCGTCTTTCGACGCGCATTATGGGGATTTCCGTCTACCCATCCTACGAGAACAGTTCCGCCGGCTTGTGATCTTCGTTCCGGGAACACAAATAGGGCTAGTGTGCTGCGTCATTCAAAATGAAGGGGTTCTTTGTAGGGGCGGGTTTGAAACCCGCCCCCTACAATGTAACCACAGTAGACAAATCCGGTCTGTAGGGGGCGGGTTTCAAACCCGCCCCTCCGAAATCAGAGGTCTTGCATCCCTTCAATTCGATTGAAGCGGGCAACTAGCCCGCCTCCGTTACATCCCCATCCTCGGATTCCCCCATGACCTTTGCAAAACACCCGCCGACTCCCTTGCAAGTGCTCACCGCGGTGGCCCTGTTTGCGGGTCTGGCCGGCTGCGGGGAGGCCCCGCGCCAGGAGGCGCGCCCGGCGCCGACCGTGACCGTCGCCAAGCCGGTCCAGCGCGCCATCGTGGATCAGGACGAATATGTCGGCCGTTTCGTTGCGGTGGAATCGGTGGAACTGCGGGCGAGAGTATCAGGATACCTCGACGAAGTGCATTTCCACGACGGCCAGCTTGTCAAACAAGGCGACCCGTTGTTCACAATCGACAAGCGGTCATTCCAGAACGCCGCCGCCCAGGCGCGCGCGAACCTCGACCTTGCCCGGTCGAATCTGACGTTTGCGGAAAGCGACATCGGACGCGGCCGCCAGCTGGTGCGCGACCGCACGATTACGGAACAGGTCTTCGACCAGCGCAACCAGACCTTCCGCAATGCGCAGGCTTCAGTGGCCGCAAATGAGGCGGCATTGCGCCAGGCGGAGCTCGATCTCGAATTCACGGATATCAAGGCCCCGGTCGCGGGCCGCATCGGCGACCGCCGCGTCACGCAAGGCAACCTCGTGACGGGGGGAGCCGGCGGCACCACGACTTTGCTTGCCACCATCGTGTCGATTGATCCGATCCGTTTTGAATTTACTTTCGATGAAGCAGCCTACCTGCGCTACGAACGTGCCGCGAGCGGCGGCAAGGAGGTTACGGGGCGCGACGGCAACGTCCTCGTGGGATTGCGGCTCATCGACGAAACCGATTTCGCGCATCGGGGATATTTGGACTTCGTCGACAATGTCATCGACCGCTCGTCCGGGACCATTCGGGGCCGTGCGCAGTTTTCCAATCCGGGCGGCATGTTCACGCCCGGCATGTTCGCGCGCGTCCGGGTGCCGGGTTCGCCGACCTATCAGGCTCTGCTGGTCCCCGATGGAGCAATCGCGAGCGAACAGGCGCGCAAATACGTGCTCGTCGTCGATACCGAGAACGTAGCGCGGCAGAAATACGTGACCCTCGGCCAGCTTGCCGGCAATCTGCGCGTGATCAAGGACGGGATCGAGGCCAACGATCGCGTGATCATCAATGGTCAGATGGCGGCGCGGCAGGGCGCCAAAGTGTCGCCGCAGGAGGAAGAAGTGAAACCGCAGGCCAATGCGGCGCCAGGCAAGAAGGCGGAATGAAGAAAGCCCGCTAGATGACCATCTCCCGTTTCTTCATCGACCGGCCGATCTTCGCCTCGGTGCTGTCGATCGTGTTCGTCATCCTGGGCGCGGTGGCATTCTTCCGGCTGCCGATCGCGCAATATCCCGAGATCGCGCCACCGATCATCAACGTGACCGGCCAATATCCCGGCGCGAGCGCCGACGTCGTGGCCTCGACCGTGGTCGCGCCTATCGAGGAGCAGATCAACGGCGTCGAGAACATGCTTTATGTCTCGTCGAACTCGACCGCCGACGGGCGCTTCACAATCGCGGTGACCTTCGACCTCGGCACCAATCTCGATATCGCGCAGGTGCAGGTGCAGAACCGTGTCGCGATCGCGCAGCCGCGGCTGCCTGCCGACGTGCGCAACATCGGCGTCACCGTCACCAAAGCCTCGCCCGACCTGATGATGGTCGTGCATCTCTACTCGCCCGACCAATCGCGCGATACTCTCTTCATCTCGAATTTCGCGACGCTCGAAGTCAAGGATCCGCTGACCCGCATCGAGGGCGTGGGTTCGATCACGGCGTTCGGCAGTCGGGATTATTCGATGCGGATTTGGCTCGATCCTGATCGCCTGCAGTCGCTCGGCATGACGGCCGGCGACGTGACGCTGGCGCTACAGGGCCAGAACGTCCAGGTCGCGTCCGGGGTGCTCAATCAGCCGCCGGTCGAACAGCCGGGTGCGTTCCAGGTTGCGGTCAAGACCCTCGGGCGGCTTGCCGACCCCGAGGAATTCGGCAGTATCACCGTCAAGCAGACGCCGACCGCGGTGGTGCGCCTGCGCGATGTCGCCAGGGTCGAGCTTGCGGCGCTCGACTACACCACGAATTCCTATCTCGGCCTTGATCCTGCGGTCGCGCTCGCGATCTTCCAGCGACCGGGCTCGAACGCGCTGGCGACCGCCAATACGATTCGCGCCACCATGGAACAACTCGCCCCGCGTTTTCCCGCGGGAGTGAAGTACGACATCGTCTACGATCCGACGCGCTTCATTCAGGAGTCGGTTGTCGCAGTCCAGGAGACAATCATCGAAGCGATCGTATTGGTCGTGTTGGTGGTGATTCTGTTTCTGCAGACGTGGCGTGCCGCCCTTATTCCGCTGATCGCCATCCCGGTCTCCCTCATCGGCACCTTCTTTTTCATGGCGATGTTTGGCTTCACGCTCAACAATCTCACGCTGTTTGGACTCGTGCTTGCGGTCGGCATCGTGGTCGACGACGCGATCGTCGTCGTCGAAAACGTGGAGCGCAACATCGCGGCCGGGCTCGCGCCGCGGGAGGCCGCCATCAAAAGCATGGACGAAGTCGGCGCGGCGCTGATTGCGATAGCGCTCGTGCTGTGCGCCGTGTTCATACCGTCCGCCTTCATTACCGGCATTTCCGGCCAGTTCTATCGCCAGTTTGCGCTCACCATCGCGGGCGCGACCGTTATTTCTTTGATCGTGTCGCTGACCCTGTCGCCGGCCTTGGCGGCGTTGCTGCTCAAACCGCACGGCCAGCACACGGCTCGCGTCTGGGAGCGGCCGGTCCGTGCCTTCTTCCACGGCTTCAATCGCGGTTTCGAGGCGGTTGCCGACGGCTATGGATGGCTCGCCGCGCGCATCGTGCGATTCGCCGTGATCATGTTCGCGATCTATGCCGGCATCCTGGTATTCGGCCTCAACGAGTTCCGCAAGACTCCAACCGGCTTCATCCCTGGGGTTGACCGCGGCTACCTCATCGTCATCACTCAGCTTCCGCCGGGGGCGTCGCTCGCGCGCACCGACGCGGTCAACCGCCGCGCCGTTGAAATCGCGCTCAAGACACCCGGAATTACCAGCGCGGTCAATTTCGTCGGCTTCTCCGGCGCCACCTTCACCAATGCCCCGAATGCGGCGGCGATCTTTGTGGTGCTCGACGATTTCAAGAAACGGGCCAAGGCCCCCAATCAGTCGGCCGGCGCCATCGTTGGCAACCTATACAAGAGCCTTTCTGGAATCCAGGAGGCGCTGATCTTCGTCGTGCAGCCGCCGCCCGTGCAGGGCATCGGCACGGCGGGCGGCTTCCGGATGATGGTCGAAGATCGCGCCGGGCGCGGCTCGCAGGCACTACAGACCGCGACCCTCGACATGATGGCAAAAGCCAACAGAACGCCGGGACTGGCCCAAGTCTTCACATTTTTCGAGACCTCGACGCCGCAGCTCTATCTGGACATTGACCGCACCAAGGCGCAACTCCTCGGCGTCACCGTGCCCGACGTGTTCGCCGCGCTCCAGATCTACATAGGTTCGTCCTATGTCAACGACTTCAACCTGTTGGGGCGCACGTTCCGGGTGACGGCGCAGGCCGAGGGCAGCCGCCGCCTCGATACCAAGGACGTCCTGAGTATTCGGGTGCGCAATTCGAGCGGCGGCACCGTGCCGCTCGCCTCCTTCACGACCGTGAGCGACACAGCGGGCCCCTATCGCGTTCCGCGGTATAATCTCTATCCCGCGGCAGAGCTCGACGGTGCGGCCGGGCCCGGCTACTCGCTCGGCCAGGCAATCGCGACGATGGAACAACTCGCCCGGACCGCCTTGCCGGACGGTTTCACCTACGAGTGGACGACGCTGGCGTACCAGCAGGTTCGCGTCGGAAATACGGCGGTCTTTGCCTTCGCGCTCGCCGTGGTCTTCGTCTTTCTGGTGCTTGCTGCGCAATTTGAAAGCCTCACGCTGCCGCTGTCGGTCATTTTGATCGTGCCGATGTGTCTTGTCGCCTCGATCGTCGGCGTGGTGCTGCGCAACTTCGACAACAATATTCTCACGCAAGTGGGTTTCGTAGTGTTGATCGGCCTTGCGGCCAAGAACGCGATCTTGATTGTCGAATTCGCCAAGCAATTGGAGGATCAGGGACGTGACCGCTGGTCGGCGGCGGTGGAAGCCGCGCGCCTGCGCCTGCGTCCGATCCTGATGACGTCTTTTGCATTCATCCTCGGAGTCTTGCCGCTGGTCTGGGCGGTCGGCGCGGGCGCCGAACTGCGCCAGAACCTCGGCACAGCGGTATTCTCCGGCATGATCGGCGTGACATTGTTCGGATTGATTTTCACTCCGGCGTTTTATGTGATCTGCCGTTGGATGGCGGGGCGCAAGGCGTAGTCTGGGTTGAGCCCTTGCGAAACCCATCATTGGCCCACATGATCGGTGTTGATGGGTTTTGCCATAGCGCGTGAAGAACGCGCTTATGGCTCAACCCATCCTACGACGCCCTGCGGTTTGTAGGATGGGTTGAGCCCTTGCGAAACCCATCGCCACACCAACCAAAAGCGGTAAATCCTCGGATGGGTCATTTTCTCTCCCCAAACAAGGCCCCATCGTCTTCGCAATCCCCGGCCCAATCCTCCGGCAAAATCCCCTCGCGCACCATGCGATGGAATGACGAATATGGCCAATCTCTCACGCAACCGACATGGCCATGCTTGACGGGATTAAAATGGATGTAATCGACGTGCCGCGCATAATCATCTTCATCGCGTAATGTGTGTTCCCAAAAACGCCGTTGCCAGATGCCACGCTCACCTTTCGATTTTCGGCTCGTTGAAACCGTCTCGTCGGACGGCAAAGCCCGCGAGAACGCCGTTTTTACAAGCCGCCACCGCAATGGGAAATCGATGTCGCCGTCTGGCAGCGTCCAAACTGCATGTAGATGTTCGGGCAATATCACGACAGCATCAATCGTTAACGGATGCCGAGACGTCGCATAGCGAAACGCCTCGCGGAGCGCGTTGATGTGATTTGTAAGGAGTTGCTGCCGGCGGTCGGCGAGATTGACCGTAAAAAAGAAACTGCCGCCTGGCACGAAATTTCTACGATAGTTCGTCATATGTCGAAATCTCAAGGTGAGTTTCACCATATAGCGCGTTTGCGTGCGTCTGGGCCCCGCCCATCCTACCCGGAATCGTACTACAGTGAGGATGGGTTGATCCAATTGCACTCCTGCTGCGGCGCGCTATGGCGAAACCCATCAACACCGATCGTGTGGGACAATGATGGGTTTCGCAAGGGCTCAACCCATCCTACAATCAACCTTTCACAACGAGGGTTTACCCATGCCGCCAAAAAAGTTCGGTTTTGGCCAACCGGTGACACGCAAGGAGGACGACGCGTTGTTGCGCGGCGCCGGCCGCTATGTGGCCGATCACGCGCCGGAGCGCGTGTTGCACGCGGTCGTATTGCGTTCACCGCATGCCCATGCCCGCTTTCGGATCACCGATATCGGCAAGGCGCGCGCCATGCCGGGCGTTGCCCTCATCCTCACGGGCGCCGAGACCGAAATGTACGGCAACCTGCCGTGCCAGGCGGACATTCCCGGCGCGACCATCAAGGTGCCGCCCTATACGATCCTGGCGCGTGACGAGGTTCGTCACGTCGGCGACGCCGTTGCGTTCGTGGTGGCGGAGACGCCCGATGCGGCGCGCGATGCCGCTGAAGCAATCGCGGTCGAATGGGAGCCGCAATCACCCGTCATCGGGTGTGCGGCCGCAATGGACGCCGGCGCATCGCTGGTCTGGCCGGCATTCCGCAGCAACCTGACGTTTGAAACCACGCTCGGCGACAAGCGTGCGACGGCGGCGGCCTTCGCCAAGGCCAAGCGTGTCGTTGCGCTCGACGTCGTCAACCAGCGCCTGGTCGCCAACTTTATCGACACCCGTGGCGTGATCGCCGAATTCGATGCCGCGCGCGATCGCCTGACGCTGACGCTGTCGAGCCAGGGCAGCCATTTCGTACGCGATATCTTGTGCAAGGATGTGTTGCGCATTGCGCCCGACAAGATGCGTGTCGTGACGCCGGACGTCGGCGGCGGGTTTGGCACCAAACTCTTTCCCTATCGCGAATATGCGCTGGCGGCCGTTGCGGCGCGTGAACTCAAGCGCCCGGTGAAATGGATCTCAGACCGAACTGAGCATTTTCTCGCCGACACGCAAGGCCGCGACAATCTCGCAACCGCCCGGCTGGCGCTCGATGCCGAGGGACAATTTCTTGCACTCGATATCGATATCCTCGCCGACATGGGGGCCTACCTTTCGCCCTTTGCACCCTTCATCCCGTTCCTCGGTGCCGCCATGGCGCCCGGTCTTTACGACATCCCGGTGTGTCATGTGCGGATACGCGGCGTTTTCACCCATACGGTGCCGGTCGATGCCTATCGGGGCGCCGGGCGCCCGGAAGCCGCCTACCTGATCGAACGGCTGGTCGATGTCGCGGCGCGCGAGATGGACACAGAGCCCGAGGCCCTGCGGCGTCGCAACTTCATCAAGCGCGGCGCGCTGCCCTACCGTACGGCAACCGGCAAGCTCTATGACTCGGGCGATTTTGCCGGACACCTCAAGCGCGGTCTTGAACTTGCGGATCGCAAGGGCTTTGCGCGGCGGCTGGCGGCATCGAAGAAAGCCGGGCGCCTGCGTGGCATCGGCATCGCGACTTATATCGAGGCTTGCGGCAACAACGGCCCCGACGCGGCACGGCTGCGGCTTGAACAGGATGGATCCGTCTCTGCCTTCATGGGCAGCCAATCGACGGGCCAGGGGCACCACACGGCCTATGCGCAGATCGTCGCCGAACACCTCGGGCTGCCGCCGGAAAGCGTTCGCGTGGTTCAGGGCGACACCGACCTGATCGCGACCGGCGCCGGTACGGGTGGGTCAAGTTCCGTTCCGTGCGGCGGCGCATCGCTCGACGCCGCGGCGAACAAGCTTGCGCAAAACGTCAAGAAGCTTGCAAGCCTTGCGCTCGAAACGTCGCAGGGCGATCTCGAGATACAGGATGGCGCGGTGCGTGTTGTGGGGACTGACCGCGTGATCTCGTTTGCGGACATCGCACGGCGCCCGGACGCCGGCATCATGCTGAACACCGAACACACCTTTGCGCCGACTGAAGCGACTTATCCGAATGGCACGCACGTGGCTGAAGTCGAGATCGATGAGGCGACGGGCGTAACGCGTATCATCAATTACGTGGTGGTCGACGATTTCGGCGTGACGCTCAATCCGATGCTGCTCGCGGGCCAGGTGCACGGCGGCGCCGTGCAGGGCATCGGCCAGGCGCTGATGGAAATCGCCGATTACGATCCCGCGTCCGGACAGCTGCGCAATGCAAGCCTCATGGATTATGCGCTGCCCAGGGCGGACGATGTGCCGGCATTCTGTTTCGAAACCCACAATGTGCCGTGCCGGACCAATCCGCTCGGCGTCAAAGGGGCAGGCGAGGCGGGCGCGATCGGGTCCTGTCCTGCCGTCGTGAATGCCATCGTGGACGCACTATGGCGCGCCTATCGCGTCAAACACGTTGACATGCCGGTGACGCCGGAACGGCTTTGGCGTGCGATCGGGGAGGGAAGGCGGGTTCATACGTTGTGAATATCGCAACCCGGGTTTCGCAAGTGGCTCAACCCGGGCTACGATCTCTTTTAACATGCTACAGCGGGCGGTGCATTCGGCCCATCAGCCAGCCGACGGCCACGGCAATACCGACGGCCGTATAGGGCTGATCCTCGATTAACCTGCGGGCCGCTGTTTCAAACGAACCGGCGGTTTCACGAGCCGCGGTGTTGGCGGCGTCTGCCACGTTTGAGGCTTGTTGTCTGGCTTCTTTCATCGCGCGATCGAAGCTCTGCGGTTGAACTCGACTGACCATGACGCACCTTTCTGCTTTCAATTCCCGAAATTAATCCCACCAATGTCGGCGCGGCGGTTCCCGATGGGCTGCGTAACCAATCAAGAGGCCAAGTCCCAGCGCGACGACCGTGGTGGTGTGGGGGTTGTCTTCCATGTACTTCCGCAGGAAATCGTGTGTTTCAACCGCGGCACCCTTCACTGCGTCGGCTGCTTCCAGCGCTCCATCTTTGGTCTTGCCGTAAGCGTCTTCGACGGCACCCGCGGCTTGATCAATCAGACCGCCAGCTTCCGTCTTTGTCATAGCTTTGCCGATGCCTTCTTCCAACTTTCCTCCAAAACTTCGAACCGTACCCTGAATTCGTTCCTCTGCCATTGAGAGCCTCCGTTATTCGTATGTCTGCCAACGATCAGAAGGGTCAGAAGTTCCCGGAAGTGTTTTCCTCGCAGCGATACCCCCGGCGGCGCAATGCTGTTATGCGTTGTGTTTTGCGTGGCGTTGGTAATAACCATCACCGAGACGTTGCCGCGTAGCCTGGGTTGAAACGCAACGCGCCTTCGGCGCAAGCGGAGATACCCGGAACGGACTTTTCGATAGGGCAGCGCGCAATAAGTCCTCGCAGCCTGGCTCAAACGGAACGCCTCCCCAGCAGCATGAATGTCACAAGGGCCATCGTCTTCAAAATCATATCG
Organism: Xanthobacteraceae bacterium; assembly: GCA_035300505.1. Classification (GTDB taxonomy): domain Bacteria; phylum Pseudomonadota; class Alphaproteobacteria; order Rhizobiales; family Xanthobacteraceae; genus VAZQ01. The sequence goes on from DATGVJ010000123.1 coordinate 9,103, forward strand.
TCGCTCCTGTTCGCCGTGATGGCGGTGCTGGTGCGCTATGTGAGCGAAACATCGCCCGTTGGGCAGGTCGTGTTTTTCCGGTCGGCTTTCGCCGTTGTGCCGGTGGTGATCATCTATGCCTATCGGCGGGAACTCGAAGCCGCGATCCGCACCACCCGCCCATTGCGCCATTTGTGGCGCGGGCTCACCGCGCTCGGGTCGATGTTCTGTAATTTCTCCGCATTGGCGCGCTTACCGCTCGTCGATGCGACTGCGATTTCCTATCTCGCGCCACTCATGACGGTTGCCCTGTCGGCGATCTTTCTCAAGGAGCGCGTGCGCATCTTTCGCTGGTCTGCCGTCCTGATCGGCTTTGCGGGCGTCATGGTGATGCTGGTCCCCCAGCTTGATTTCGGGCGTTCGGCAGCGGCCGCGACGGCGGCCATCGGGGCTGCATTTGGGCTCGTGGCGACCGTATTTACGGCCGCCTCGACTATCCAGACGCGCGCGCTCACCCGCACCGAGACGACGTCCTCGATCGTCATCTATTTCTCGGTGCTCTGCGCCATTGGGGGCCTGGCGACCCTGCCGTTCGGCTGGGTCGCGCCCGATGGGCTGCATCTCCTGGCCCTCATCGCTACCGGCTTCTGCGGCGGCCTGGCGCATATCTTCGTGACCGAAAGCTACCGGCATGCGCCCGCGTCCTTGATTGCGCCGTTCGAATACGCATCCATGCTCTGGGCGCTGGTGCTTGGCTTTCTGATATTCGGCGAGGTACCAAGCAGCTATGTTTTTGCCGGCGCCGGCATCATCACGGCGGCAGGCCTGTTGGTGATCTGGCGCGAACGCCAGCTTGGCCTGCAGCGGGCAGACAAAACCCGGACTTGACCGGGTTTCGCATCTTGGTGCGGCTGCTGACAGTCAGCTAACTGGAACGTGACGAGGGAGGAACACATGAATACTCGCCACCCCAAGGTCGACGTCCGGCTCTATGCGCTGGTCGATCCCGAACGTGCCGGCCGCTATGATCTCGCAGAACTCTCTTCGCTCTGTGCCGCCGGCGGCGCGACGCTGGTACAATTGCGCGACAAGCATGGCGACACGCGCCAGATGGTCGAGGAGGCGTGCGCGATCAAGCTTCATCTGGCGCCGATGCAGGTGCCGCTCATCATCAACGACCGCGTCGATGTGGCGCTGGCGGCCGGCGCCGACGGCGTTCACGTCGGTCAGGACGATATGCCGGTCGAGCATGCGCGCCGCCTGATGGGGGCGCACGCTATCATCGGGCTCTCGATCAAGACGGTGGCACAGGCCGAGGCTGCACCGGTTGAACTCCTCGACTACGTCGGCATCGGCGGCGTCTATGTCACCTCGTCCAAGAACAACCCCGATCCGCCGATCGGGCTCGACGGTCTCGCCCGGATCGCGGCGGTGTTCCGCCGCCGCCGTCCGGACCTGCCGCTTTGCGCGATTGCCGGGATTGATCTTCGCAATGCGGGCGCGACAGTTGCGGCCGGCGTCGATGGCGTCGCTGTGATCTCGGCATTGTCGTTGTCGGAAAATCCGCCCGATGTGGCACGCGAGATGCGAGCCACGATCGACCGGGTGATTGCCGGGAGGGGGGCACCATGACGCCGATCGCGGTCACGGTCGCCGGGTCGGATTCCGGCGGCGGCGCCGGAATCCAGGCCGACCTCAAGACGTTTTCGGCACTTGGCGTTTACGGGGCCTCCGTCATCACGGCGCTGACGGCGCAGAATACGCGAGCCGTCACCGGCATCCATGATGTTCCGCCGGAATTCATCGCGGCCCAGATCGATGCGGTTTTTTCCGATCTTGCGGTGGGGGCCGTGAAAATCGGCATGCTGTCGCAGCCCGCGGTGATCGAGGCGGTGGCAGCGGGGCTCGATCGCTGGAAACAGACGCACGTCGTGCTCGATCCCGTGATGGTCGCGACATCAGGAGACCGGCTCATCAATCCGCAGGCGATCGATACGCTCAAACGCGTGCTCATCCCGCGTGCCGCGTTGATCACGCCCAACCTGCCGGAAGCAGCCGCTTTGCTCGATTGTGCGATCGCACGCGATGAAGAAGAGATGCGCGCGCAAGCCTGCCGCCTGATCGAGGCCGGCGCGCGGGCAGTGCTCATCAAAGGCGGGCATGGCGACGGCGCGGAAAGCGTCGACGTCATGGTCGGTCCGACGACATTTACGCGGCTCGCGACCGCGCGCATTGCCACGAAGAA